>NZ_JAOTID010000026.1 GCF_026163695.1 Shumkonia mesophila | reverse complement strand
CTCAAGGTCGCCAACGGGCTGGAGGCGGGGGCCGAGCAGGGCCCGCTCATCGACATGGCGGCGGTCGAGAAGGTCGAGGAGCACATCGCCGACGCGCTCTCCAAGGGGGCGCGGGTCCTGGTCGGCGGCCGCCGTCACGCCCTCGGCGGCTCGTTCTTCGAGCCGACCGTCATGGCCGACGTGACGCCCAAGATGGCGGTGGCCCGCGAGGAAACCTTCGGGCCGGTGGCGCCGCTGTTCCGCTTCCGCACCGAAGACGAGGCCGTGCGCCTTGCCAACGCCACCGAGTTCGGCCTGGCCGCCTATTTCTACAGCCGCGACGTCGGCCGCGTGTGGCGGGTGGCCGAAGCCCTGGAATACGGCCTGGTCGGCATCAACACCGGCCTGATGTCGACGGCCGAGGCGCCGTTCGGCGGCGTCAAGGAATCCGGCGTCGGCCGCGAGGGCTCCAAATACGGCCTCGACGACTTCCTCGAGATCAAGTACCTGTGCATGGGCGGAATCGAGCGGGCCTGACGGGCGGGGGAGTTCATCCATGCCGAAGTTCGACTTCGATCTGATCACGCTCGGCGCCGGTTCGGGCGGCGTCAGGGCCAGCCGGTTGGCCGGCAGTCTCGGCGCCCGCGTCGCCGTCGTCGAGAAGGCGCGCGTCGGCGGCACCTGCGTGATGCGCGGCTGCATACCCAAGAAGCTTCTGGTCTACGGCGCCCACTTCGCCGAGGACTTCGAGGACGCGCGCGGTTACGGCTGGACCCTCGGGCCCACCACCTTCGACTGGTCGTCGCTCATTTCCGCCAAGAACCACGAGCTCGAGCGGCTGGAGGGCATCTACCGGCGCATCCTGCGCGACAGCAAGGTGGAACTCGTCGAGGGCAAGGGCGTGCTGGCCGATGCCCATACCATCGAGGTCGACGGCAGGGCCCTGACCGCCGAGCGCATCCTCGTCGCCACCGGCAGCAAGCCGACGCTGCCGAAGATCCCGGGCATCGAGTACGCCATCACCTCCAACGAGGCCCTCGACCTCATGCAAATGCCCCGCCGCGTCGTCATCGTCGGCGGCGGCTACATCGCCGTCGAGTTCGCCGGCATCTTCGCCGCGCTGGGCGTCGAGGTGACCATCGTCATTCGTGCCGCCAACCTGCTGCGCGGCTTCGACGAGGACATCTGCCAGTCGCTGGCCAAGGCGATGGAGGCCAAGGGCATCACGATCTGCCGCGAAACCGTGGTGCGCTCCATCGAGAAGGCCCCCGGCGGCTATTCGCTGGTGCTTTCGGGGCGGGAGGTGATGGAAACCGATCTCGTCATGTACGCCACCGGCCGCCATCCCAACACGTCCGGCCTCGGACTGGAGGATGCCGGCGTCAAGCTGAACGACCGCAAGGCCGTCGCCGTGGACGAGTGGAGCCGCAGCTCGGTTCCCGGCATCTTCGCGATCGGCGACTGCACCGACCGCATGAACCTGACGCCGGTCGCCATCGCCGAGGCGCACGCCTTCGTCGAAACCGAGTTCAAGGCCCATCCGGTGCGCATGAGCTACGAAAACGTTCCGTCGGCGGTGTTCAGCCAGCCGCCCATCGGCACCGTCGGCCTGAACGAGGCGGAGGCCCGGGCGCGGGGGGACGTCGACGTCTACATCTCGCGCTTCAAGCCGCTGAAGCACACGCTGACCGGGCGCGACGAAGGCACCATGATGAAGCTGGTGGTGGACCGTGCCAGCGACCGCGTGCTGGGCTGCCACATGGTCGGTCCCGACGCTCCCGAAATCATCCAGGGGCTGGCCGTCGCCTTGAAGTGCGGGGCGACCAAGGGGCAGTTCGACGCCACCGTCGGCATCCACCCCACGGCGGCCGAGGAATTCGTCACCATGCGCACCAAGCGCCCGGAGACCGACGCCTGAGCGAACCGTCGGGGGGAAGCGCGATTTTTTGGCACAGCCCCCTGGAAAATTCCTATATACCGGCGTATAGCCTCAGGTCCTTTCTTAAAAACCCTTGCGATGCCGAGTTCAGGAATGGCCGAGAAGTGGACCCCGTCGAGCTGGCGGCAAAAGCCCGTCAAGCAGGTTCCGGTGTATCCCCGCCCCGAGGCGGTGGCCGAGGTGGAGGCGCGCCTGCAGCGCTATCCGCCACTGGTCTTCGCCGGCGAGGCCCGACGGCTGAAGGCGGTGCTGGCCGACGTCGCCAACGGCCACGGTTTCCTGCTGCAGGGCGGTGACTGCGCCGAGAGCTTTGCCGAATTCCATCCCAACAATATCCGCGACCTGTTCCGCGTGCTGCTGCAGATGTCGGTGGTGCTGACCTATGGGGCGGCCTGCCCGGTGGTCAAGGTCGGCCGCCTGGCCGGGCAGTTCGCCAAGCCGCGCTCGGCCGACAACGAAACCATCGACGGCGTGACGCTGCCGGCCTATCGCGGCGACTCGGTCAACGCCATGGAGTTCACGCCCGAGGCCCGCGCCGCCGACCCCGAGCGGCTGGCCCAATCGTACTTCCAGTCGGCGGCCACGCTGAACCTGCTTCGGGCTTTCGCCCAGGGCGGTTACGCCGATCTCCACAAGGTGCACCAATGGAACCTGGGCTTCGTCGCCGACAGTCCGGCCGGCGCCCGCTACCAGGACATGGCCAACCGTCTGGACGAGACGCTGGCCTTCATGGCCGCCTGCGGATTGACCAGCGAGACGACGCCGCAGATCCGCGAAACCGATTTCTTCACCTCGCACGAGGCGCTGCTGCTCAACTACGAGCAGGCGATGACCCGCGTCGATTCCACCACCGGCGACTGGTACGACACCTCGGCCCACATGCTGTGGGTCGGCGAGCGGACCCGCGACGCCGACGGCGCCCATGTCGAATTCCTGCGCGGCGTCGGCAATCCGCTGGGCGCCAAGATCGGGCCGAACGCCACGCCCGACGACCTGTTGCGCCTGTGCGACCGGCTGAACCCCGCCAACGAGCCGGGGCGGTTGACCATCATCACGCGCTTCGGCGCCGATGCCGTGGAGCGCCTGCTGCCGCCCTTGGTGCGCGCCGTCAAGCGGGCCGGACGGGTGGTGGTGTGGGCGTGCGATCCCATGCACGGCAATACCGTGAAAAGCACGACCGGCTTCAAGACCCGGCATTTCGACCGCATCCTGGCCGAGGTCCTGGGCTTCTTCGCGGTGCACAAGGCCGAGGGAACCCATGCCGGCGGTGTCCATTTCGAACTGACCGGACAGGACGTCACCGAATGCGTCGGCGGCGCCCAGGCGATCACCGACGAGCTTCTCGGCAGCCGCTACCACACCCATTGCGATCCGCGCCTCAACGCCAAGCAAGCCCTGGAACTGGCCTTCCTGCTCGCCGAGATGCTGAAGGAAGAGCGGAGCAAGCAGCGCCATCGGGCCGTTGCCGGTTCCTGAGGGCTGGGGAGCTAACGGCCATGTACGACAAACCGCTTGCCGCGGTCAGCGGTCCCAGCGCCGACGAAATCTCGCGCTGGACCGATCGCTACTTCCTGAAGACCAAGGCCACCATCGGCCGTTTCGGCGACAAGACGGTGACCTATGCCATCTTCATGCGCCGTCCCATCATCTTCACGCCGCGTCCGATGGTCGAATGGCTGAAACGCATGGCCCGCGAGCGTGGGGTCGAGTTCCAGATCGAGCTCAACTATCAGGAAGGCGACTGGGTGGGGGCCGGCGAGCCGCTGGTCTACTTGACCGGTTCGTTCTACCACTTGGTCGACCTCGAGACGCTCTATCTGCAAAAGCTGGGAGCCTGCTGCGTCGCCGCCTACAACGCCTACACCATGTCGTGCGACCTGCCGAAGAGCGCCTTCATCGCCATGGATGCCCGCCACTGCGCCGGCATCGAGATGGAGGAACTGATGGCCTACGCCGCGGCGGTCGGTTCCGAGGCGGCCAAGCGCGACAAGGGGGCGGTCGGCTTCATCGGCACGTCGAATGATGCCACGGCACCCTATTTCGGCCTCAAGCAGGGCCTGGGCACCATGCCGCACGGGCTGATCGGCTATGCCGGTTCGACGCTGCGCGCCGCCGAGATGTTCGTCGAGATGTTCCCCGACGAGAACCTGGTGATCCTGTCGGACTTCTTCGGCCGCGAGATCACCGACGCCCTGGAAGTCTGCCGGCGCTTCCCCGACCGGGCGGCGGAGGGGCGCGTCTCGGTGCGCCTCGACACCCACGGCGGGCGTTTCCTGGAAGGGCTGGGGCCGCAGCGTTCTTATGCGGTGCTCGAAAAATACGCGCCGATGGCCTTCCGGCTCTATCGCAACGAGACCGAGCTGCGCTACCTCACCGGCACCGGCGTTTCGGCCGCCGCCGTGTATCATGTGCGCGAAGCCCTCAATCAGGCCGGCTTCGGGAAGGTCAAGATCGTCTGCTCGTCGGGGTTCAACGTCGAGAAGTGCCGGGTCATGGCCTATGCCGAGGCGCCCATCGACGTCATCGGCACCGGCTCCTACCTGCCCGACCGCTGGACCGAAACCTATGCCACCGCCGACATCGTCACCTACGACGGCGTGCCGCGGGTCAAGGTCGGCCGCGAATTCCTGCTGAAGAAGCGCGGCGTCGTCGACGCCGCCGACTGAGCTGCACGCGGCGGAGACCGCTCAGGCTCCCAGGCCCTTCATGATGGTGACGATCGAGGCGCAGGTCTCCGGGCCGAAGCGCCGGGTGAGGGCTTCGCGCGCCTTGGCGTTGCCGACCGTCGCCATGAGGTCGGAGAAAAGCGCGTCGATCATCCGCTCATAGGCAGGCCGGCCGAGTTTCCAGGTGCTGGCGATGCCGGGCTCGGCGTGCGGGGGGCTCAGGTGGTTGTTGATCACCGCCATGAACCAGGTCGCCCGCTTGTCGGGATTGGCGAAATGCACGGCCATGCCGATCAGCGAGTCGGCCAGCAGCCGCTGCGCCCCGGCGTCGGCGAGGAAGGGCTTCCAGCCGGCATCGCCGGCGGCCGCGGCGCCGATCCGATCGAAGATGTCCTTGGCTTTCTTGCGGTAGTCTTCGATGGCGTCGGCGCCGATCATCATGCTGACCGCCATGAAGAACCCGGGAAGGATGCGCCGCGAGAGCGCGGGCTTGGTCGGAATCGGATCGCGGCGGGGGAACAGGTGCTCGATGGGGGTGACGATCAGGCGGTCGAACGGGCTGTGGCGGCGTTCCGGCCGCTTGCCCAGGGCGTGGGCGCGCAGGTAATTCTGGAACGATTGTTCGAGCAACTCCTGCAGGGCCGCCGTCTTTTGCTCGAATTCCAGATCCAGCGCCTCGATGTCCGTCAGCGTCAGGGTGCCGCCCTTGCGCTGCGCCTCGGCCTTCATCCGCTCCAGGAACGATCCCACCATCGTCTCGGCGATGGCCCGGCCCCGCTCCGGCGACAGTGACGAGGGCGCGGGCCGCCGCGGCGCCGCAGGGCGCGGCACCACAGGGCTTGGCGCCGCGGCGGGCGGCGCCGGTGGCGCGGGCGGCGGGGCGGGGCGACGAGGCGGCTGGGCCGGAGCCTTGGCCTTGAGGGGTGCCGGCTGCGAGCGCGGCGAGCGGGGGGCGAGAAGGGGCTCGATCGTGCGTCCGAGCGCGGCCGGCTCACGAACGTCGGAACCACTGCGGGGACGTGGGGTGGACGTGCCGGTCCCAACCCCCTTGTCGACCCTTCCGGGCTTCTCGGTCATCGTGTGTCCTGCGCCTGCCTTCTTTCATGCGTCCCGGCCCCCTCCGACATCGCCGGGACGTTGTATTCCGTGTCTTATATCAACCCTTTATACAAGAAATTCCAGATGCCCGGCTGCGTTTTTCCTCACGGTCCGAAAATTCCCCTGTCCGCCGGGCCGCCGGACGGCCTTTCCTCATGGCGGCGTTGACAGTCCCCGGGCCGCCGCCTAGGTTGCCAGCCGGAATCAGGCCCGCAACGGAAGTCCCGCGCTGCCATGAACCAGAACCTCGTCATCGCTTTGGCCCAGGTCAACCCGACCGTCGGCGACATCGACGGCAACCTTGCCCGCGCCCGTGCGGTGCGTGCCGAGGCGGCCGCCGCCGGGGCCGATCTGGTGGTCGGCGGCGAACTGCTGGTGGCCGGCTATCCGCCCGAGGACCTGGTGCTCAAGCCCGCCTTCATCGACCGCGTCGAGGCGGCCGTCGAAGCCTTCGCCCGGGAAACCGCCGACGGCGGCCCGGCCTTCCTGCTGGGGGCGCCATGGCAGATGCGCGGCCGGCTGTTCAATGCGGCGCTGCTGCTGGACGGCGGACGGATCGCCGCGGTGACGCGCAAGTACGACCTGCCCAACTACGGCGTGTTCGACGAAAAGCGGGTGTTTGCCGCTGGGCCGCTGCCCGAGCCGATTCCCTTCCGGGACGCCCGCTTGGGCGTGCTGATCTGCGAGGACATGTGGACGGCCGCCGCCACCGCGGCGCTGGCCGAGCGCGGGGCCGACCTGCTGCTGGTGCTCAACGGCTCGCCCTTTGAATTCGACAAGCCCGACGTCCGGCTCGACCTGGCCCGCGCCAGGGCCGCCGAAAGCGGCCGGCCGCTCGCCTACGTCAACCTGGTCGGCGGCCAGGACGAACTGGTCTTCGACGGCGACTCCTTCGTCATCGACGCCTCCGGCGCGGTGATGGCCCGCCTGGAGTCGTGGGACGAACGGATGGCGGTGACCCGCTGGCGGGCCCGCGACGGCGTGTGGGTGTGCGAGCCGGCGGCGGTGGCGGCGCGTCCGGTCGGCGAGGAGGCGATCTTCGCGGCGCTGGTGACGGGCCTGCGCGACTACGTCGACAAGAACGGCTTTCCCGGCATCGTGCTGGGGATGTCGGGCGGCATCGACAGCGCGCTCAGCGCGGCGGTCGCGGTCGACGCCCTGGGCGCCGATCGGGTGCGCCTGGTGGCCATGCCGTCGCCCTATACCTCGCGGGCCAGCGTCGAGGACGCCGCCGAGACCGCCCGCCTGCTGGGGGCCAAGCTGGAGAGCGTGTCCATCGAGCCGGCCATGCAGGCCTTCGGCCACATGCTGGCGGGGCTGTTCGCCGGCCGCCCGGCCGACGAGACCGAAGAGAACATCCAGGCCCGCGCCCGCGCCGTCACCCTGATGGCGCTGTCCAACAAGTTCGGCCACATGCTGCTGACCACCGGCAACAAGTCCGAGATGTCGGTCGGCTACGCCACGCTGTATGGGGACATGTGCGGCGGCTATTCGGTGCTCAAGGACGTCTACAAGACCACCGTTTTCGCCCTGGCCCGCTGGCGCAACCGGGAACGGCCGGCCGGCGCCCTGGGGCCGGGCGGGCGGGTCATCCCCGAACGGGTCATCACCAAGCCGCCATCGGCCGAGCTCAAGCCCAACCAGACCGACCAGGACACCCTGCCGCCCTACGACGAACTGGACGCCATCCTGCGCGGCCTGGTCGAGGACGAGCGCTCGATCGCCGAGATGACCGCCGGCGGCTTCGACGAGACTACCGTGCGACGCGTCTGGCGCATGCTGCACCGCGCCGAATACAAGCGCCGCCAAGCGCCGCCGGGGGTCAAGATCACCCATCGGGCCTTCGGGCGCGACCGCCGCTATCCGCTCACCAACCGCTTCACGGATCTGGCATGAGCCCCGTCGTCCGCTTCGCCGCCATACCGTCGCGCCCGCCCCACGTGGGCGACGCCCGCGTGGCGCTGGTCAACGGGCTGTTCGCCAAGGCTCGCGGCGGCACCTTCCTGGTGCGCCTGGACGAGGCGGCGGCCGAGGAGGCGACGGCCGAGGCCGCCATCGCCATCGAGCGCGATCTCCTGTGGATGGGCCTGGAATGGGGCGCCTTCGCCCGCCAGTCCGAACGCACCCATCTTTACCGCGATGCCGTCGCGCAGCTGTTGGCGGCGGGCCGCGTCTATGCGACCGAGGACGGGGCCGCCGAGCCCGGCTGGCGGTTCCGCCTGGCCGCCGGCGAGATGGCGTGGGACGACCTGGTGCAGGGCCGCCAGGCGGTCGAGGCTTCCGGCCTCAGCGATCCGCTGGTCATGCGTCCGGACGGCACCTGCCTGCAATTGCTGGCTTCGGTGGTGGACGACATCGACCTCGGCGTCACCGACGTCATCCGCGGCGCCGACCACATCGCCAAGGCCGCCGTCCAGATCCAGTTGTTCGAGGCCCTGGGAACGGCCCCGCCCGCCTTCGGCCACCTGCCGATGCTGACCGACGGCACCGGCAAGCCGCTGGGCAAGCGCCTGGCCCCCTTGACCGTCGAATCGATTCGCGACGCCGGCATCGAGGCGATGGCGCTGAATTCGCTGCTGGCGGGGTTGGGGCGTGGCCAGATCATCGAGCCTTCCCTCTCCCTTTCGGACCTGGCGGCCGACCTCGACCTCGCTTCGTTCGGGCGGTTCCCGCCGGCTTTCGACCTCGATGCCCTGCGCCAGCTCAATGCCCGGCTGATCGGCCAGCGGCCCCCTGCCACCACGAGGATTCCGTGACGCTTCATCTCTACAACACGCTGACCCGCGCCAAGGAGGCGTTCGTCTCGCTTAAGCCCGATGCGGTCGGCCTCTATGTCTGCGGCCCCACCGTCTATGATTTCGCCCATATCGGCAACGCCCGGCCGGTGGTCGTCTTCGACGTGCTCTACCGGCTGCTGAAGCGCCTCTATGGCAACGTCACCTACGTGCGCAACATCACCGACGTCGACGACAAGATCATCGCCGCCTCGCAGAAATCGGGCGAGCCGATCGACGTCATCACGGCACGCACCGCCGACGCCTTCCACGAGGACATGGGCGCCCTGGGTGCGCTGCCGCCGACCATCGAACCCCGGGCCACCGACCACATCGGGCAGATGATCGTCTTGATCGAAGCGCTGATTGCCAAGGGTCACGCCTACGCGCCCGGCGACGGCCACGTCCTTTTCGACGTGCCCAGCATGCCCGAGTACGGGCAGCTGTCGCGCCTCGACCGCCGCGAGGTCATCGAGGGGGCGCGGGTCGAGGTGGCCGGCAACAAGAAGGACCCGGCCGACTTCGTGCTGTGGAAGCCCTCGACCGACGCCCAGCCCGGCTGGCCGTCCCCGTGGGGCCGCGGCCGGCCCGGCTGGCACATCGAATGCTCGGCCATGAGCGGCCAGTACCTGGGCCAGACCTTCGACATCCACGGCGGCGGCCAGGATCTCATCTTCCCCCACCACGAGAACGAGATCGCGCAAAGCCGCTGCGCCCACGACACCCCGATGATGGCCCGCGTGTGGATGCACAACGGCTACCTGATGGTCGAGGGCGAGAAGATGTCGAAGTCGCTCGGCAACTTTTTCACCGTACGCCAGCTGCTGGCCGACCACCCCGGCGAGGCCCTGCGCCTGACCCTGCTGCAAACCCACTACCGCCAGCCCCTCAACTGGACGGCCGATGGGGTCAGGCAGGCCAAGGAGACGCTGGACCGCTGCTATACCGCGCTGCGCGCCGTCGCCGACATCGAGGCGGCGCCCGCCGAGCCGCCGCCGGCGGTGCTGGGCGCGCTCGCCGACGATCTCAACACGCCGCTGGCCCTTTCGCACCTGCACGAGGCGGTGGGGGCGCTCAACAAGGCGGCCGGCGCCGACGAAAAGGCTGCCCTCAAGGGCCGCCTGCTGGCCGGGGGCGACGTCCTCGGCCTGCTGCGCCAGGACCCCGAGGCGTGGTTCAAGTGGCGGCCGGCGACCTCCGTCTCGCCGGACGACTCCGCCATCGAGCGCCTGATCGTCGAGCGAAAGGAGGCGCGCAAGGCCAAGAACTTTGCTCGCGCCGACCAGATCCGCGACGACCTGAAGGCCCACGGCATCCTGCTGGAGGATGGCGCCGGCGGCACCACCTGGCGGCGAGGCTGAACCGGCCGGTTTTCCCTCTCCGCCCGATTGGGGGCAGAGGGAGGGTGAGGTGGGCCTGGCCGCCGCTGGAATCCCCCACCTCACCTTGATCCTCTCCGCCCCCGGGGGCGGAGAGGAGACTTCGGCTACCGGGCATCCTCCACCGGCAGGTCGACCATCTGGCGGTGGCCCAAGGCCTTGAGCAGCCGCTTTCCCTTGCGCGGATAATCCACGACGTCGCCGGGAAGCCTCTGGCCGGCCATCAGATAGACCAGGTCCCCGGGGCCCTCGTTGCGCATGGCGTGGGCCGGGCCGCCGGCCGGAAAGCCCAGGAAATCGCCAGGGCCGACGGCGGTTTCCCGGCCGTCGATCTCGGCGACGCCGTGGCCGGCCAGAACGTAGAGGAACTCCTCCTCGGCCTGGTGGAAATGGTATTCGGTGGTCGTCCGGCCCGGCTCGATCCTGACCAGATGAACGCCCAAGTTGCGAAGTCCGGCGGATTCGCTCAGCGTGCGGGTGTGACGGACCGCATTGGCGTCGAGCGGATGGACGAAGGATACTTCGGCCAGGTCGGCGATGGCGGCGGCCGGCAGGTGATGGCGCGTGGACATGCGAAACCCCTTTGCGGTTTTGCTTCGTCGGCACGGTAGACCAAATCGGCAGGGCCGCCAACCGGGGGCCGAGGGACGCCTGCCTTGCGTGCGAGGGCGAGATGGTGCACGATTTCGCCGGGGAGATGGACGATGGTTTTCGATACCACCTTCAGGAAGCTGAGCCTGGTCGAGCGGCAGGCCCTTCTTGATTTGGGCATCCCCGTGCACGCCAAGGCCGGCGACGTCATTATCCACCAGGGTACCCGACTGAACGGCATCTATGTCGTGCTCAAGGGCGAGGTTCGCGTCGAGCACGGCATCCAGGTCGTGCGCCAGACGGTGGTCAAGCGGCCGAACGGTACCGACGCCGTCAGGGAAATGCCTGGCCGCCTGTCGGTCGAAGTGACCCGGCTTGGCCGCGGCGCCATCTTCGGGGAAATGTCCTTCGTCGACGACGAGCCGACCAGCGCCACGGTGACCGCGGCCACCGAGGTGGAGGCGGTGTTCATCGAAGGCGGCAAGGTGCACGACCTGCTGGACGCCGATCCATCTCTCGCCGTCCGCTTTTACCATTCGCTGGCCATCGTGCTGTCCGGCCGCCTGCGCGAGGCCAACAAGCAGGCCCGCGGCGTCCGGCCGCGCGGCCCGGCCGTGCGCCCTGACGACGAGCCGACGCCCTCCGGTTCCGCCGATCCCGCCTAGCGGCCCGACCTCCACCGTCGTTCGTCACCTTCTGCATCGGTCATCAGCGGATCATCCATGCCGTCGAATTCCCGTCGCGGGGCGACGGCCGGTCCCTTGCACTGGCGATCGCCATCCCAACTGCCATATTTCACCATGCAGCGGCCGTTCGCGGGCGCGAACGGTTTTTGGGGAGGACAGCTTTTGCGGAAATCCCATGGGGCATGACCGGGAACTGACCGTTTTTGATGACGGCCACTTCCGCATTTGCCACTGCGCCGATGTCGACGTTCCCGGCTACTTGATCGTGGCCGCCGAGGGCGAGCCGGGGGCATGGGGCGACTTGACCGGCGCGCAGCGATCCCGCTTGGGAGATGTGCTGGCGCTTGCCGCCGAAGCGGTGAGGGCGGTCGCCGGTCCGGAACGGGTGTATGTTTGCGCCTTTGGGGAGGAAACACCGTCGCTTCATTTTCATCTGTTTCCTCGATACGCGTGGATGGGCATGCTGTTTCAACAGCGCACCGGGGCGTCCAGCATCGACGGTCCGGCCCTGCTGTCCCTGATGCGTCGCGAACGGTCCTGTGCCCCCCGCGCCTGGAGCGACCCCGACGGCATTCGGGGGGTGGTGCGGGCGCTGCGCCGGTGGTTGAGGGAACACGCAGAACAACGTTTTGAGAGGGAAGGAGACGGTCGTTGAGAGATCTTCTTGAACGGTTGCGGGCGAAGTTTCGCTGGCGAAATGCGTCGGGCGAGGCGGACCTGGGCGGCCAGCCCGAGCGCCGGGTGCCGTGGAAGACCATCGTCGGCGTCCTGGTCCTGTTCCTCCTGCTCTACTATCCGGTCGGCATGATGCTGGCCCACCAGGTCAACGACGATGTCGACTATCAGATCCCGGCCGAGTACCAGGTCGAGGGGGGCAGCCGCGCCGTGTCGATGGCCGCCGCCCTGATCGACCGCGAGGCGACGAAGACCAAATGGGTGGCCAACTCGCCGATCATCTTCCCGTCCTCGCTGCTCGACAACATGCCCAACTTCCAGATGGGCCTGATGTATGCCATGTCGCGCTTTGCCATCTCGATGACCGATGTGCTCGGGCGCACACGGGGTTCCAGTCAGGCCGACCCCGACCTCGACAGGGCGGTTGGGCTGCTGAAGTACGACGGCACGATCTGGATCTGGGAGCCTCGGACTTCGCTTATGCCGACGGCCAGTGCCGAGCGCCAGTACGTGGCCGGCGAGAAGGCGCTGGTCGCCTTCAACAAGCGACTGGCCGATGGCAAGGCCATTTTCGACCGAAGGGCCGACAATTTGATAACCTTCATTTGGCAGATCGAGCCGGACCTCGGCAACCTGTCGGGGGCGCTTGATGC
This sequence comes from Shumkonia mesophila, assembly GCF_026163695.1. NCBI lineage: Bacteria > Pseudomonadati > Pseudomonadota > Alphaproteobacteria > Rhodospirillales > Shumkoniaceae > Shumkonia > Shumkonia mesophila. The sequence continues at coordinate 20,135 of NZ_JAOTID010000026.1, read as the reverse complement.
CCGCGCCATGGAGTCCAACGCCGGCTGGTTCGATTTCAGGGCCGACGACGTCTTCTACGCCACCAAGGGACGGCTCTATGGCTACTACATGCTGCTTCGCGAACTCGGCGTCGACTTCGAAGGCGTTCTGAAAGAAAGAAACGTCACCAACGCCTGGCCCCAGATGCTGAAAAGCCTGTACACCGCCGCCGCCATGGATCCGCTGATCGTCGCCAATGGCGCCAGCGACGGCTTTCTCGTCCCCAGCCATTTAGCTGCGCAGGGGTTCTACCTGTTGCGCGTACGCACCCAACTTCGGGAAGTCGCCGACATTCTGCAGAAGTAACCGCGCAATCCGTCTCCCTGGCCGATCGCACGGAGGGCGTGGGCCACCGGGGACGACGTCGGTCAGTTTATCTAGGCTCGCCGGCGATCCTCGGCCCGGCGGTCCGGGTTGCCCCACGGGCAACGAACCGCGGCCACATTGTCGTTGGCGCCGACCCGGCGGTCCGGGTCGGGCCGGAAACCCAGCCCCGAGCGCCGGTCGATCCCCGAGCGGCGGTCGCCGCCCGATCGGCGATCCTGGCCGGACCGCCGGTCAATGCCGTTCCATACCGTTGCGGCATGGGCTTGCGTTATCGTCATAATCTTCCCCCTTTGCCCCATTTTCCACGGAGCCGAAAGGCCTTCCCCCAATCGCCTCGTTATATGGGCAACCTATGGCTGGTTGTAAATGCCTCAGATCCGAGTCCTTTTTCCATAGGAACAGTTTCCAGGGTTCGGGTGGTGCGCCGGCCGGCCGGAGCGTCAATCCCTGGTATCGACCCCAGGAAGAGAGGGATGCCCGCGGGGATTCTGCAGCCTTTTTCCGTTGGCGGACAGGGAGGCAAGGTGCAACGACAGGTTGGGGTCGTCCAGACCTGGATGCCGCCGGCCCGTCGAAACCCGCGAAACGGCTTGACGGGCGCGCCCGGCGGCGCCATCTCGGTGCCATCGGCCCATCGAAGGGGGCGGAAAACCTTGTGTCCGCCCATCGTTTTCGGCATTCTCCGGCATTCTCCATGCCGATGATCGAGAAAGACATCCGTCCATGACCGACAAGCGCGTCTATCTGTACGACTGCACGCTGCGCGACGGCGCCCAGACCCTGGGCGTGGATTTCACCACGCTGGACAAGCAGGTGGTGGCGCGCGAGCTGGACCGCATCGGCATCGATTACATCGAGGGCGGCTGGCCGGGCGCCAACCCCACCGACGACGATTTCTTCGCCCATCCGCCCAAGCTGGAGCGCAGCCGGCTGACCGCTTTCGGCATGACCCGCCGGGCCGGCCGCAGCGCCGAGAACGACCCCGGCCTGGTGGCCGTCCTCGGCGCCGGGGCCAAGGCCGCCTGCCTGGTCGGCAAGACCTGGGACTTCCAGGTCGAGGTGGCGCTGGGCGTCGAGTTGGACGAAAACGTGCGGATGATCGGAGACAGCATCGCCGCCGCCGGCCGGCGGGTCGAGGAGGTGCTGTTCGACGCCGAGCATTTCTTCGACGGCTTCAAGGCCAACCGCGACTACGCCCTTTCCTGCGTCACCGCCGCGTACGAGGCCGGTGCCCGCTGGGTGGTGCTGTGCGACACCAACGGCGGCACGCTGCCCCACGAGGTCGAAGAGATTGTTGCCGAGGTGGCGAAATGCATTCCCGGCGACAAGCTGGGCATCCACTGCCACGACGACACCGGCAACGCGGTGGCCTGCAGCCTGGCCGCCGTCAAGGCCGGGGCGCGGCAGATCCAGGGCGCCCTGAATGGCTTGGGCGAGCGCTGCGGCAACGCCAACCTGGTGACGTTGATCCCCTCGCTCATGCTCAAGATGGGCTACGAGACGGGGCTCACGCATGGCGACCTCGCCAGGCTGACCCACCTGTCCCGCATGTTCGACGAAAACCTCAACCGGGCGCCCAACCGCAGCGCTCCCTATGTCGGCGAGACGGCTTTCGCGCACAAGGGCGGCCTGCACGCCTCGGCCGTCGAGAAGGATCCGCGCTGCTACGAGCACGTGGCGCCCGAACTGGTCGGCAACCGGCGCACCATCGTGGTCTCGGACCAGGCCGGGCGCTCCAGCATCCTGGCCCGCCTGCGCGAAATCGGCATCGACGTCGCGGTCAGCGATTCCAAGCTCGACGACCTGCTGGGCACGGTGAAGGCCCGTGCGGTCGACGGCTATGCCTACGACGGCGCCGAGGCCAGCTTCGAGCTCTTGGCCCGGCGCGTGCTGGGCGAGGTGCCGGAATACTTCCGCCTGACCAGCTTCCGGGTCATCGACGAGCGGCGCTGGAACGCGCGCGGCGAACTGGTGACGCTTTCGGAAGCGACGGTGAAGCTTGAAATGGACGGCCAGGCCTTCATGGCGGTGGCCGAGGGCAACGGCCCGGTCAACGCGCTGGACGCCGGCCTGCGCAAGGTGCTGATCCCCCTCTATCCCCAGCTTTCCGACCTTAAGCTGGTCGACTACAAGGTGCGCATCCTCACCCCCAACGACGGCACCCGCGCGGTGACGCGCGTCATGATCGAATCCGCCGACGGCCACGGCGAGGCGTGGTCGACGGTGGGGGTTTCCACCAACGTCATCGACGCGTCCTACAACGCGCTCAACGACAGCATCGTCTACAAGCTGTTCCGCGACGGGGCGACGCCGCCGGCCGGCTGAGCGGGGCGGGGAAGGACCGGGAAAGGAACAGGTTGTGGCCGGCACCAATTCCAAGCGCGCCCGCGAGGCGGGCGTCGACGGCGAGGCGACGGACGCGCCCGCCATCGTTCTCGTGCAGCCGCAGCTGGGCGAAAACATCGGCATGGCGGCGCGCGCCATGCTGAACTGCGGACTTACCGACCTGCGCCTGGTGGCGCCGCGCGACGGCTGGCCCAACGAATCGGCCATCAACGCGGCCTCGGGGGCGACCGTCGTGCTCGAACGGGCGCGCCTTTTTGCCAGTTCCGCCGAGGCGGTGGCCGATTTGCGCCTCGTCTACGCCTCCACCGCCCGCGAGCGCGGCATGACCAAGCCGGTGGTGACGCCGAGAAGGGCCGCCCACGAGATGCGCCAGGCGGCGGCCAGCGGCATCCGCTGCGGCATCCTGTTCGGCCCCGAGGCCAAGGGGCTGCATAACGACGATGTGGCCCTCTCGGACGCCATCCTGCAGGCACCGCTCAACCCCGGCTTCTCGTCGCTGAATTTGGCCCAGGCGGTGCTGCTTTTCGGCTACGAGTGGTTCCAGCTGGGCGTCGATGCGCCGGAGCGCCAGATCGTCCGCCCCACGAGGCGCGTGCCGGCCACCAAGGACGAGCTGCTCCATCTCTTCGAGCACCTGGAGCGTGAACTGGTGGCCTGCGGCTTCCTGCATTCCGAGGAGAAGCGCCCGGGGATGGTGCGCAACCTGCGCAACATGTTCCAAAGGGCCGAGCTGACCGACCAGGAGGTGCGCACCTTAAGGGGCGCCATCGTCGGCCTGGTCGAAGGCAAGGGGCGGCGCAAGGAAAAGGCATAGCCGTTTTAGGCCGTCATTGCCCGGCGAAGCCCGGGCAATCCAGTCTCGGCCCTGGATGCTCCGGACTTCGCCGTGGCATGACGGCAAAAGAGCGCTGCGAATTACACCCGTTCGGACAGCCAGATGGCCAGCCGGGTGGCGGCGCGCACGGCGCCGGTGAGGGCGCCATAGGCCGGTGCCCGCTCGGCCCCGTGGTCGAGCCCGGCGTCGCGATGCTCCAGCTCCTCCTCGCGGAATTGCTCGCACACCTGCTTCAGTTCGGCATTGCCCGGGTGCTCGTCGCGCCGGGCCTCCAGTTCCGCGATCTGGCGGGCGTAATGGCCGTCGATGACCTCTTCGACCGCCACCGTGCAGGCCATCGCCGCCTCGCGGCCCATAAGCGCGGTGCCGGCGCCCAAGACGAAGCCGGCAACGTGCCAGAGCGGCAGCAGCAGGGTGGGGCGCGCCCGGTTCGCGACGACGAGCCGCTCGAAGGTGGCCCGGTGGTGGCGTTCCTGCTCGGCCATGTGGCGGATGGTGGGGGCGTCGGGCGAGGCGCCCAACACCGCCAGCTGCCCTTCATAGATGCGCACCGCCCCATACTCGCCGGCGTGGTCGACCCTGACCATGCGATCGATCATGCGGGAGCGGCCGGGGTCGCCCGGCAGGCGGGGCGGCCGGCGCGGCGGGACGGTCATCGCCGCGAGCCGCGCCCCGAGGCGGCGGCGAGCGCGGCGGCGCCGAGGGCGAGGAAGATGCCGACGTTATAGGTGGCCATGGAAAGACCGAAGAAGCGCCAGTCGACGATGTCGCAGGGCTTTTCCTGTTTGACCGCCAACTGGGCCTTGAGGTCGGCCAAGCTCATGGTGCCGATGGCGGCGTCGGGCTGGGCGGCGCAGAAGGCGGCGCCCCACCAGTGCTGCTCGACCCCGACATGATAGACGGCGACGGCAAATCCGCCCAAGAGGACGGCGCCGGAGAGTGCCAGCAGGGCGTCGCGCCGCGCCGGGCGGTCGCGCCAAAGGAAAGCCAGGAAGGCGACGACGCCGGCGGCGCCATAGGCGGCGCGCTGATAGGTGCAAAGCACGCAAGGCTCGTAGCCGAAGCCATACTGGGCGGTCAGCGCGAAGGCGAGGACGCCGAAGCAGGCAACGGCCAGCACGGCCGGGGCAAGGCGCGGCCAGTCGGCGCCGGGGGCTTGTCGGTCGATGGCTAACGGCATGTCGGTCATGCCCTCCCATATAGTGCCCGGGCCGGGGCTCGGCCAGGGGTTAGAACGCGTAGCGCAGCAGCACGAAGCCGCCCACCAGCAGAACGACGAACAGGATGGCCAGGATGTTCAGGTACTTCTCGATGAAGGCGCGGATGGGGTCGCCGAAATACCACAGCAGCCCGGCGACGACGAAGAAGCGCAGGCCGCGGGCGAGAACGGAGGCCACCATGAAAATCACGAAATCGAGCCCGGTGAGGCCGCTGAGAATGGTGATGACCTTGTAGGGGAAGGGCGTGACGCCGGCGATGAACACCGCCCACGCCCCCCATTCGTTGTAAAGGCCGCGGAATTCCTCGAACTTGCCGCTGTAGCCGTAAAGCTCGAGGAGCGGGCGGCCCACCGCCTCGAAGGCCCCATAGCCGATGGCATAGCCAAGCGCGCCACCCAGGACCGAGGCAACGGTGCAGACGAAGGCGATCCACCAGGCCCGCCGGCGGGCCGCCAGGACCATGGGAATCAACAGGACATCGGGCGGAATGGGAAAGACCGAGCTTTCGATGAACGACACCGCCGCCAGCGCCCAAACGGCGTGGGGGTGGCCGGAAAGCCGCAGGGTGCGGTCATAAAGCGCGCGCAGCAAGAACGTCTCCTCGCCGATGGGTCGGCGCCTCTTTAGCAGGCGGCCGGCGCCGGGGCAATGGCGGCGCCTTCGTATTGACGCTCGGGGGCCGGGGCTGTATTCAGTCGCCAGGTCTGGTGCCGCCCGGATGGCGGAACTGGTAGACGCGGCAGACTCAAAAGCTATAAAACTCAAGCTAAGTTGTTGATTTTAAGCAATTTTGCTGTAGCACACAGCGTAGCACGGTTTAGCACAGGGCGTTTGCGTTTTTCTTTTTTGGTAGGTATAAGCGGCGGTTAGTGCGGGCGTGGCGGAATTGGTAGACGCGCCAGACTCGATTAAGGGTCCCTGTGGGGGAAACTCCGTAGGAGCAGGTGTCAAATTCGGGGAAAGCTTCCAGGTCGCGCTGATGCCAATCCCGAGCCAAGCCCCCAGTTTGGGGGAAGGTGTAGAGACTTAATGGCACCCACCTAAGTCCCCGTGGGGGATATGGTGAAGAGAAAGTCCAGACCACAAACGCCCGTTTGGCGGCGGTGAAAACCGTAGTTGGTAAGCAAAATCTGGTTTCCGCAAGGAAGTGTCGGTTCGAGTCCGACCGCCCGCACCATTCTGCCATAGTGTTAATTATAATGATGGCTAGTTATAATAACGCTAGTCATCATTTTTATTTTCTAAATCATGCCAAGTCTTGTATTTTTTTCTTTTAAATTTGAACTTTTCTGAAACGTTTTCATCAAGTCTTGACGCAATAGTATACAAATTGTTTGCCAATTCCGCGATCGTGTCAAAATCGGCGTGAAATCGCTTCCCGCGTTCATATTTAAATTTCCCTGGAATATCGCCAAGTCTCCTAATGAATATATCGTTCACAATGCCCCTGTTGTGAGTGTATATATTTCTTAATTCGATAGAAAAATTGAGAAATAATTTCTCTTCATCTGAATTAACTAGCTGTATTCCAGTCCTCGAATTTATGAATTTTATAACACCATTTATTCCTCCATACGAAAGTTCGTTTATTTTTCTGTCAACAAGAAAAGACACGAGATTTTTATGGTTAGAAAATCTAAGAACGTCTTCAACTTTTATTTCTTCGCTAGATCTCAATAATTCTGGTCTTTTTATCATGCAATGTTGTATTGTATCAGAAAGATAGCATAAAAAATTATCCGTGGTTCTAATGCACATATTTTCAGAATTTATATTACTAAAAGATTTAAATTTTTTGAACGCGTCGCCATGTTCAAAGTTGTATTCTTTCTTTATGTGTTCGTCATTAACATCAAATCCATCGAGAGCTTTTGTTGCGATAAATCTATTTCTGTCTACGGTTGTAGAAAGATTAAGTCCAAAAAAGAACAGATCGAATGTCATGAAATGTTGTGTATAAAATGTAAATAGCGCCTCTGTGCAGATATCTGAACTGTTCGGCCTATTAGGAAATACCCTTGATTTTGATTGACTGTTGTCTTGTTCGTTTGTCATGGTCACCATTTTTGCCCAACGCTCTCAAGACATCTTGGAAAATCTTACACTTTTTGGATGAGTGATAGAAGGTGTTTGATGTTACTATATTACCACTTGACACGCGGCCATGATTATGGCGGGTGGGCGAAAAAAGAGTCCGCCGCTTCTTCTTTGTTTTCAATAAGTTAGATCACGCGGCAGACTCAAAATCTGTTTTCCTTACGGAAGTGGGAGTTCGAGTCTCCCTCCGGGCACCAAGACCTGCTGAAGTTCCCGCGGCGCCGCAAGGGCGCCGTTTCCTTCAAGAGGGCGGGTCAACTGGCGGCCGGCCGTAGGCCTTGAGGAAGGCGCGGACGACGGCGTCGACGTGGGCGTCCATTTCCTCGGGCAACAAGGCGGGCAGCATGCCGAGCAACCCGCGGAAGCGGTAGTGCCCGGCCAGCATGCCGAAGAAGATGATGGCCGCCTGTCTGGGCTCGTCGACCGCCAGACGGCCCTTCGCGGTTTCCTCTCCGAGGTAGCCGACGAAAGCCCGAGTCGTCCCCTCCATGCCCGACTTGATCACCATGTCGGCCAGCCCTTCGAACTTCGGGGCCTCGGCGATGATCAGGCGTAAGAGGGCGAGGGTCTGGCGGCTGAGCAGGAATTCGAGGATGTGGCGGCCGAAGACGGTAAGGGTTTTTTGGGGGCCGAGATCGCGGGTATGACCATCCAGCAGCGGCCGGCTCATGGCTTCCGAGACGCGGCCGATCACCGCTTCGAACAGCGCGTTCTTGTTGCCGAAGTGGTGATAGACGGTCTGCTTCGACACCTCGGCGGCGACGGCGATGGAATCCATGCTGGTCGCCGCGTAGCCGTTTTCCGCGAAGGCCTCGACGGCGGCGGCAAGGATGGCTTCGTGCTTGCGCGGCGACGGGCGGCGTGAACGCGGGGCGGGGAAGGGGGAAGGCGACGACGTCGGCATGCTCCGTTTCGTCCTTTATGATCGCCACGGCCGGGGCGGGCGAGGATGCCTGTTGACTGCCCGGTCCGAGCGGGATTATATGACAATGGACTGGACGGTCCAGTCTAATTTATGGTTCCGCGGCGGCGAAGGTTCGGCTTTTATGGTGGCAGGAACCTAGCCGCGAGGCGCCGGAATTCCCATGTTGATCGGGCGTCAACAGCGCGGCCGTTTCCGTCGCCCGTCCCGCGAGGTACGTTGCGTTGGGAGTTTTCAACCTGATGGCGTGGGCGGTCCGCTCCGCCTGATCGAGCCGTTCCGGGCGAAATCCGTCGCCGTTATCAGCCAGACAGATCCGGTCATGAAACGCACAGTCATTTTCACTATCGTCTTCCTGCTGCTGGCCGCCCTGGTCGGCGGATTCGGCTATTTCCAGTTCGTCATGAAGCCCGAGATGGTCAAGGGCTTCATGGCCAAGTCGGCGCCGCCGACGGTTACCATCGCCGCCGAGCGGGCGAAGGCCGAGACGTGGACGCCGAAGATTCCGGCGATCGGCACCTTCATGGCGGTGCAGGGCATCGACGTTGCCCCGCAGGTGGGCGGCATCGTCAGGGCCATTCATTTCGATTCCGGCCAGATGGTGGAGGCCGGCGCCCTGCTGGTCGAAATCGACGACTTCGTCGAGCAGGCGGACCTCAAGTCCAACATCGCCGTGCTCAAGAAATCCGAACTCGACCTCGATCGCCAGCGGGAGCTGCTGGCGCGCGGCAATACGCCCCAGACCAGTTTCGATTCGGCCCTGTCGCAGCGCGACACCGCGGCGGCGGCAGTCGAACGCACCAGGGCGGTTATCGCCCAGAAGGCGATCAAGGCGCCGTTCCGCGGCCGCCTCGGCATCCGCAAGGTCAGCCTCGGCCAGTACGTCTCGCCCGGCACGGCGATGGTCACCCTGCAGAAGCTCGATCCCCTGTTCGTCGACTTCCCGGTGCCGGAACAGCGTCTGGACGTTCTTAAGGCGGGCCAGCCCGTCGAGGTTCTGGTCGATGCCTTCCCCGGGGAAACCTTCACCGGCGCCATCGCCTCGATCGATGCCAAGGTGAGCCAGGAAACCCGCAACGTGCTGGTGCGCGCCGAGGTGGCCAACGCCGATCGCCGGCTGCTGCCCGGCATGTTCGCCAACGTCAACGTGCTGGCCGGGGCGCCCGCCCCGGTGGTCACGCTGCCGCGTACTGCCGTCATCTACAGCCTTTACGGCGACAGCGTCTATGCGGTCAAACGGGCCAGCGAGACCGCCACGGCGGAGCGCCGCTTCATCAGGGTCGGCGAGACTCGGGGCGACCGCGTGGCCATCGCCGAGGGCATCACGGCCGGCGACGAGGTGGTGACGACCGGGCAGCTCAAGCTGCAACCCGGCACCTCCATCCACGTCGACAACGCGGCGCCGTTGCAGGCCCGCGCCGAGCGGCCGAGGGAATAGGGCAAACGTCATGTCCTTCACCGATCTTTTCATCCGCCGGCCGGTGCTGGCCTCGGTGGTCAGTCTGCTGATCCTGCTGGTCGGGCTGCAGGCGGGATTCAGCCTGCAGGTCCGCCAGTACCCCGAACTGTCGAACACGACGATCACCATCACCACCGGTTACCCGGGGGCCAACGCCGACCTCATCAAGGGCTTCATCACGACGCCGCTGGAACAGGCGGTGGCCAGCACCGAGGGCCTCGATACCCTGGTGTCGTCGTCGGCGCAGAACACCTCGACGGTGACGCTCAACCTGCGCCTCAACGCCGACGCCGACCGCGCGATGTCGGACGTGCTTTCGAAGGTCAACCAAGTCAAGGGCGTGCTGCCCGAGGAATCGAACGATCCGGTCGTCGTCAAAACGACGGGCGAGGGCCACGCCCTGATGTACATGTCGTTCAATTCCGACGTCATGACCGCGCCCCAGATCACCGACTACCTGACCCGCGTCGTGCAGCCCAAGCTGCAAACGGTCAATGGCGTCGCCAACGCCGAGATCCTGGGCGGGCAGACCTTCGCCATGCGCGTCTGGCTCGACCCCAACCGCATGGCGGCCTTGGGCGTCACTCCGGGCGACGTGCGGGAAGCCCTGGCCGCCAACAACTTCACCACCGCGGCCGGCCAAATCAAAGGCGACTTCGTCCAGACCAGCATCAATGCCGAGACGTCGCTTTCCAGCGCCAACGCCTTCGCCCAGTTGGTGGTGGCCACGCACGGCGACTCGCTGGTTCGCCTTGGCAACATCGCCAAGATCGAGCTGGGGCCGCAGAGCGCCTCGTCGTCGTCGGCCTTCGACGGGCTCAAGGCGGTGTTCATCGGCATCGAGGGAACACCCTCGGCCAACCCGCTCGACGTCATCGACGGCGTACGTGCCGTGATGCCGGAAATCGAGCGGCAACTGCCGGCCGGCTTGAACGGCGCCATCGCCTACGACTCGACCGAGTACATCCGATCCTCGATCAACGAAGTCATCCAGACGTTGGGTGAGGCGGTGGTCATCGTCGTCGTCGTCATCTTCCTGTTCCTGGGCAACCTGCGCACGACGATCATTCCGATCGTCACCATTCCGCTGTCCCTGATCGGCGTCATGATCATGCTGCTGGCGCTGGGCTATACCATCAACCTGCTGACCCTGCTGGCCCTGGTGCTGGCCATCGGCCTGGTGGTCGACGACGCCATCGTGGTGGTGGAAAACATCCACCGCCACATCGAGGAGGGCCTGACGCCCTTCGATGCGGCGCTCAAGGGGGCGCGCGAAATCGCGCTGCCGGTCATTTCCATGACCATCACGTTGGCTGCCGTCTATGCCCCGATCGGCTTCGTTTCCGGCCTCACCGGCGCGCTCTTTCGTGAATTCGCCTTCACGCTGGCCGGCTCGGTCGTGGTATCGGGCATCATCGCGCTGACGCTCTCGCCGATGATGTGCTCCAAGCTGCTGACCGATCTGGAGCACGAGGGACGGTTCACGGAATTCCTTGACCGCCTGTTCAATGGCCTCAAGGACCGCTACCTCCATTGGCTGCACCGGGCGCTCAACTTCCGGGCGCTGATCCTGCTGGTGCTGGTCGGCGTTATGTCGATGACCGGCCTCATGTACGTGACGGCGCCGCAGGAACTGGCGCCCGAGGAAGACCAGGGCATCCTGTTCATGATCGGCAAGGCGCCGCAGTACGCCAATCTCGACTATCTGGAGCACGCCACAGACCACCTGGGGAAGGTGCTGGAAGCCATCCCCGAGAGCGACCACATCTTCACCATCAACGGCATGGAGGGCGCGCATCAGGCGTTCATCGGCTTCCTGCTCAAGCCGTGGGACCAGCGGGAGCGCAGCCAGAAGGAAGTCCTCGCGGACCTGCAGCCGAAACTTTCCGGCATCGCCGACGCCCAGATTTTTGCCTTCCCGCTGCCGTCTCTGCCGGGATCGACGGGCGGGGCGGCGGTGCAGTTCGTCATCACGACCACCGCCGGGTTCGAGGAACTGGCCCAGGTGCTGGCCGACATGCAGGCCGCGGCGGCCAAAAGCGGGCTGTTCCTGTTCACCGACAGCGACCTCAAGTTCGAGACGCCGCAGATCGAGTTCAAGATCGACCACGACAAGGCCAATCGGCTCGGCATCAAGATGGAGGATATCGGCGGCGCCCTGGCCACCCTGCTGGGCGGCAACTACGTCAACCGCCTCAACCTGTCCGGCCGCAGCTACGAGGTCATCCCCCAGGTGCCGCGCGACTACCGGCTGACCGCCGACTGGCTGACCCGCTATCAGGTGAAGACCGAGAGTGGCGCCCTGGTGCCGCTTTCGACGGTCGCCACGATCTCGCAATCCGTTCAACCGAACGCGCTCACCACCTTCCAGCAGCTCAACTCGGCGACCCTGTCGGGGGTGCCGTTTCCCGGCCACACCGTCGGCGAGGTGCTGGACTTCCTGAAGGACAAGGCCGCCGAGATCTTCCCCGAGGGCTACAGCTACGACTTCCAGGGCGAGAGCCGGCAGTTCGTGCAGGAGGGAAGCACGCTGGTCTTCACCTTCGTGTTCGCGCTGGTCGTCATCTTCCTGGTGCTGGCCGCCCAGTTCGAGAGCTTCCGCGACCCGCTGATCATCTTGATCGCCCTGCCGACCTCGATATTCGGCGCCCTGTTGCCGATCACCATCGGCGGCATCATGGGGTTCGCCAGCGTCAACATCTACTCGCAGATCGGGCTCGTCACGCTGATCGGCCTGATTTCCAAGCACGGCATCCTGATGGTGGAGTTCGCCAACGTCATGCAGGAGCAGGGGATGTCGCGCCGCGAGGCGATCGAGCACGCCGCGGCGGTGCGCCTGCGTCCCATCCTGATGACGACGGCGGCCACCGTGCTGGCCATGCTGCCGCTCTTGATCGCCACCGGCGCCGGCGCCCGCAGCCGGTTCGACATCGGCGTCGTCATCGCCGCCGGAATGACCATCGGCACGCTGTTCACGCTGTTCGTGACGCCCGCCGTCTATACCCTGGTGGCGTCGGACAAGCAGGCCCGCAAGGCGGCGAGCGAGCCGGCGGCGCAGCCGGCCGTCCGCCCGTCCTGACCCCGATGCCGCCGGCCCTGCCGGCGATGGGTCTGGCGGGGCCGCCCGGGGCTTCCCATCTTGATGTCGCCGGGGCGACAGAAAGGGGAAGGTCATGAGCGGGTTCGCCTGCAAGGCTTATGGTCCGGTGGTCGATTCGCTCCTGGAAAAGGTGGGGCCGATGCCGCTCGACGCCGGCACGCCCGATGCCGCCGCTGGCGAGCGGCTGCGCCCGCTCACACCCGCCGACCTGTTGGCCGGCCAACCCGTCGCCGATGCCGATGCCACCCGGGCTTGCCTGTCCGCGCTGTGGTTGCGCCTTGGCTTTCTCGACGAATCGCATCGCCTGAGCCAGGGCATAGCGACGCCCGAGGGCAGTTTCTGGCACGCCATCATGCATCGGCGCGAAGGCGACTATGCGAACGCCAAGTACTGGTTCCGGCGCGTCGGCGACCATGCGGTGTTCGCCGCGCTCCGGCAGGGAGCGGAGGGCGCCGCCTTGATGGGCGACGACCCGGCGGCCGGCGCCATCGCCGCCCAGGCGGCGTGGGACCCTTTCGCCTTCGTCGACCTGTGCGAGACCTTCGTTGCCGCTGGCAAGGCCGACGACCGGCTGTGGTGCCAGGTCCAGCGACTCGAATGGGATCTGCTGTTCGACCATTGCTGGCGGGCGGCGACAGGCGCCGGGCGCGCCACGCCCTGAGGGCCGGTCGCGCGGGGAGTGCGTCAGTCTGTAAGTCGGCTATGCGTTGAGAGCGGCCCTCCCGCTCGGCTACGCCAAGCTCGACACCCACCGCCATCGACACCCGCGTTGCCACCGACACCATCCGGGCGGTGTCGAGCCCGCTCGACCGGCTGACGCCGGAGCCAACCGAACAGCGCCGTCACTGCGGGCCATCGCCCGCCATGCCCCTGTTGCGGCGGTGGCGTGATCGTCGTCGAGACCTTCGAGCGGGACGGTTCGCCGCAGGCCACGCCGCCGTTGCAGTCTCGACGGCCGCCGCCACCCCTCCGCCACGGCGAAATCCCCATAGACCGCAATAGGCCCCAGTGGGCCCGCGGGTTTCCAGCCGATGGCGCACGAGCGACGGCGTCGGGCCATTCATTCCCATATTGCATAATGGTAAGACCAATGCTAATAAGACCGACATAAGGTATGTCCTAACATATCGTTTGGTCTCTAGAAGAAGGCGCGTTGCGATGGATGAGGCACAAGAAAGAATCTCGGTCCAGATCTCGATGACGGAATTGGAGCGCCGGTGGAGCGCGGTCCGCCGCGAGATGAAGGCCCGCGGCATCGACATTCTGATCATGCAGAACACCAACCAGTGGCTCGGCGGCTACGTCAAATGGTTCACCGACGTGCCAGGGGCCAACGGCTATCCGATGACGGTGGTCTTTCCCGTCGATGAGGAAATGGCCGCCATCAACTGCGGTCCGTGGATGAGCGAGGAGAGCAAGCTTATCGACCTGAGCGCCCGCGACTGGTCCCTGCGGGGCGTCAAGAACCGGTGGACGGCTCCCTTCTTCCCGTCCCTGCACTACAGCAAGACTTACGATGCCGAATTGATCGTCAAGTACTACGGCAAGCGCGGGAAGATCACCGTCGGCTGGGTCAACCTCGCCCACATTCCGGCCGCCTTCCACAACTACATCGTCAAGCACATGCCACTGGCGACCTTCGTCGACGCCACCGACTTCGTCGACGAGATCAAGGCGATCAAGAGCCCCGAGGAGATCGCCCTGATTCGCCGCTGCGCCGCCCTTCAGGATTCCGCCTTCGAGGTCGCGCTCAAGAATCTGGTGGACGGCAATCGCGATCACGAAGTCATGGCGCACATCCAGTTCCACCTGGAGATGAACGGCAGCGAGGAACAGCTGATCATGGCCGGCTCGGGCCCGATGGGCACGGCGACCGCCATGTTCAAGCGGCACTTCATGAACCGCACCATGCGCAAGGGGGACCAGTTCACCCTGATGATCGAGGCCAACGGCCCCGGCGGCGTCTACTGCGAGTTGGCCCGCACCTGCGTGCTGGGCAAGGCATCGAACGAACTCCAGGACGGCTTCGAGGTGGCCAAGGCGGCCCAGGTGGAGACGCTCAAGCGCCTCAAGCCGGGCGCGGTCCCGGGCGACATTCTGGCAGCCCACAACGCCTTCCTGCGCAAACACGGCTACCCCGAGGAAACTCGCCTCTATTCGCACGGGCAGGGTTATGATCTGGTGGAACGACCCGCCATCCGCGACGACGAAACCATGATCATCCGCCAGAATATGAACATCACGGTTCATCCCATTGTCGCGACCAAGACCTATTTCACCTGGGTCTGTGACAACTACCTGATCACCGAAACCGGGGTGAGCGACTGCCTGCATAAAACGGCGAAGAAGATTTTCGAGGTCTGAGCCAATCGACGAAACGGGTGACTCTTAACAAACAAGCTGATGCTGCGCTTTTTCATTTGGCGACAAGCATGGGAGGAAAGTTATGCAGTCGAAGTTTTTTGTCACGTTACCGACGTTCGTTCTGGGAACGGCGTTGGTTCTTGGCGGCGCACTGACGGGGGGGGCGGCCGCGCAGGCGGCCGGCCCCATCGTCATCAAGGCGGACCAGGGAGCGGCCGCCAGCGGTCCTTGGCAGCGAGCCATGGAGAAGCTCCGCGACATCGTCGAGAGCAAGACCAACGGACAGTTGAAGATCGAGATCTATCCCGACGGCGTTCTGACCAACGGCAACCTGCGGACCACGATCCAGATGCTGCAAAGCGGCGGCATTCAGATGGGCCTGTTCCTGCCGGCCTTCTATGAGGGCTTCGATCCTCGCTGGCAGGTCTTTTCGCTGCCCTACCTCTTCAAGGACAACCAGGCGGCCTACAACACCTGTGACAGCGACGTCGGCCAGTTCATGCTGTACACCCTGGAAAAGAAGAAGATCAAAGGCTTGTCCCTGTGGCAGCAGGGCTTCCGCGAACTGACCACCGCGAAAAAGATCGTCCGGGTGCCGGCCGACATGGCCGGCATGAAAATGCGCGTGATGGGCAGCCCCATGTTCATCTCCATGATCAAGGGCTTCGGGGCCAACCCGACGGCGACGTCGATGGGCGAACTGTTCACGGCGTTGCAGCAGGGGGTCGTCGACGGCCAGGAAAACCCGATCAACACCATCTACCTGCGGCGCTTCTACGAGGTGCAGAAATACCTGACGCTGACCCATCACGTATGGAGTCCGCTGATCCTCGCCATGAGCGGCAGTTTCTTCGACGGCCTTTCCCCGCAAATGCAGAAAATTCTTCTCGACGCGGCCGAAGAGGTAAAGCCCTTCCAGCGCCAGTTCGTGCGCGAGGACGACGAAAAGATGACGACCGAGCTTCGCAAGAAGATGGAGGTCATCGAGCTCACCGATGCCGAGATGAAGGTGTGGAAGGAAGAGACGAAACGGGTCCACGAGGAGGTCGCCGACAAGATCGGGCGCGATCTTGTCAACCGCTTCTATAAGGCGGCTGGCTACTAAAAAAATGGTCTATCGGCCGGGTGGGACGGCAGTCCGCCCGGCCGACCGACGGAGGAGGCGAACCGTGAAGGCTTTGGACGCTACCCTGCTTGGCATCGAAGAGATTCTGCTCAAGGCGCTCTTCGTGATTCTCCCTTTGCTTTGTTTTCTCCAGGTCTTGTCCCGCTTTGTTCTCCACTTCCCCGTTCCCTGGTCGGAGGAGGCGATGCGGGTGCTGTTCATGTGGGCCACCTTCATCGGGGCCAGCCTGGCGGTGAAGCGGGGGGCCCATCTTAGCGTGACCGCGCTGGTGAATACCCTGCCCGAGGCGCCGCGCGAGATTGTCGCCCTGGTCATCGGTCTGCTCTGCGCGGTGCTCTGCCTGTACTTCAGCTACAACGGGCTGGAAGTCTCGATGATGGAGGCGGACAGCGGTGAAACACTGCCGGTTTCCGAACTGCCGACCTACATTTCGTCGCTGGCCATTCCCATCGGTTTCCTGCTGATGGCCGTTCGCTTCGCCCTGGCGGCGATCGAGCGGTGGCAGCGGCGCGCGGCCTAGGGGGGGCGATCATGGAAAACAGTCTCATCCTTCTGGCCGTCTTTCTCGTGGCCATGTTGCTGAGCGTGCCGATCGCCCTGGCGCTGGGCTTCTCCGCGATGCTGGTGATCACCTTCGCGTCAAGCGTGCCGCCGGTCATCGTCATTCAGAACATCTACACCTCGACCGACAACTTCACCCTGATGGGCATTCCCTTCTTCATGCTGGCCGGCAACCTGATGAAGACAGGGGGTGTTTCACGGCGCCTGGTCAACTTCGCCAAGACTATCGTCGGCAGTTTTCCCGGCGGTCTCGGCCACGTCGCGGTCCTGACCTGCACAATCTTCGCCGCCATCTCGGGTTCGGGCCCGGCGACGGTCGCCGCCGTCGGCCTCATCATGATTCCCAACATGATCGAGGCCGGCTATGACGCCCGTTACGCCTCGGCGCTCACGGCCGCCTCCGGCGGCATCGGCGTAATCATCCCGCCCAGCATTCCCATGGTGGTCTACGCGGTGCTGGCCAACGTCTCCATCGCCGGCATCTTTTCGGCCGGCTTCATTCCCGGCTTCCTGATGGCGTTCCTGTTGATGGGGGCGAACTATTTCGTCTCGCGCAAACGCGGCTATCGGGGCGAGGCGGTTCCCCTGACGCTGCCGACCGTCTGGCGGGCCTTCCGCGAGGCTTTCCTGTCGCTCATGATGCCGGTGATCATCCTGGGTGGCATTTACAGCGGTGTGTTTACCCCCACCGAGGCGGCCGGCGTCGCCGTCATCTACGGGTTTCTCGTCGGCGCCCTGGTCTACCGGGAAATCCACTGGAAGGACCTGTCGGAAATTCTCCTCGACTCGGCTGTGATGTCGGCCATTTGCATCGTCATCCTGGGCATGGCGGCACCCTTCGGCTGGATTCTCACCTTCGAGAATTTCCCGATGAAGGTGGCGCAGATGATGTCGGGGTTCTTCCAGTCCCAATTCTCCTTCCTGCTGGTGATCAACGTCTTCTTCCTGTTCTGGGGCTGCGTCATGTCGAGCATGGCGGCGCTGATCATCCTGACGCCGATCTTGCTGCCCATCGTGGCGACCCTGGGCATCGACCCCATCCACTTCGGGATCATCATGATCATGAACCTCGAACTGGGCATGCTGACGCCGCCTTTCGGGGTCAACCTGTTCATCGCCTGCAGCATCTCGAAGATCGGCATCGAGGATATCGCCAAACCGATGGTGGTGTTCATCGCGGCCGCCCTGATCGGTCTTTTCACGGTCACCTACATTCCGTGGCTGGCGCTGGGCGTGCCGCGGCTGTTGGGATTGCTGACATAGGGGGCAACATGCGATAGGTACAAAGATGGAGCCGTCGACGGCCCGCAACGAACGACAAAGGAAAGACGCGATTCCCCTAACCGGACAAAGCAATGGCTAAACCCATCATCTTCGATCCGATCCCGACGCGGCGCATCTTCGAGGAGATCGTCGGCCAGATCCGCCAGCGGATTTACGGCGGGGAACTCAAGCCGGGCGACCGGCTGCCCGGCGAACGGGACTTGGCGGTCCAGTTCGGCGTCGGTCGGACGGTCGTGCGCGAGGCGTTGCGGACCCTGGAGGAAGGGGGGCTCATCCAGATCAAGAAGGGAAGCGACGGCGGGGCCTTCGTAAAGGAAGCCGATTCGTCGGCGGCCACGCGGTCCCTGACGACGCTGATCCATCTGGGCCATATCACCGTCGACGACCTTACCGAGGCCCGGATCTGGCTTGAGTTGGTCGTCATCGAGCATGCGGCCCAGCATCGGACCGAGGAAGATCTTCGTCGCCTGGACGAGAACATTCGGCAGAGCGAGGAAATCATCGAGCAGGGAGTGGTCCCCCGCAAGGTGAACCTGGACTTCCACGTCATCCTGGCGGAGGCGGCGAAAAATCCCATCTTCGTCATGCTCATCGAATCGTTGATGGGCGTGCTGCGGGGATTCCTCGAGGAACAGGAACTGGAGCCGAACCTGGAGTACATCGCCACGGTGTCGGCCAGCCACCGCCACATTTACGAGGCCGTTCGCGACGGCGATCCCGAGCGGGCGAGGCAGGCCCTCCTCGGCCATCTGTTGGACGTCAACGCGCACTTCTCCTCCCTCGCCAAGTAGCCGCGTCTTTCCGTCTGCCTGTTATCACGTGTCCATTCTTCCGCTCTAGGACTCTGTAATGAGTCCTGGTGAAAGCTGAGTCGTGCCGAAAATGAGCGCTTTTATTCGAAAGCACGCCGTGCTGTTCGTTCTCACCGGACTTTACGTCGCCAATTTTGCCGATCGTTCGGTCCTCGCGGTCGTCGTCGAACCGATGAAGGCGGATCTGGGATTGAGCGACGGCGAGATTGGGCTGGTGCAATCCATGCTTCTCTTCTGCCTCCCCATCCTGCTGATCCCCTCGTCGCTGATTCTCGATCTATGGAGCCGCAAGAAGATGATTTTTCTCGTGGCCGTCGTCTGGAGCCTGGGATGTCTGGGAACCGGACTGGCCACAGGCTTCCTCATCCTGCTCCTGGCACGCGTGGTATGCGCCTTCGGCGAAGCCACCTTCGGCCCCGGCGGCACGGCGTGGGTGTCGATGAGTTATCCGGCCGAACGGCGGTCCAGCATGTTGGGCTTCTTCAGCTTGGCCGCACCGCTTGGCATGGCCCTGGGAACGCTGGGTGGCGGCTTCATGGTGATGGCGACCGGCAACTGGCGCAGCCCATTCTTTTGCCTCATCGCGCTGGGGTTCGGACTGGCCCTTTGCGTTCTCGCACTCACCGACTACCGGACCGACGGCGACAGCAAGCGGCCCGACGTTGGACTTTACCTCGCCGAGACTCTCGGTCTCTTCCGCAACCGGACCCTGATGCTGGTCAGCGTAGCGACCGCCTGCTTCTGCTTTATCAAGTTTTCCTACCAAGGGTGGGTTCCGGCCATGCTGGTCCGGTCCTACGGCCTCAGCAGTATGCACGCGGGCGTGCTGTTCACTCTGATGGTCCTGGCCGGGATTCTGGGCCCCATCATCGGCGGCCAGATCGCCGACCGTGCGCAGCGCGGTTCGCCGGTCGGCCGGCCGCGGATTGAGAGCGTCCTGGTGGGCCTGGTGGTTGTCAGCAAGGCGATTTTCTATGGCCTCATGGGTGTCGTTTCGTTGCCGGTTATCGTGGTACTGGGTATCGTTGACAGCATCGTTACCATGGCGCCGATCCCAGTCTATTTCTCGTTGGCCCAGGATGTCGTTTCGGTCCGCCTGAAAAGCATGTCGGTCGGGCTGTTCGGGGTGATCGTGTTTCTGGGCGGGGCCTGGGGTCCGGTGGCGGTGGGGGCACTTTCCGACCTTTTCGGCGGAGGTGCTGCCGGCCTCCGGCTGGCTATGCTGTCGAACGTGTTGGCCGGTATCCTCAGCGTTGGCCTGTTTCTTCTCAGCTGCCGGACCTACGCCGACGACAAGGTGCGCGCGGAGAGGGATGCGCCGACCCCACCATCTGCTTTTGGGTGCGCAAGTCTGGTCGGAAAGGCCCGTTCAGGGGGTGCGCCGGGCACGGGCGACCGCTAGGGGTGGTAAGTCGAATTCAAACGGAGACACCACCGTCGCGCGACGGCGTTTGCATTCTTCGGCGTTTCGCAATATGAAACGGGGGTCTCCCCAGACAATCGACGTTCCTCAACAAGGAGGAGGGTTTCCCTCGCCATGACCGAACAGTCTTTGACTGAGGCGGATCTTGCCGCCCTGCGCAAGCTCGACACGCCGACCGTCTGCAACTGCCTGGAACTGCTGATCCCGCAGCGCCGCGGCTGGGGCTACACGGTGGAGCCG
>NZ_JAOTID010000025.1 GCF_026163695.1 Shumkonia mesophila | reverse complement strand
ACCGCTCCTGGCGGAAGGTGAGCCCGTAGGCCGGCTTCGGCATGGCATAGACTCCTCGTTCAGGATGAAAAAGATATGTATGGAATATATACCTATAACGGGACGGAAGTCAACCCGACGGGCCGGGGCCGTGCGGACGGCACACTGACGGCGAAGAGGGGACAGCAACGGGAACTTAGGTCGCCGCTTTGGGACGACCGAATTGGGCCGAAGAACGAACCCGCTGCGCGGGATGGGTGCAAGCGGTGAGGTAGGCGGCAGGCCGTCGATCATCGGGTCTCGATTGAGCGTCGCCCGGCCGGGGTGGACCATTTGGCTCCTTTCAACCAAGAGGAGCCAGACGATGAACGAGTCCATTTCCACTACCGTTGTCCGCACCGCGCGGCTCGCTGATCGCCTCTAGAAAGCCTTCCACCACCGGCATCGTCTCGTCCACGAGCCGGACCTCGTCGGGCGCCTGCAACCAGTCCTCGACCGATCCGTTGAGGAGCAGGAACAACGCGCGTGCTGCCCTCTCCGGGGACCAAGCCGGCGCGAGCCGCCCGCGTTCCGCGCCCAGCCTGATGACCGCCAGGAGCTGGTTCTGCAGCTCCGCGTCGGCCTGTCGCCGATGGGTCAGCGCGGACAGCATCCTGTTGACGTACTCGCAACGCAGCCAAAGGATCGTTAGGATCTTTCGGCGTTCGCTGTCGTTTTCGAGCGCCCGCAGCCCCTCGGCGATCGTAGCCGCCAGCTCGGCGAGCGGATCGAGCCCCAGGTCGGCTTCGAGGCGGGCTTTCATGGTGGCGATGAATTCGGCATTGGGCAGGCCGACCCGCTTCTCGAGGGCAGAAAAGATCTCCAGCTTGTCGCGGAAGTGCCAGTAGACGGCGCCGCGCGTCATCCCGGCGGTGCGGGCGATCTCGTCCAGCGCCGCATTGCCCACTCCGCGCGCGTAAAACACCTCGATCGCCGCCCGCAAGAGGGCCTCCCGGGTCTGTTCGGCTTCCGCCTTGGTGCGTCTCATCGTTTTTCCTCGCTCTTCAAAATTCCCTCTTTACATACATTCACGAACGTATATAATCAAGCCCGATTTTCCCCCCATGACATCTGGAAAGTGAGCTTCCGATGAGATCCGCAGCAGCACTCGCCTGCCTGGGTTTGGCTTTCCTCGGCGCCTGCGACGAGCCGCCCCCGCAACCCGCCGAAGTCCGTCCCGTCCGGACAATCGTCGTCAATGCCGGCTCGGAAGGCGAACTGGCCTCGGGCACCGGCCACATCCGCGCGCGCACGGAAAAGAATCTCGCCTTCCGCATCGATGGCCGGGTGATCTCGCGCAAAGTCGACGTCGGCCAGATGGTCAAACCGGGCGACCTCGTCGCCGAACTCGACGCGCAGCCGCAACGCGATGCCCTGCGCGCCGAGCAGGCCAAGCTGTCTGCCGCCAAGGCCGTTCTCGCCGAAGCCGCCAACAACCTGGAGCGCCAGCGGAAGCTGCTGGAGCAGGGGTGGGCGACCGCTGTCCGATTCGACGCGGCGGAAAAGACGTTCCGCAGCGCCACGGCAGAGGTGCACGCCATCGAGGCCACCGTGCATACGGCCGAGGAACGGCTCGGTTACACCCGCCTGCAGGCAGATGGCTCCGGTGTCGTGACGACGACCGGCGCCGAGGCGGGCGAGGTCGTGCGGGCCGGGCAGATGATCGTCACGGTCGCCGAGGATGACGGGTTCGACGCGGTGTTCGACGTTTCCGCGACCCTGATGCGCCAGATCGATCCAGACGCCACTATCGACATCCTCCTCACCGACGACCCGAACGTCCGCACCACGGGTCGGGTGCGCGAGGTCTCGCCGCAAGCTAATCCGGTGACCCGGAGCTTTCAGGTCAAGGTCGGGTTGACGGAACGGCCACAAACCATGCGGCTGGGCGCGACGGTGTCGGGGCAGGTTCGCCTGCTGGCGACGGACGGCATCGAGCTTCCGGCCACCGCGCTGACCATGATGGACAACAAAGCCGCCGTCTGGGTGGTCGACCCCGAGAACCTGCAGGTGGCACCGCGGTCCGTCGAGGTGCAGCGTCAGAATTCCGCCAGCATCATCGTTTCGACCGGCCTCGCAAGCGGCGAACGGGTGGTCACGGCCGGCGTGCACGCCTTGCGGCCCGGCCAGAAGGTCCGTCTCGAGGAGGTGGCGCCGTGAGCAGGTTCAACCTTTCCCTCTGGGCGATCGAGCACAAGTCGATCGTCTATTACCTGATGGTGGCTCTCTGCGTCATCGGCATCTTCGCCTACCCGCGGCTGGGGCGCAACGAGGATCCCACCTTCACCATCAAGACGATGGTCGTGCAGGCACAATGGCCAGGCGCAACCATCGAGGACACCCTGCTCCAGGTCACGGAGCGCATCGAGCGCAAGCTGCAGGAGACGCCCAACCTCGACTACCTGAAGAGCTACACCAAGGCGGGTTCCGCGACGGTCTTCGTGTATCTCAAGGGTTCGACCGGCCCGGAGGAGGTCGAGGACACCTGGTATGAGGTACGCAAGAAGGTTCGCGATATCCAGCTCACCCTGCCGCAGGGCGTGATCGGGCCGGAAAGCGATGACGAATTCGGCGACACCTACGGCATCGTCTACGGATTCACGGCCGACGGCTTCACGCACCGCGAGTTGCGGGATTATGTGGAAGACATCCGCTCGCGGATCCTGCAGGTCCCCGACGTCGAGAAGGTGAACCTGATCGGTGCCCAACCCGAGCGGATCTATATCGAGTTCTCGCCCGCGAAGCTGGCCGGTTACGGGCTCAACCCGGCGATACTGGCAGCGGCGCTGAACGCGCAGAACGCCGTCGCCCCGTCCGGCGTCATCGTCACCGACCAGGAGGGCGTCAAGCTGCGGGTCAGCGGCGCCTTCACCTCCGAAAAGGACATCCTCGGCATGAGCTTCGCCGTCGGCGAGCGCATCGTGCGGCTGGCCGACATCGCCGAGGTGCGGCGGGGGGAGGCCGATCCGCCGGACCCGATGTTCCGGATCGATGGCAAGCCCGGCCTGGGACTGTCGGTTTCGATGCGCGACGGCGGCGATGTGCTGGCGATGGGCGAGAACGTCCGGCGCGCCATGGAGGAGTTGAAGGCCCAGCTGCCCATCGGCATCGAACCGGTCATGGTCGCGAACCAACCCGAGACCGTCCATCACGCGATCAACGAGTTCATGGAGGCGCTGTGGGAGGCCATTGCCATCGTCCTTCTGGTGAGCGTGATCAGCCTCGGCCTGCGGGCCGGCGCGATCGTCATCATCTCGATCCCGCTGGTTCTGGCGATCGTGTTCGCGATCATGCTCGCCCTCGGCATCGACCTTCAGCGCGTCTCGCTGGGCGCTCTCGTCATCTCCCTCGGCCTGCTGGTCGACGACGCGATGATCACTATCGAGAGCATGGTCAGCCGACTCGAGCGCGGCGATAACAAGTCCCAGGCGGCCGTCTATGCCTATGAGTCCACGGCCTACCCGCGGCTTGCCGGGACGCTGGTCACCATCGCCGGATTCGTGCCGGTCGGCTTTGCCCTCAGCGACGCCGGCGAGTATGTGTTTTCGCTGTTCGCGGTGGTTGCCCTGTCGCTGCTGGCCTCCTGGGTGGTCTCCGGCATCTGCGCGCCGGTCGCCGGCGTCGCCCTGCTGCGCGTGCCGAAACACACTCATGACGGAACGCTGAGCCGGCCGATGGGGCTGTTCAAGAACTGCCTGCTCGGAGCGATGCGGGCGAAGTGGATTACGATCGCGGTCACGGCGTGCATGTTCGCGGCCGCCCTTGCCGGGACCAAGTATGTCCCCGAGCAGTTCTTCCCCGCCTCCGACCGGCCGGAACTCCTGGTGGACTTCAAGCTGCAGGACAATGCCTCCATCCTGGCCACCCGCGACCTCTCGGCGGAGTTCGACAAGATCGTCGCCGCCGATCCGGACGTCGTGCGCTTCTCGACATACGTCGGCCAGGGCGCTATCCGGTTCTATCTGCCGATCGACGTCGCCCTGCCCAACGACTACTTCGCCCAATTGGTCGTGGTGACCAAGGGGCTGAAGGAGCGCGACCAGGTGAAGGCGCGGCTGGAGAAGACGCTGGCCGAGCGCTTCCCGAACGTGGTCGCACGCATTTATCCCCTGGAGCTCGGCCCGCCGGTCGGCTGGCCGGTGAAGTACCGCGTCAGCGGGCCGGACCTCGCCCGCGTGCACGCAACCGCCATGCAGGTGGCCGAGCGGCTGGGGGCGACGGAAGGCGTGCGCAACGTCAATTTCGACTGGGTCGAACCGGCGCGAACCATGCGCGTCCGCATCGACCAGGAGCAGGCGCGGCAGCTCGGGCTTAGCTCCCAGGACGTGTCGCTGGCGCTCAACCATGTCGTCTCCGGCACCACGATCACCCAGGTGCGCGACGACATCTACCTGATCGACGTGGTCATGCGCGCCGAGCAGACGCAGCGGATGTCGCTTGAATCCCTCCGCTCGCTGCAGATCCCCTTGCGCAGCGGTCAGGTCGTGCCGCTGCGCCAGATCGCCACCTTCGAGTACGAGCAGGAGTACCCGATCGTCTGGCGGCGGGACCGGGTGCCGACCCTGACGGTGCAGGCCGACGTCGTTCCCGGCCTGATGCCGGCGACGGCGGTGCAACGGGTGCAGCCCTCGATTGACGAGCTCGCAAAATCGCTGCCGAGCGGTTACCGGATCACCACCGGCGGCTCGGTGGAGGAGAGCGCCAAGGGCAAGGATTCCGTGATGGCGGTCATCCCGGTGATGCTTTTGCTGGTGTTGACCATCCTCATCTTCCAACTCAAGACCTTCCAGCGCGTGCTGCTGGTGCTGAGCGTGGCGCCGCTCGGCATCATCGGGGTGGTGGCGGCCTTGATGCTGGCACAGTCCCCCCTCGGCTTCGTCGCCATCCTCGGCGTGCTCGCCCTGGTCGGCATGATCGCCCGCAACTCGGTCATCCTCATCGACGAGGTTGAGAGGCTGCGGGAGGGAGGACAGCATCCGTGGGATGCGGTGGTCAATGCCGCCATCCACCGGTCCCGACCGATCCTGCTTACCGCCTCGGCGATGACCTTCGGGATGGTGCCGATCGCCCCCAGTGTGTTCTGGGGTCCGATGGCCTTCGCGATCATCGGCGGGATGATCGTGGCGACCGTGCTGACGCTGATCTTCCTGCCCGCGCTCTACGTCGCCTGGTTCCGCATCGCCGAACCCGAGGATGAAGGAAGACAAGCCGCGGAGCCTCGCGCCGAGTTTGCATCGTAGTAGAGTCGGCAAGGATGTGCGCCTTGGGCGGAGGACTCTCTTCGAGACACATCAGGCCAATCGCTTGTCATCGCGATCGTCTGTTGAGAATGTCCAGAATTGGC
Organism: Shumkonia mesophila; assembly: GCF_026163695.1. Taxonomy (NCBI): domain Bacteria; kingdom Pseudomonadati; phylum Pseudomonadota; class Alphaproteobacteria; order Rhodospirillales; family Shumkoniaceae; genus Shumkonia; species Shumkonia mesophila. Next base: position 34,049 of record NZ_JAOTID010000025.1, on the reverse strand, counting down.
ACACAACAGCCGAAACAGCTATCCCGCGCAACGTCCGCTGTAGGCAACACGCACTGATCTGCGGAACAGCCGCGATGAGGCGCAAAGCTGCCCTCCGCCCCGGGGATTCGCCATGGCCGGCCGTTCCGCGAGCGGCTGCGATGGCGATTCTCGACAAGCCCCTGGGCCTGCCGCTGGCGGCGTGAGCCCGCCCCGGCGTCAGTCGCCGGTCAGCCAGCGCTGCATGACGAGGACGGCCGAGCGCTCGAAGCCGAGGCGCTCGTAGAACGCCATCACCCCGGCGTTGGTCTGGCGGACCATCAGTTCCGCCTTGCGCACGCCGCGTTCGCTGAGCCACGCCTCGGCGGCCTTGACCATCCGGCGGCCGATTCCCTGCGAACGCATCCCCGGATCGGCGGCGACGTAGTAAAGCCAGCCGCGATGGCCGTCGTGGCCGACCATGACGGACCCGACCACGCGGCCCCGGGCATCGACGGCGACCAGCACGTCCGAGGCCCGGCCGGCGTGGGCGAAACGGAAATCCGCGCCCGGGTCGTTATAGCTGACGACCAGGCCGCAGGCCCGCCACAGCGCCACCGTGGCGGCCTCGTCGGCCGCCTCGGCCGGGCGGATCGTCACGTCCACGGCGGGAGCATCCATCTTCAATTCGAACCTCCGGACTAAAAACGGCGGAGGCCCATCCTACGTCGCCAGGGCCGAAAAGTCTTCCGGCGGGGCCGGCCGGCGGCGCAAAAAGCCGTTGAACGGCGGGGCCGCGCTCGCCACGTCAGCGACGAGGGAGCCGGCGATGGGCAATGGCGTTGTCACCCCGCAAACCACGGTGCGGCCGCAGACCGAGCGGCCGCGGCTCTACAAGGTCATCCTGCTCAACGACGACTACACGCCGCGCGACTTCGTCGTCGCCGTGCTGAAGGCGGTGTTCCGCATGAACGGGGACAAGGCCTATGGCGTGATGATGACGGCCCATCAGTTGGGCGCCTGCTTCATCGCCGCCTACACCAAGGACGTCGCCGAGAGCAAGGCGACCGAGGGCACCGAGGCCGGCCGCCGGGAAGGCTATCCGCTGATGTTCACGACCGAGCCGGAGGAGTAGCCGGCGGCCGTCACTCCGCCCCCGGCCTTCGCGGCGGGATTTCCCGCCCGAACAGGCGGGCGGCGTTGCGGTAGGCGATCTTCTCGGCGGTCTCGCGCGGCAGCAGGGCGAGCCAGCGGCGGTTGAGCGCGATCAGGCCTTCGTAATCGTCCCACTGGGCGTTGATCCAGGTGTCGGTGCCGACCATCAGCCGATCCGCGTGGCGCTCGATCACCGCCTTCCAGGCCGGGTTAAGCTGGCTGCCGTCGCCCAGGATGTCGCGCTCGCGGAACGAGGTGTCGGCGTAGAGCGTCGCATAGGTATCGAGCATTTGGCCCACCGCCTCGGCCGGCTCCGACATGCCGGCGTGCGCCCAGACGATGGTGAGGGCCGGTTCCAGCCCGAAGAAGAAGCGCACCGGTTCGGCCCCGGAATGAATGTGCAGCGGCACGCCGCGGGCCTTGGCCAGGGCCGCCACCACCACCAGCAGCGGGCGGTCCTCCATGTCCAGCCGATGGATGTGGAACTCGCCGATGCCCTGGTGCGGATAGCGGGCCAGGCGATCGGCCAGATAGGCCTCCATGCCTTGGGCCTGGGTCCAGTTCGACGAGCCGGCGGCGCCGTGATAGGGGCGCAGTTCGGGAACGATGCGCTCGGGCGCGTATTCCCAGAGCCGGATGGTGCCGTCGTCGGGGGTGGAGGAGACCAGCGCCATGGCGACGCCGCTTTTGTCCATCAGCTCGATGACGGTCTTGACCGGGTAAGGACCCCAGGCGTCCTGCTTGTAGTGCATGTGGGCGTCGAAGACGGGCACGCCCTCGATGGCGGCGCCGATGGGCGGCTCGTCGGCACCGACGGGCGCCGCCGCCAGCCACAAGGCCGCCGCGACCGCCATCAGGTGCCGTGAAACCTGCGCGACCATGCCGCCTTCCCTCCTCGCCCAAGGAAGCCCTGCATGTGGGAGGGCGGGAGCCGGAATTAAATATACTGTCCCCAAATTACGGTATACATTTCGGGGACAGCTTATTCAATTCCGGGAGAGGCAAGATGGCGCGACTGGCACGAGTTGTGGCGGCGGGCGTTCCGCACCATGTGACGCAGCGGGGCAACCGTCGGCAGCCCACCTTCTTCGAGGACCAAGACTACGTCGCCTATCTCGACCTCGTGGCCGAGTGGTGCGCGGCGCTTGGCGTCGAGATCTGGGCGTACTGCCTGATGCCCAATCACGTGCACCTGATCGCCGTGCCGCAAACGGCGGACGGACTGGCGAAGGCCCTGGGCGAGGCACACCGGCGCTATACCCGGCGCGTCAACGGGCGCGAGGACTGGCGCGGCCACCTGTGGCAGGGACGGTTCGCATCCTTTCCGCTGGACCGCGCCCATACGCTGGCGGCGGCGCGCTACATCGAGCTCAATCCCGTGCGGGCCAAACTTGTCACCCGCCCCGAAGACTATCCATGGAGCAGCGCCCGGGCCCATCTGACGGGCGTCGACGACCGGCTGGCGCGGGTCGGCCCGCTGCTCGACGAAATCGGGGATTGGCGGACGTTCCTCGACGTCCCGCTTCGCAAGGACGAAGGGGACGCCTTGCGCCGGCACGAGCGCACCGGCCGGCCGCTGGGCGAGGAGGGTTTCCTTGCCGAAATGGAAGCCCTCGCCGGCCGCCGCCTGCGCCCGGAAAAGCGCGGCCCCAAACCGCGGGAATAGATTTCGGGGACAGCTTCAATTTCGGGGACGCCATATTAATTAATTTCGGGGACACCATGGCTACTGTCCGGGAAAACCATTCTTAATTAAATATGGTGTCCCCGAAATTAATTAATATGGCGTCCCCGAAATTGTTCTATACCGAGAAGTATTTCGCCTGCGGGTGCAGCACCACCATGGCCGAGGTCGACTGTTCGGGGTGGAGCTGGCCCTCGTCGGCCATCTGGATGCCGATGCGATCGGCCCCCAGCAGGGCCAGGATGTGGCGCTGGTCCTCGAGGTTCGGGCAGGCCGGGTAGCCAAAGGAATAGCGCGAGCCGCGATAGCTCTGCTTCAAGAGCTTTTCGATGTCGCGGTCGTCCTCGCCCGAGAAACCGAGCTCGGCGCGGATGCGCTTGTGCACGTATTCGGCCAGCGCTTCGGCCATCTCGACGCCGAAGCCGTGCAGGTAGAGATAGTCCTGGTAGCGGTTGTCGCCGAACCACTGGCGGGCCACCTCGCTGGCGCGCGAGCCCATGGTCACCACCTGCAGGCCGACCACGTCGCGCACGCCGGAATCGACGTCGCGGAAGAAGTCGGCGATGCAGAGGCCCCCGGCCCGGGCCTGGCGCGGGAAGGCGAAGCGGGCGACGGGGGTTTGGCCGTCGCTGTCGAACAGCACCACGGCGTCTCCTTCCGAGGCGCACTTCCAGTAGCCGTAGACCGCCTGCGGCTTCAGGATCTCCTCGGCGGCGACGGTTTCGAGCAGGCGCGTCAGGATGGGCTTGACCTCGCGGGCCGCCCATTCGCGCCATTCCTCGCGCGAGCGGCCCTGCTTCTTGAAGCCCCAGTGGAACTGGAACAGCATGACCTCGTTGAGGAACGGCAGCAGCGCCTTGGGCTCGACCTTCTCCAGCACGCGGGGGCCCCAGAAGGGCGGCGTCGGCACTTGGACGTCGGCGTGCAGATCCGCCCGGCGCAGGCGGATTTCCTCGTAATCGACCGGACGCGTCGCCGCCGCCGCCACCGCCGGCGGCTCGGCGCCCAGCACGCGGCGCCGGTTGGACGGCCGCCCCGCCCGCTTGCGCACCGAGTCCTCGACGTAAGCGTCGAAGGCGCCGGTCTTGACCTTGTCCATCAGGTCGAGCCCGTCGAAGGCGTCCCTGGCATAGGCGACGCGGCCGCTGGCATAGGCCGCCACGCAGTCTTCTTCCACGTACTTGCGGGTCAGCGCGGCGCCGCCCAGCAGGATCGGCAGGTCGATGCCTTCCCGGCTCATCTCCTCCAGATTCTCGCGCATGACCACGGTGGACTTGACCAGCAGGCCCGACATGCCCACCGCGTCGGCCTTGTGCTCGCGCGCCGCCGTCAGGATGTTCTGGATCGGCTGCTTGATGCCGAGATTGACCACCCGGTAGCCGTTGTTGGTGAGGATGATGTCGACCAGGTTCTTGCCGATGTCGTGCACGTCGCCCTTCACCGTCGCCAGCACGATGGTGCCCTTCTGCTGGCCCTCCACCTTCTCCATGAAGGGCTCGAGATAGGCCACCGCCGCCTTCATGGTTTCGGCCGATTGGAGGACGAACGGAAGCTGCATCTTGCCGGCGCCGAACAGTTCGCCCACCACCTTCATGCCGCCCAGCAGGATGTCGTTGATGATGGAAAGCGGCGCATGCGCCTTCATGGCCTCGGCCAGTTCGTCATCGAGCCCGATGCGGTCGCCCTCGACGATGCGCAGCTTGAGCCGCTCCTCGACGGTTTCGGGGCGGGCCTTCCTGGTCACCTTGTCCTGGCGGTCTGCGAAGAGGGCCATGTAGGCCTGCAAGGGGTCGTAGCCTTCGCGTTGCCGGTCGAAGATGAGGTCCTCGGTGATCCTCACCTCCTCTTCCGGGATGGTGTGCAGCGGCAGGATCTTCGAGACGTGGACGATGGCCCCGGTCATGCCGCGCTTCACCGCGTGATCGAGGAACACCGAGTTGAGCACGTGGCGGGCCGCCGCCTTGAGCCCGAAGGAGACGTTGGAAAGGCCCAAAATGATCTGGCACTCGGGCAGTTCCTCGCGGATGCGCGCGATGGCGTCCAGCGTGTTCAAGGCCAGTTTGCGGTCGTCCTCGTTGCCGGTGCAGATGGTAAAGGTCAAGGGGTCGATCAGCAGGTCGGAGGCCGGCAGGCCGTGCTTCACGCAGGCGAAGTCGTGCAGCCGCTTGGCAATCCTGACCTTGCCGTCGGCATCCTTGGCCATGCCCTGCTCGTCGATGGTCAGCGCGATCACCGCGGCGCCGAAGCGCCTGGCCAGTTCCAGGCGCTTGGCGGCCGGCTCCTCGCCGTCCTCGAAGTTGATGGAGTTGACGATCGCCTTGCCGCCATAAAGCTTGAGCGCCGCCTCCAGCACCTTGAGCTCGGTCGAATCGATGACCAGCGGCGCGGTGACGGAGCCGCGCATGCGGCTCACCACCTCGACCATCTCGGCCACCTCGTCGCGCCCGACGTAGGCGGTGCAGACGTCGAGCGCGTGCGAGCCCTCGCCCACCTGCTCGCGGCCCATGGCGACGCAGGCGTCCCAGTCCCCGGCCTCCTGGAACTGGCGGAAGCGCTTCGACCCGTTGGCGTTGCAGCGCTCGCCGATCGAGAAGAAGGCGTTCTCCTGGCGCAGCGCTACCTGCGAATAGAGCGACGCCACCGAGGGCAGCCAATGCACGGTGCGCGCCTTGGGCGCCGGCCGATGGGCGCCCGAGGGCGCGCGCCGGCGCAGCATGGCGTCCAACGCGGCGATATGCGGCACGTCGGTGCCGCAGCAGCCGCCGATGATGTTGACGCCGTCTTCCTCGATGAAGCGCTCCTGCCACTTGGCCAGCTCGTCGGGGGAAAGCGGATAGCGGGTCTGGCCGTCGACCAGTTCGGGCAGACCGGCGTTGGGCTGCACCGAGATGAGCTTGGGCCAGTTCTCGGCCAGCCACTTGATGTGCTCGGCCATCTCCTGCGGCCCGGTGGCGCAGTTGAGGCCCAGGAGGTCGATGCCCAGCGCCTGCACCGCCGTCGCCGCGGCGGCGATTTCGGCGCCGACCAGCAGCGTGCCGGTGGTTTCCACCGTCACCTGCACGAAGATGGGAAGTTCGATGCCGGCCTTGGCGCGCGCCGCCTTGGCGCCGTTGACGGCGGCCTTGATCTGCAAGGGGTCCTGGCAGGTCTCGATGAGGATGGCGTCGACGCCGCCGGCGATCAGGCCGTCGCATTGCAGGGCGAGCGCCGCCTCCAGCCGGTCGTAGCCGATGTGGCCCAGGCTGGGCAGTTTCGTGCCCGGCCCGACGTCGCCCAGCACGAAGCGCGGCCGGCCGTCGGCGGCGAAGCGTTCGATGGCCTCGCGGGCCAGGAAGGCAGCCTCCTTGTTGAGCCCGAACGCCTCGTCGGCGAGGTCGAACTCGCCCAAGGTCACCGGCGAGCCGCCGAAGGTGTTGGTGATGACGAGATCGGCCCCGGCTTCCAGATAGCTGGCGTGGATGTCGCGCACCAGGTCGGGGCGCGAGCGGGTCAGGATGTCGGTGCAGTTCTCCTTGCCCCAGAAGTCGCGCTCGACGTCGAGGGTCGCGGCCTGCACCCTTGTGCCGAAGCCGCCGTCGCACAGCAGCACGCGGTCCTTGAGGATGTCGAGCAAAGCGGTCATGTCAGGCGGTATCCCCTTTGGCGGACGCCGGACGGACGCCCAGGATGTGGCAGATGGCGAAAGTCAGGTCGGCGCGGTTCAGCGTATAGAAATGGAACTGCCGCACCCCGTTGGCCAGCAGGACCCGGCATTGCTCGGCCGCCACCGTGGCGGCGACCAGTTTGCGGGTGTCGGGATCGTCGTCGAGGCCCTCGAAGAGGTCGGCCATCCATTTGGGCACCGAGGCGCCGCAGTTGGCGCTGAATTCCCTGACGCGGGCGAAGTTGGTGACCGGCAGGATGCCGGGGATGATCGGCACCGTGATGCCGATGGCCCGGGCCTTCTCGACGAACCTGAGGAACACCTCGGGATCGAAGAAGTACTGGCTGATCGCCTGCGAGGCCCCGGCGTCGATCTTGCGCTTCAGGTGGTCGAGGTCGGTGCCGGGATCGGCAGCCTGGGGATGGCCCTCGGGATAGGCGGCGACGCTGATGTCGAAGTCGGCCACCCGCTTGAGCCCGGCCACCAGGTCGGAGGCGTAGGCATAGCCGCCCGGATGCGGAACGTAGCCGCCGGTGCCGTCCGGCGCGTCGCCGCGCAACGCCACGATGTGGCGGATGCCGGCCTCCCAATAGCGGCGGGCCACGGCGTCGACCTCGTCGCGGGTGGCCGCCACGCAGGTCAGGTGCGCCGCCGGCGTCAGGCCGGTCTTAAGAATGCGCACGACGGTCGCATGGGTGCGATCGCGCGTCGAGCCGCCCGCCCCATAGGTGACCGAGACATAGGCCGGCCCCAGGGGCGCCAGGCGCTCGACGCATTCCCACAGGGCCAGGTCCATCTTCTCGGTCTTCGGCGGAAAGAATTCGAAGGACACGGAAAGATCGCCGCGCGCCGCCGTGCTGGCGGCCAAGGCCGAGCCGAGACGGGCGACCACTTCGGGCGAACCGCAGCCGAGGCCGTGCGGGATAAGGGTATCGGTCATTCAGTTCACCTCCTCGAGGGTCCGCTCCGCCGCCGGCCGTTTGCCGGCCAGCCAGATGCCGACGGTCAGCGGGTCGCCCGACAGGTGCTGGCGGGCCGCCGTCCTAAGGCCGGCCGCCCGGAACCACGCCTCGACCTCGGTGTCGGCGAAACCCAGGCGGCGGTGGGCGTGCTCGTCGCGCAGCGATTCCACCTCGTGCGGCGCGAAATCGACCACCAGCATGCGCCCCCCGGCCTTGAGCACCCGGGCCGATTCGGCGATGACGCGGCCGGGCTCGTCGGCGAAGTGCAGCACCTGGTGGATGGTCACCACGTCGAAGGCGCCGGCCTGGAACGGCAGGTCGTACATGTCGGCCCGGCGCACCGCGCACTGGCCCAATCCGGCCCTCTCCAGGTTGGCCCGCGCCACCGCCAGCATTTCGCGCGACAGGTCGATCCCCTCGCCGCGATCGAGCCTGGGCGCCAGCAGTTCCAGGATGCGCGCCGTGCCGGTGCCGACGTCGAGCAGAGTGCCCAGCCGGGCGTCCGGCAGCAGATCGACGATCCGCCGCTCGACCTCGCCATCGTCGACGTGCAGGCCGCGCAACCGATCCCATTCGGCGGCGTTGCGCCGGAAATAGGCCTCGGCGGCCCGCGCCCGCTCCTCCTTGACCTCGCCCAGGCGGGCAAGGTCGGGAGCCAGCCCGGCGTCGGCGGGATCGAGGCCGTCCAACAGGGTGCGGACCATGCCGGCCATCGGCCCGTCGTGGACGACGCGATGGAAGACCCAGCTTCCCTCGCGGAACCGCTCCATCAGCCCGCCGTCGACCAGCAGGCGCAAATGGCGGGAAACCCTGGGCTGGCTTTGGCCGAGGACGTGGACCAGTTCGCTGACCGTCAACTCGCCCCGGGCGCACAGCGCGAGGATGCGCAGGCGCGTCGGCTCGGCGGCCGCCCGCAAGGCCCGCACCACCGCGTCGGCACTCGTCCCGGCAATCCTGTCGACCATGGCTTCCTTCATCTCGAAATGTATATAAAGATTTCTTTATATGTTTTTGAAGGGCGGCGTCCAGGTTTTTTGCACATCGGGGAACGTGGCGTCGTCCTGGTGGCAAAAATACAACAATCGTCACATTTCGATCACGCTTTTTGCGGCTGTCCTGTGGAGTTTCATCCCCCTGCATGCTACCTATCTATAAGCTGCGGGAACGGGTGGCGGGGACGGCGACAGGTGGACTTCGGTCGACCGTGGCCGCGTGAAGAAGGAAGACGGTGCGTGAAGGTTCTCTACGCAGATGACCGCGGACGGGCCGGGTGGCCGGTTCTCGGAGCCTTGGTTCTTGTCCTCGGCCTGGTCGCCGGCTGCGCGACGGCGCCCGATCCCACCGATCGCGAGGCGGTGGTCGAGTTCCAGCAGATCAACGACCCCGGCGAGCCCACCAACCGCGCCGTTTTTGCCGTCAACCAGGTGCTCGACAAAGGGGTGCTGAAGCCGGCCGCCGGCATGTACCGGCACTTGGTGCCGCCGGCGGTGCGCACCGGGGTCGGCAACGCGCTCAACAACCTCCGTTCGCCGGTCATCTTCTTCAACGACGTCCTGCAGGGCGAGATGCGGCGGGCCGGCGTCACCTTCATGCGCTTCGTCATCAACACCACCATCGGCATCGGCGGCCTCGGCGACCCGGCGAGCGACATGGGCTTCCCCTATCACTCCGAGGACTTCGGCCAGACCCTGGCCGCGTGGGGCGTCGGGGAAGGCCCCTTCGTCATGCTGCCGGTCTTCGGGCCGTCCAACCCGCGCGACGCCGTCGGGCTGGTCGTCGACTTCCTGGTCGATCCGATCAACATGTGGGCCAACAACACCGACCGCGAATACATCACCTACGCCCGCGGGGCGACCCGCGCCGTCGACGAGCGGGCCCGCAACTACGACCTCCTGGAGGATATCGAACGCTCCTCGCTCGATTTCTACGCCACCATCCGCAGCCTTTACCGGCAGCGGCGGGTCGATGAGATCGGCAACGGCGAGACAAGAGGCAACGTGCCCGGCCCGGGCGTGACCGAGACCCCGCGCCTGAACAGCGAAGAGGTCTCCCAGTGGAAGTGAAGCGTTTCCGGCTTGGCAAGGCGACGGCCGCCGTCACCGCCTTCATCCTCGCCATCTGCCTTGCAATCCCGCCCGCCGCCTCGGCCGGGCGCGAGGATGCCGCGCGCCAGTTCATCGCCTCGCTGGCGGACCGCGCCATCCAGGCCCTGACCACCGCCGACATTCCCCGCGCCGAGCGCATCCGCCGTTTCCGCACCCTTTTCAACGACCACTTCGCCGTCGAGGACATCGGCAAGTGGGTGCTGGGGCGCTATTGGTCCCGCGCCACGCCGGCCGAGCAGACGGAATACCTCCGGCTGTTCGAAGACTATATCGTCGCCTCCTACGTCGACCGCTTCGCCACCTATACCGGCGAGCGGTTGCGCATCACCCGGGCGCTGGCCGAAGAGGGCGAGCGGGCGACCGTGTTTTCCGAAATCGTGCTGCCTGGCGGCGGCAAGACCCCGGTGCGCATCGACTGGCGGGTAGAGAGCGGGGCCGGCCAGCCCAAGATCACCGACCTGGTGGTCGAGGGAGTCAGCATGAGCACGACGTTGCGCTCCGAGTTCGGCTCGATCATGCGGCGCGACGGCGGCAAGCTCGACGGCCTTTTCGCCGTGCTGCGCGAGAAGACCGCCGCCATCAAGGCCGCCCAATAGCCCCACCGCATCCGGCATCCGGCGAACCCGGGTCGTGTCCTCAGGCGGGATCATTCTTCATCGTCACCCCCGCGAATGCGGGGGTCCAGGGCGAATGACGGAGCGGTTGCCCTGGATTCCCGCGTTCGCGGGAATGACGACCAACAAAAGGGTGATTCCATGCGGCCGCAAAATGCCTCAAGCGCTGACGGGGCTCAGGCCATCGTGGCCTTCTCGCCGTCGAAGTCGCGCGCGCCGAGACCGATCGCGTAACAGGCGAGCCGGATGGACTTGGGGATTTCGACCTGCCGGCCGTCCCGGTCGCCCTTTTCATAATACTGGATCATACGCTTCTTCAGTCCGAGCAGATCGGCGACGTCCTTCTGCTTGAACCCCAGCGTCTTCCGCCATTTTTTGAACTGCGTCGGACTCATGAACGGTCTCGCCCCCATTGCGGTCGCGCCATAGTAGCCAAAAAAAGACGCACCAAATGCTACATTTTCTTTACAAAAGCGCACCTGGTGCGTATATCGCCTATCGTATGCGCACTTGGTGCGCTTTGACGTGACGTCGGATGACGTCGGCGATCCAGTGGAGGGCCAATCTCCCTCGGGAATGACGAACATGAGCGCGACCGAAAACCTGATCCAACTTCTGGGCGCCGTGGCGCTGCTGCTGTGGGGCCTTTTCATGGTCCACACGGGGATCACCCGCGGCTTTGGGGCACAATTGCGCCATGCCGTCAATCGCGGCGTCGCCAACCGCGCCCGCGCCTTCCTGGCCGGAATGGGCGTGACCATGGTCGTGCAAAGCAGCACGGCAACGGCCCTGATCGTGGCGTCCTTCGCCAGCCGGGGGCTGATCGACGCCGCGCCGGCCTTCGCCGTCATGCTGGGGGCCGACGTGGGGACGACGCTGGTTGCCCAGGTGTTGTCTTTCGACCTCGGGTTCCTGTCGCCCCTGCTGCTGATCGTCGGCATCGTCATGCACAAGACGCTGAAGCGGACGATCCACCGGCAGATCGGGCGCTCGGCCATCGGCCTCGGCCTGATGCTGCTGGCGCTGACCCTTATCGTCCACACGTCGGAACCGATGCGCGACGCGCCGGTCCTGCGGGCCCTTTTCGCGGCGATGTCGGATGAACCCCTGATCGCCCTCGCCCTCACCGCCATCCTGACGTGGCTGGCGCATTCCAGCCTCGCCGTCGTCCTGCTGGTGATGTCCTACGCCTCGACGGGGGTGGTGTCGGTCCCGCTGGCGCTGGTCATGGTGCTGGGCGCCAACCTTGGCGGCGTGCTGCCGCCCATCGTGGCGACCTTGAGCGAAGGGACCCTGGCCCGCCGCGTGACCTTCGGCAATGCCGCGTTCAAGGTCATCGGCGTCGCCATCTGCCTGCCGCTAATCGAATTCATGCCCGACTGGCTGGCCGGATGGGAAGGAGAGGCGGCACGCCAGGTCGTCAACTTCCATACCGCCTTCAACCTGGGCGTCGCCTTCCTCTTCATTTTGCTGGTGCCCGTCGCCGCCAGGATCGCCGCACGCCTGCTGCCGCCCGACGAGGAGCGCGAAACGTCCGACCGCGCCCGCTTCCTCGACGCGACGGCGATCGACACCCCGGCGGTGGCGCTGAGCTGCGCCGCCCGCGAGGTCATGCGGATGGCGGAATCGGTGGAGAGGATGGTCAACGGCGTCGCCACCTTTCTGCGCCGCGACGACGCCAGTGCGATGGCCAAGCTGATCGACATGGACGACGTGGTCGACCGCCAGTACGAGGACGTCAAGCTTTACGTCACCAAGATCGCCCGCCAGGAGGTCGACGCCGCGGAAAGCCACAGGATCGCCGAGATCCTGTCTTTCGCCACCAACCTGGAATATGTCGGCGACATCGCGGAAAACCTGCTGGAAAAGCTGATGACGAAAGCCAAAAAGCAGTTGCGGTTCTCCGAGGAGGGAATGGCCGAGCTTGCCGACCTGCACGGGCACGCCGCCGCCAATCTGAAATTGGCCATGGCCGTATTCATGTCGGGCGACGTCGGCGTGGCGCGCCAGCTGGTGCGCGCGAAGCGGCATGTCAACGCCCTCGAACGCCGCTATGCCGAAAGCCATATGGAGCGCTTGCGCCAGGAACGCCCGGAAAGCATCGAGACCAGCGGGCTGCACATGGACATGCTGCGGGATCTGCGCCGGCTCCATTCGCACATCACGTCCGTCGCCTATCCGATCCTCGAGGCGGCGGGAGAGTTGAGAAAGTCCCGGCTCAAGAAACACCACGCGGATGCCCCGTCGCGGAAGCCATCCCAGGACCAGATGGCGGCGAACTCTTCCCCGCCGCAAGACGCGGCCGGCGCCGGATCGGATCAAATACCCTATGGAATTGGCGGGGCTCAGGCCACCGGCACCATGTAGGGCGGGACCCGTTCCGGCGTGAGCGGGGGCGGATTGCTGAAATGCGGCAGGCTCATCTCGGCGCCATGCCGGATGTGAGCTTCCAGCGCCTTGGCCGCGTCGTCGATGCGGCCGGCCAGCAGCAGGTCGATCACCGTCAGATGCTCGCTCAGGGTCTCGGGAACGCCCGAGGCCAGATGCGTCGCCGGGGCGCTGCGCGCCACGGTGCCGTAGGTGACGATGATGGGCAGTTGGCAGTTGCGCAGCACGGTCCGCATCTGCCGGTTGGTGCACGCCAGCACGATGTCCCGGTGCAGCGCCAGTTCGATGTCGTTGAGCTCGTCGGGGTCGGGCGGCGAGGCGCGCTGGGCGTCGAGGATCTGGTCGCGGGCCTCGAGCAGCTGGACGCGCGGCACGCCCGGGGCGGCCTGCTTCAGCGCCTCGGGCTCCAGCAGCCAGCGCATCTGATAGCCTTCCCTCAGGTCGTCGACGGTCAAGGGGCCGGCGTACCAGCGGGCGTTGCGGCCCTGGCGCACGAAACCGACGCGCTCCAGGCTGGTCAGCACCTCGTGGGCGACGGTGCGGCTGACCCCGAAATGATCCGCCAGGGCGGACTGGTTGACATGAAAGCGGCCGAAGATAAGGCACGAGGCCACCGCCTTCTCGACGGTCGGGTAAATATGCTGGCGCCAATTGCGCTTCGACAGCTGGTCGGCCAGGGCATGAGGCAGCACCAGCCCGGCTTCCAGCAGGGGACGGTGCTTGCTGGCGGCGGGCCGCCCGCCGCCCAGCGCCACCTCGAAGCCGTGGCCGCGCCGCTTGCGGATGAGGTCTTCCTCGGCCAGCTTGCGCAGCGCCATGCGGGCCGGCGCGCGGCCGACCCCGAAGATCCCGGCGACGTCGTTCTCGCGCAGCACCAGCCCACTTTCGAAGGCGCCGCGCACGATATGCTCGTGCAGCACGTCGTAGACGAGTTCGTTGATCCGCGACGGCGCCCCCGGCACGATCGTCTCTTCCAGCAAGGGCCGCCTCGTTCGCAGGGCCGCCTGCGTCATGACCTGTGCTCCCCTTCCTTCATGCGCCGCTATCCTTGCGGCAGACCGGGAACGCCGTCAACCGCTTCGATGGCGCTTCGGCGCCGGGACAGCCGCTGCGCGCCCGTCCGGACGGGTCCGGACGGCTTTCCCGATGTCACTCCGCCCCGAAGATCAAATTGGGAAGGTACAACACGATGTCGGGGACAAAGATCAGGAGCGCGCTGACCGCCACCACCGCGATCAGGAACGGCATGGCTTCGCGCGTGAACTCGTTGACCGAGCAATCCAAGATCGAACACACCGCATACATGGCGGAACCGACCGGCGGCGTGAAGTTGCCGATGGTGATGACGATGACGAACACCACCCCGAAATGGACGGGATCGAACCCCAGTTCCATGGCGATGGGCAGGAAGATGGGGGTCAGCATGATGATCAGCACGGTGCCGTCGATGAACAGCCCGGCGACGACCAGGAACACGATGATCATCAGCATGATGCCGTAGGGATCGGTGGTGATGCCCAGCATCGATTCCGAGATCTTTTCGGGGACGCGTTCCCAGACGATGCCGTATCCGAAGATCCCCGACATGGCGATCAGGAACATGACGGCGCCGACGTCGGTGGTGCTGCCCTCGAGCGCCTCCCGGATCGACTTCGCCTTAAGCTCCCGGTAGGCGACCAAGCCGACGAGGAAGGCGTAGATGACGGCGAAGGCGCCGATTTCCGAGGGCGTGAAGACGCCGAAGCGCAGGCCGCCGATGAGGATGACGGGGAACAGGATGGCCCAGGTGCCGCCCAGGGTGGCGGAGACAACCTCCTTGGCTTCCGGCCAGCCGCGCCGCTCGGGAGCGTATCCCCTCATCCGCGCCGACACCGAGATGGTCAGGGCCAGCGTCACCCACAGCACGACGCCGGGCAGCAGGCCGCCCGCGAAAAGGCGGCCGATGGAGACCTGGCCGACGGTGCCGTAAAGGATGAACCCGATGCCGGGCGGGATGATCGGCGTGATCAGCGAGCCATAGCAGAGAACGCTCGCGGCATAGCCACGGGTGAACCCCCTGTTGATCATTTCCGGGCCCAGGATGCGCGCCTGCATGGCGGCGTCGGCGATGGCCGAGCCGGAAACGCCGCCCATGAGCGTCGCCATGGCGACGGAAACCTGGGCGAGGCCGCCGCGCATGTGGCCGGTCAGCACCGTGGAGAGCCGGAGCAGGCGCTTGGTAATGCCGGCGTGGTTCATGAAGTTGCCGGATACGATGAACAGCGGAATCGCCAGCAGGGCGAAGTTCTGGGTCTGGGAGAGCGCGAGTTGCACCGGAATGGTGGCCGGCAGGTTGAGGTTCTGCGCGAAGAACAGCGTGCCCGAGATGGCGATCGCGAAGGCGACCGGCATGCCGATCAGCAGAAGAACGACGAAGGCACAAAACACCAGCAACATCTTTCAGATTCTCCCGGATCGCCGACGCGGCGGCACCAATTTCGGGGACATAATTTTGGGGACGCCTTACTAAATTCGGGTGCTTTCGCCTCTTTCATGGTTTCTGCCCGAATTTAATAAGGCGTCCCCAAAATTATGTCCCCGAAATTCCAACCGCATTCGATCTCATCGCACGCTAGGGCCGAAGCCGGCCCTGTCTCATTTCATCCCTGACCTTGAGAAGGGTGGTGATCAAAAGCAGGGTCCCGCAAACGGGAACGCTCATGGTGACCCAGGAATAGCTGAAGTCGGGAATGCCCTGGAAGCTGCGCGCCCGGCTGACGTAGGAGAGCCACAGCCCCATCGGAATGAGATAGAGCAGAAACACCGTCAGGATGACGTAGTTCACCAATCTGAAATACGCCTGGGCCTTGTCCGGCAGATGCTTGGTGATCGCATCGACCGACATCAGCTTGCCCTTCCGCCAGGCGACGTCGGCGCTGAGAAAACACGCCCAGGCGAACACGCAGGTCGCGACATCGATCGTCCAATTGATGGGATGGCCGATCAGTCTGGCGATGCCCGCCGAAAAGATCAGGACGACCATGACCACCAGGAAGGCCTGGGCGACCAGGACCTCCGTGCGGCACACATAGTCATAGAATTTTTTCATCTTGGCGCTCTCGTCTCAAAGAGGCTGATGTCGGCAATCATAACCCAAGCGGCGAGCCGAATCCGCCAGGGACATCCAGGCCCTGCCAACAAAGGGGCGCACAAACCGGCCCCAAATTCCGGAGGGACAAGTTTGTGCGCCACACAGGAACGGATCGTCACATCCACACGACGCGATTACTTGCCGATTTCCTTGCTCACGGTGTTGAACGCGTCGGTGATCTTCAGCACTTCGTAGGCCTTCTCGCCGGCCTTCCGGAACGCCTTCAGGTCGACGTCGGAAACGATGGTCATGCCTTTGCCCTTAAGCTGCTCCATGACCACCTTCTCGCTGGCCAGGATGGCCTTCGAGGTTTCCTCGCCGGCCTTGTCGCATTCCTCGACCAGGATCTTCTGGTAGTCGGCGGGCAGGCTGTTGAAGAACTTGGCGCTGATCACCTCGAAGTTGATGAGCATGATGTGCCCGGTCTCGTTGGCGTACTTCAGCACCTCGTAGAAGCGGGCGCCGGGGATGTTGTTGTAGACCAGTTCGACGCCATCGATGGCCTTCTGCTGCAGGCCCGGATACATGTCGCCGAACGCCATGGCGACCGGCTCGGCGCCCAGCGCGCGGATCGATTCCTGCCAGATCGGGGCCGGGGGCGTGCGGATGCGCATGCCCTTGAGGTCGGCCGGGGTCTTGATCGGCTTGTTGGTGAAGAAGTGGCGATACCCCTGGACCCAGTTGAAGGAGACGACCTTGAGGCCGTACTTGGTGGCCAGTTCGTCCAGCCACTTGGTGACCGTCGGTGACTTCCTAAGCTTCGCCACCTCGTCGAGGGTCTCGGCGAAGTAGGGGCCGTTCATGATGGCGATGCCGGGAATGTAGTTGCCGAGGCGCGCCGAGTCGGTGTTCTGGCCGATGTTGGCGCCCTGGCGGATCTGCTCGATGATGTCTTCCTCGACGCCCAGCTGCGCGCTGTGGAAGACCTCGACCTTCAAGCCGCCCTTGGTCCGTTCCGCAACCGCCTTCGCCCACTTGGTGAATCCCGCGTGATACGGCTCTTTCGGACCCAGGACATGGTTGAACTTCAGCACGAAGGACTTGTCCTGTGCCTGCGTCGCGGCACAGGCGATTCCCAACGACAGAACGCCTGCCGTCGCCGCAAGCAGAATGCGTTTTATCCCTCTCATCGCTTGATACTCCCTGTCTTGCGCTAAGCCACAACCGGACTACGTTTTCCGTTTAGGTTACGTATCTTACATGCAAAATTCAACAGCTATCCGTCGCGCCTTGTTTCATACTTTGAGAACAATGGCTGGATGCTTTCCCAGGTTGCCGACCGCGCCGCTCCCCCTTGGGGAGCTTCGGACTACTCCGTCCCCAACGGATAAGAAGGGGCCGCCGGGAAAGGCGATTCCGTCGGGTCGCATGATGCTTTGGCAGTGGATCTCGTCGTCGTCGCCTCTGCCCCCGCTTGCGGCTGGCGGAGCCCGCCGTCTTTCTCCTGCTTGAGTTCGTGATAGCACTCTCGGAATGAGCGCAGCAGACGGGCGTGAGTGAAATCGATGAAGGCCCGAACGGCCGGCAGCATGTTGCGGCGTGAGAGGAAGGCCATATGCAACGCACGGTGGCTCCCATGCCACTCGGGCAGCACGCGAACCAACTGGCCGGAACGGATCTCCGACAAGACAATAAAATCGGGAAGGAAGGTAATGCCGCAGCCGCCCGATGCCACACCAAGAAGGACGTGAGGGTCATTGGATGTGACGCGGGGACGGACCTCGATCGAGCATTCGGCGCCATCCGGCCCCATGAGATTCCATGGTTCTTCGTTGGCGAAATTGGCGAAGCCGATGGTCGGAAAATCCGCAAGCTCCGCCGGGCTGGCCGGCAGCCCGTTGCGCTCAGCAAATTCCGGACTCGCCACGAGACTGAAGGGCACCTCGCCGATTTGCTTGACGATCAGATCGGCCTCCATGGGCCCGCCAAGACCGCTATGGATCGCGACATCGATATGATCGTTCACCAAATCATAGCGACGCGTCGAAACAATAAGGTGAATGCGAACCTTGGGATAGGCCTCCAGAAAAGGAGGGATAGACTGGCCCACCACTTCGGCACAGAGCCCCGGTAGGCAGCTTGCCGTAATCGTCCCCCTCGGCTCGGCACTCATCGACGTGGCGATCTCTTCGGCCGCCTCCATCTCCAGTATGGCCGCTTCGCATCGCTGGTAGAACTGCCGGCCGACCTCGGTCACCTCGATTTTATGGGACGCGCGCTCAAGAAGGCGAACACCCAGTTCATCCTCGAGCCTCCTGACGCGGCGCGAGAGCATCGACTTGGCGACATTGAGGTGCCGCGCCGCCGAGCTAAACCCTCCGTGGCGTACCACCGCCGCGTAATACCATAGATCGTTAAAATTTTGCACGGATATCGTTCTCCAGTAAGAACGCAACGTTCGAAAAATGGGGGATACCTAGCTTCTCGTTCTCACAATAGATTAACCACACCGAACAGCACAAGATTCAGGTGAAGACAGAAACCGCGATCCCGTCCTAGCGAAATCATCTTCCACAGCGTCAGCGGACCGCCCCTAAGGCAGGGTTTTAGGCCGCGATATGCGGCCGAAAGGTCCGCGGCGGCCATCCCCAGCAGGCTTGTTGCTGTGCGGAAGATCTTTCGCGAAACGCGGGAGTAACGGTCCGCTTCGGAAAGAAACAAGAAAAGGAGTACGTCAAATGGTTGGAAAGAAATTGGCCCTCGCGATAATCCTCGGCAGTGCGTTTTTGGCACCGCCGTCATGGGCGGAGGGAGCCCCGCGCTTCATTACGGTCGAAGAGCAACCGGCATTGTACGAGGCGGTGGTCAACCGCCTGCAGACCCTCGGCATCTCGAAGTCCTCGATCAAGTCCGCCATTTTCAGGACGGATGGGGGCACCTGGCCTAGGGTCAGAGGCTGGGTTTCCCTCCAGGATCGGCCTGGCGGCTTGCTGTTCTGGCTCCTTCCGGACGGCACCGTCAGGGAGGCCTACTCCCTCGGCCCGCTGACGGTGTCCTCGCCCGACGTCAAGCACGCTTGGTGAAGCCCCCGTCACCATAGCGAAGAGGCCGCCGCGGAACGGAGTCCGCGGCGGCCTTTTTTTTCGGTGGAATTCGCCCGATGAAGGACGGGACTTAACGGACCAGCGGCTTGTACTTGATGCGGTGCGGCTGGTCGGCCTCGGCACCGATGCGCCGGTGAAGATCGGCCTCGTAGTCCTGATAGTTGCCCTCGAACCACACCACCTGGCTGTCGCCTTCGAAGGCCAGGATGTGGGTGGCGATGCGATCCAGGAACCAGCGGTCGTGGCTGATGATGACGGCGCAGCCGGCGAACTCGGCCAGGGCCACTTCCAGGGCCCGCAGGGTTTCGACATCGAGGTCGTTGGTCGGCTCGTCGAGCAGCAGGACGTTGGCGCCCGATTTCAGCATCTTGGCCAGATGCACGCGGTTGCGCTCGCCGCCCGACAGTTGGCCGACCTTCTTCTGCTGGTCGGGGCCGCGGAAATTGAACTGACTGACGTAGGCGCGGCTTGGCATGCGCCGCTTGCCCAGTTCAATCTCGTCCAAGCCGCCGCTGATTTCCTGCCACACCGTCTTTTCGGCATCGAGCGTCTCGCGCGACTGGTCGACGTAGCCCAGGACCACGGTGTCGCCGACGCGCAGGCTGCCGGCATCGGGCGTCTCCTGGCCGGTGATCATGCGAAACAGCGTCGTCTTGCCGGCGCCGTTGGGGCCGATGATGCCGACGATGCCGCCCGGCGGCAGCTTGAAGTCGAGGTTCTCCATCAGCAGGTTCTCGCCGAACCCCTTGGACAGCCCCTCGGCCTGGATGACCAGGTCGCCCAGGCGCGGGCCCGGGGGGATGACGATCTGGGCGCTTCCCAGCTGGCGGTTGCCGGCCTCGGCCAGCAGCGTTTCGTAGGCGGTGATGCGGGCCTGGCTTTTGGTCTGGCGGGCCCGGGGCGAGGAGCGGATCCACTCCAGCTCCTGGGCCAGGGTCCGCTGGCGGGCCGATTCCTCGCGCTCCTCCTGCTGCAGGCGCTTCTGCTTCTGCTCCAGCCACGACGAATAGTTGCCCTGGTAGGGAAATCCCAGGCCGCGGTCGAGTTCCAGGATCCAGCCGGTGACGTGGTCGAGGAAGTAGCGGTCATGGGTGACGATCATCACCATGCCCGGATACTCTTCGAGGAAGTGTTCGAGCCAGGCCACCGATTCGGCGTCCAGATGGTTGGTCGGCTCGTCGAGCAGCAGGATCTCCGGGCGCTGGAGAAGCAGCCGGCACAGGGCCACGCGCCGCCGCTCGCCACCGGAAATCTTGGTGACGTCGGCATCGCCCGGCGGGCAGCGCAGGGCATCCATGGCGATGCCGATGGTGCGCTCCAGGTCCCAGCCGTTGGCGGCATCGATCTTTTCCTGAAGCTCGCCCTGCTCGGCCAGGAGCGCGTTCATCTCGTCGTCCTCGAGCGGCTCGGCGAAGCGGGCGCTGACCTCGTTGAAGCGATCGAGCAGGTCTTTGACCCCGCCCAGGCCTTCGGTGATGTTGGCCTCGACCGTCTTGGCGGGGTCGAGCCAGGGTTCCTGCGACAGATAGCCGACGCGGGCGCCCTGCGCCGCCCAGGCCTCGCCGCCGAATTCCTGGTCCAGCCCGGCCATGATCTTGAGCAGCGTCGACTTGCCGGCGCCGTTGACGCCGAGCACGCCGATCTTGGCGTCCGGCAGGAAGGAGAGCGAGATGCCCTTCAGCACCTCCCGTCCGCCGGGGAAGGACTTGGTCAGTCCCTGCATGACATAGACGTATTGATAGGCGGGCATCCACGACTCCGGCTTGAAGGGTGACAATGGCGGGAAGCGACAGGCCGTCGGCCTTCGCGTCCCCGCTTGCGACCCCGTATGTATCCCAGCCGGCCCGGCGCCGCAACGTGCCGGCGGCCCCTTGGCGGATAAAAGGCCGGGGCGGGGTCGCGAAGGGGCGGGACGCAATCTCGCGTGAGGTGGCGCCGCCCCCTGTGCTAGGATGCCCGGGAACGGGGAAAAACCACCGGCGCGCGGAACGAAGACATACATCGAGGAGGGAGCCGTCTTGTCAGCGAAGCTAACCTGGCTGTTCGTCTTCGTCGGCCTCTATTGGGCATACTGCCTGTCGGCCGGCCTGATCGGCGCCCGCGCCGCCCGGACCGTCAGCGACTTCTTCATCGCCGGCCGCCGGTTGTCCCTGTGGATCTTCATCCTGGCCGCCACCGCCACCTCGTTCTCGGGCTGGACCTTCATGGGCCATCCGGGCCTCGTCTACCGGGACGGCTTTTCGTACGCCTACGCCGCCTTCTACACCATCACCATCCCGTTGACCGGCGTCTTCTTCCTCAAGCGCCAGTGGATGCTGGGCAAGCGCTACGGCTATGTCACCCCGGGCGAGATGCTGGCCGACTATTTCCGGGGCGACGCCATCCGCCTCCTGACCGTGTTCATCGCGCTCCTGTTCTCGATCCCTTACGTCGGCATCCAATTCGGGGCGTCGGGCTATCTGTTCGAGGTGCTGACCGACAACCTGATCAACCAGAATCTCGGCATGTGGCTGCTGGCCCTGGTCATGCTGACCTATCTGGTGACGGGCGGCCTTCGGGCGGTGGCCTATGTCGATGCCCTGCAGTGCGTGCTGATGATCGTCGGCATCGTCGTCACCGGCGTCATCGCGCTCGACGTGGTGGGCGGCTGGTCCGCCCTGACGGCGGGCATGTCGCACATGGCGACGATGCCCGGCGCGGAAACCACCAAGGGGCTGGGCGGCGGCGACTATCCCGCCTATTTCGCCATCCCCGGCGTCATCCAGTATACGGCCGGCCTCGGCAAGGAGGCCCCCATCGGCGGCCTGTGGACCGGGGTGATGATCCTCACCTACATGTTCGCCATGATGGGCATTCAGGCCTCGCCGGCCTTTTCCATGTGGGCGTTCTCCAACAACAACCCCCGTCCGTTCGCGCCCCAGCAGGTGTGGGTGTCCGCCTTCGGGGTCGGCCTCATCCTGCTTTTCTTCACGACGATCCAGGGTGTGGGCGCCCACCTGATGGGCGCCGACGCGGCGGCCAACCGCGATCCCCACATGCTGGCCGAAATCCTCCGCTCCCCCCACACCGAGATCCTCCCCGCGCCCGGCGACCCGGCCAGACTGATGGCGCTCTACGACGGCGGCGCGGTGCCCCTGGTCGGCCCGAAGATCGCCAGGGACATGGCCCTGGCCGACCTCGAGGCCGCGGTGCGGGCCGGCGCCGAAGCGGTCGCCGATGCCGACGCAGGCGCCCGGGCCACCGCCCTGATCAAGCTGGGGGTCGAGCCGGCGCGCGCCGAGCCGCTGGCCCTGGATGCCCGCCGCCGTGACGCCTTCCTCGCCCGCAGCGCGGACCTGAAGACCGCCTATGGCGCCATCTATCGGATCGAGCGCGCCGTCACCGTGCCCGCCCTGCTCGCCGATGCCGTGTTCGTGCAGCCGCCGCTGCCGGCCGGGCGCGTCAGCGAAAATCCGGATTTCCTGGTCCCGGAATATTTCAACCTGATCGCCGAAGAGCACGCCTGGCTGATCGGGCTGCTGGCCATCTGCGCGATGGCGGCCATGCAATCGACCGGCGCCGCGTACATCTCGGCCGCCGCCGGCATGCTGACCCGCGACTTCCACAAGCGCTATCTGCGCCCGGCCTCCTCGCACGGCACCCAGAAGCTGTTCGGCCGCGTCGTCATGATCCTGATCGTCGTTTCGGCCCTGCTGGTTTCCACATACTCGCGCGACGCCCTGGTGCTGCTGGGCGGCCTCGCCGTGGCCTTCGGCCTGCAGATGGCGCCGTCGCTGGCCGCCGTCACCTGGTGCCCGTGGATCACCCGGCAGGGCGCCACCTACGGCCTGGTGGCGGGAATTCTGGGGGTCGTCTTCACCGAGAACGTCGGCCTGGCCATCCTCCAGTCGGCGGGCATCGACCTGTGGGGACGCTGGCCGCTGACCCTCCATTCGGCGGGATGGGGATTGGGCATCAACCTTGTGGCCTGCGTCCTTTTCTCGACGTTCACCCAGAACGCCGCCGACCGCGAGCGGCGCATGAAGTATCACACCTTCCTCAACGAGCACGCCGGCCTGCCCGCGAACAAGAAGGTGCTGCGGCCGCTGGCCTGGGCGGCGGCGCTGGGGTGGCTGTTCTTCGGGGTGGGACCGGGGGCGGTCATCGGCAACGACATTTTCGGCGCCCCCGACGCCGGGATCGAGGGATGGTGGTTCGGCATCCCGTCGATCTGGGCCTGGCAGATCCTGTTCTGGGGGCTCGGCGTCGGCATGATGTGGTTCCTGGCCTACAAGATGGAAATGTCGACGGTTCCCGAGAAGGAGATCGAGTCCCTGGTCGACGACGTTGCCGAAAGCGCCCGGCGGTTCTAGGCGGAAGCGGCCATGTATAAGGTGTTCGACAAGCTGGATCGTTTCCGCCAGGGCATGCTGGCGCTGACCGGCGTAGTCCTGATTGCCGTCGCCGTCTGGGGCGCCATGGGCGGCTATACCCGGATGCCGCCCGGCGACTACGAAACCAAACAGGGCGACATCCTGCTCGACGACGGAAAATTCGCCCTCGCCCTCAACCGCTTCGAGGCGGCCCTTGCGGCCAATCCGGACCATCGCGGCGCCATGATGGGCCGCGCCATTTCCCTGTTGCAGCAAGGCAGGACGGAAGCGGCGGAGGAGGCCTTCGGCGACACCATCGCGTTGCTCGAAAAGGCCCCGCCCGACGACGCCACCGGCCGCGGGGCGCTGGCGGCGGCCTATGCCAACCGCGGCATCCTCTATGATCGCGGCCAGCAGCCCGAACGCGCGCTGGCCGATTATCGCCGCGCGCTCGCCATCGACGCCGCGGCGGTTTCCGGTCCCGGACTGGTCGATCGCGTGCTCTATGGCACGCCCGATGCGGCCAGCGTGGCCAAACGCGTCGCCTATCTGGAAGGGCAGATGCGCCTGCCGCCCGAACGGCGGGTGCTGAGCCGGCCGGACATCGATTCCCGCCAGCGCATGCACAAACCCTGAGGCGAGCTACAGCCGAACCACGCCGAGGACGTCGCCGAACAGCACCATGGCGAAAAAGATGGCCGCGATCGCCGCGAAGAACAGGCGCACCAGATCGGGATGGCCCTCGGCGTCGCGATGGCGGATGCCATGCCAAGCCACCCATCCCGTGCCCGCCAGGAAGGCAAGGTTGACCCACGGTTCCCAATCGCCGGCGACATCGAACATGGGCGCAGCCTAGCGCGCCCTCATCCGGCCGGCAACGGAGGCAGCCGGCTCAGATGACCGACAGGATGCTCGCCACCAGCGGATGGCGCACGACGTCGGACTCGCTCAGTTGGACCACGGCCACGCCTTCCAGGACGTCGAGCCGCCGGGCGATCTCGGCAAAGCCGGAAATGCCGGGCAAAAGGTCGCTCTGGTCGGGGTCGCCGGTCAGCACCATGGTGGAATGCCAGCCCAGCCGGGTCAGCAGCATCTTGAGCTGGCCATAGGTGCAGTTCTGCGCCTCGTCGATGACGATGAAGGAATTGTTGAGCGTGCACCCGCGCATGTAGGCGACCGGCGCGATCTCGATGGTACCGTCGGCGAGCATCATTTTCAGGCGCTTGCCGCCCAGCCGGTCGGTCAACGCGTCGTAGAGCGGCCGCAGATAGGGGGCCAGCTTCTGCTCGACGTCGCCCGGCAGGAATCCCAGGCTTTCGCCGGCCTCGATGGCCGGCCGGCACAGAAGAATGCGGCCGACCCGGCCGGCCTCCAGCGCCTCCACCGCCTTGGCGATGGAAAGATAGGTCTTGCCGGTGCCCGCCGGGCCGAGGGCCAGAACCATGCCGTAGCCGTCGATGGCGTCCAGCAGGGCCCGTTGCGCCTCGCTGTAGGGGCGGACCTTCTTGACGTAGCTTTTGTCGCGGCTCGGCTCGCCGAGCGGGTCCCACGGCGTCTCGTTGGGGAAAAGGTACTGCACGGTGGTGTCGTGCGCCGGGGCACGGCGCGAAGATCGTTTACCCATCCTTATTCTCCGCTGTGCCGGCCGCCCGCCCCGCCAGCGCCGAA
Source organism: Shumkonia mesophila (assembly GCF_026163695.1). Lineage (NCBI taxonomy): Bacteria > Pseudomonadati > Pseudomonadota > Alphaproteobacteria > Rhodospirillales > Shumkoniaceae > Shumkonia > Shumkonia mesophila. The sequence goes on along the minus strand of NZ_JAOTID010000025.1, from coordinate 9,346 downwards.
CGGCCCACGGAAGCGGGCCGGCGAAGCCACCGGGCGGAGGAACCGGGAAGTTTAGGGAGCAAGGGGTCCGAAGAGGACCGGAAGGGCCATTGGCATTGGCGGATCAGGCACGGTGTCATGCGCGGATTCCGGTCGATCAGGCCACACCTGAGACTACCCCGAACACGGGGGATTGTTCCACAATATTTTGGGCCGTCACCAAAATTTAACACAACAAATTGAAAAATATTGACAAAACCGCCCTCGCTGCCGGCGGCCGATCGGCGCTTGCCAAATTTCGCCAATTTCGGTGACAGTGCACTTAATTCGCACCGCAGCCGAACCAACCGTCCCGTCAACGAAGAATTAAGTGCACTGTCACCGAAATTCCGCTAGGCAGGCCGCCATGACCGTGCCCGCCAAAACCCGCTGGGAAATCGTCGCGCTGGCCGTCGGCGCCGGCATCGTCGCCGCCGCCCACGTCGGCAAGCTGCCCCCGGCCCTCTCCGCGCTGCGCGCCGACCTCGACCTCAGCCTGGTCGCCGGCGGCTGGGTGGTCTCCACCTTCAGCGTCACCGGCATGATGGTGGCGGTCCTGGCCGGCACCGTGGCCGACCGCGTCGGTCACTGGCGCCTCGTTTTGGCCGGCCTCGCCGCGCTGCTGATCGGCAGCGCCCTCGGAGCCTTCGCCGGCGGCGGCGCGGCGCTGCTGTTCAGCCGCTTCCTCGAGGGCCTGGGGTTCATCTCGGTGGCGGTATCGGTGCCCTCGGTGATCCTGCGCGCCGCCGTCCCCGGCGACCGGCGCCTGGCATTGGGGTTGTGGGGCGCCTACATGCCGGCCGGCACCGCCCTGATGATGGTGGCCTCGCCGGCCGTTCTGGCGCTCGCCGGCTGGCGTGTCCTGTGGGCAGCGGCCGCCGCGTTGGCACTTCTGTGGATGGCGGCCATGCTGCTCGTCGGGCGGGCCGCGCCGCCCGGCCGCCCGGCCGGACCGGCAGGCTCGGCGGCCGGCAACATCCGGCTCGCGGCGGCGCAGCCGGGAACGTGGCTGCTGGCCCTCTGTTTCGCCCTCTACACCATCCCGTGGCTGGCCCTCATGGTGTGGCTGCCGAGCTTTATGATCGAGACGCGCGGCATCGGCACCGCCACGGCGGCCACGCTTACCGCCCTGGTGGTGGCGATGAACGTTCCCGGCAACCTGACGGCCGGCTGGCTGCTGCATCGCGGCGCCCGCCACTGGGCCCTGATCGCCGTCGCGGCGGGCATCATGGGGCTGTGCACGCTGGGCATCTTCGCCGCCGCCCTGCCCGATCTTCTGCGCTATGCCCTATGCCTCGTCTTCTCGCTGGTCGGCGGCATGCTGCCGACGGCGGTGCTGTCGGGCGCCCCGGTCTTCGCCCCCGGCCTCGGCCAAGTCGGCACCACCAACGGCATGCTGGTCCAGGGCTCCAACACCGGCCAGGTGATCGGGCCCCCGGCCATCGCCGCCGCCGTGCAGGCGGCCGGCAACTGGGAAGCGGCGGGCATTCTCATGCTGGCCGCCTGTGCCGCGGCCACGCTTGGCGCCCTGGCGCTGCGCCCCATCGAAAAGCGGCGCCGCGCCGCCGACGGCACCGATTAGGGGACCCGTGCGATCCACACCTCGGCCGAGGCGGCGTGGCCGTCGGCATCGAGCGCGGTGATGCGCACGCGTCCCTCGGTGGCGGCCGTCCACGACGCCGCCCGCTTGAAGGGCGATACCGCGATGGGCCGCCCGTCGATCAGCCAGCGCAAGGGCTTGCGCCCGCCATTGGCGCGCAGCGCGAGGGTCGCGGTGCCGTCGGCGGCGGCGGCCATTTCGACGGTGGCGCCGTCGGGCGGAAAGGCGATCTCGAAGGCAGCATCGGGCGCCACGAGCGCCATCTCCATCTCGTCGCGGGTGTGGAAGCGGCGGAGCGGCGGCGGCAGATCCCCGGTGCGGGCCTCGACGACGCCGGCCGGCGGCGGCGACACTGGCCCGGCGGCGGGCGCCAGCAGGTCGAAGACGTCATAGAGCAGCGGCGCCGCCTGCCGGCCGCCGGTGCGACCGGTCCCGTATCCGCCGTCCGGGCGGCCGACCCACACGCCCACCGTGAAACGCCCGTCGAAGCCCACCGCCCAGGCGTCGCGGAAGCCATAGGAGGTGCCGGTCTTGAGCGCGATGCGCCGGCCGGCGACGGCGACGCGTCCCTCGGGCGGCGGCACGTCGCGCAGGATGGCGGCGGCGTACCAGGCGGCCGCTTCGTTCAGCACGCGGGCCGGCGCCGCCTGCGGATCGGTCTCGGCGACCCGCAAGGGCGCGAAGCGGCCGCCGTCGGCCAGCCCGGCAAAAAGGGTCACCAGGTCCCACAGGCTGACGCCGACGCCGCCCAGCGCCATCGGCAGCGCCGGCGCCCCCACCCGCGGGTCGAAGCGCAGCGCAATGCCCATCTCGGCGATCAGTTCGGCGAAGCGGGCCGGGCCCAGGCGGTCGAGCACCGCCACCGCCGGCACGTTGAGGCTGAGCTGCAGGGCCTCGCGCACGGTGATGTCGCCACGGAAACGCAGGTCGAAGTTGACCGGCGCGTAGTCGCCGAAGCGCGTCGGCCGGTCGGCGATGAGGGTTTCCGGATGCAGGCCCAGGTGCTCGAAGCCGGCGGCGTAGATGAACGGCTTGAGCGTCGAGCCCGGCGAGCGGACGGCGCGGGTCATATCCACCTGGCCCTGGCGGGCCGCATCGAAGAAATCGGCGGAACCGGCATGGGCCACCACCCGGCGTCCAGCGGTTTCCACCACCAGGACGGCGAGGTTGGCGCCCGGTTCGAGGCCGCCGACGGCGCGCCGGGCCAGCGCTTCCACGCTGGCCTGCAGGGCGCCGTCGATGAAGGTACGCTGGATCTCGGCGCCGGGATCGGCGGCCACCAGCCGTTGGGCCAGGTGGGGCGCCCGGAAGGCGGCGGCGAGGCGGGCCCGCGCCACCGGTTCCTGGCGGGCCGCGGCGACGGCGTCGGCATCGAGGATGTGGGCGTCTTGCATGCGCGCCAGCACCTTGTCGCGGGCGAGCCGGGCCGCCCCGGGATGGCGATCCGGCCGGGCCGCCTCCGGCGACTGGGGCAGGGCCACCAGCAGCGCCGCCTCGCCCGCCGTCAGGTGCCGGGGGTCCTTGCCGAGGTAGAACCGGCTGGCCGCCGCGACGCCTTCCAGGTTGCCGCCGAAGGGCGCCACCGTCAGGTAGATGGCCAGGATCTCGTCCTTGGAATGGCGCCATTCGAGCTGCACGGCGCGGCCCATCTCGACCAGCTTGGAGATGAGCGTGCGCGGCCGCGGCTCCAGCAGCCGCACCGTCTGCATGGTCAGCGTCGAGGCGCCCGACACCGGCTTGCCCGACGCCGCCCACTGCCAGGCGGCACGGGCCAGGGCCAGGGGATCGACGCCGGGATGGCGGTAGAAGCGCTTGTCCTCGTAGGCGGTGAGCATGGCGAGATAGAGCGGATCGACGTCGTCCGGCCGCACCGCGAAGCGCCAGCTGCCGTCCGCCGTCGCGAAGGCGCGAAGCAGCCGGCCGTCGGCATCGAGCACGCTGCGCGAGCGGTCGAGATAGCGCCCCGTCGCCGGCGGATGGACGGCATCCAGCGTGACGGCCGCGCCGGCGAGGACGGCCACCGTCCCCGCCGCCGCCAGTACCGCCGCCGCCATCTTCGCCCGCCGTGTCATGTCGGTTCCCCGTGCCGGCTCCGCCCGCCGGCTAGTTGCGCGGCAGCACCGTCAGCCAGCCCATTGCCGTCCGCGCCCGGTACTGCGGCCTGTACATGTCCTCGACATGGGCGGCCGGCAGCCGATAGGTGCCCGGCGTCACCGCCCGCACCAGATAGGCGACGGCAAACGCCCGGTTCTTGCCGCCGATGTCGAACGCCGCCACGAAGCGGTCGTCCCGGTATTCGAGGTGCTGGGCCTGGCTCAGCTTGGGCAGCCACGCCATCTCGGCCATCGAGCGGGCGTCCTCGAGGCGGGCGTTCTCGATCTCGAAGCCGGCCGGCAGCAGGTCGACGATCAGCGCCTGGTGGTCGATCTCGGCCGGCGCCTCGCCCTCGATGACGGCAACCAGGGTATCGTTCTGGCGCACCGCCGCCAGGTCGGCCGGCCGCCCATCCAGGGTGTAGAAGCCGCGCGTGAGCGCGAATCCCTCGGCCACCGCGGGAGTTTCGGCGAGCGGAACCCCGGCCACCGTCGCGGTATGCCATACGACCCCCTTGCCGGCGTTCTCGTAAGTCAGGCCGAGGGTCAATTGCGCGTCGGTGGGCCTCAGGTAGAGAGGATCGGCCTGCGCTTCGCCCTTCCAGCCGTCGACGGTCAGCATCATCTTGCCGTTGCCATGGGCGACCGCCGCCGAAGCCATCAGCAGCCACGCCTGTTCCTGCGAGCTCAAGGCCTCCGCCTTGGTCTGGCGCGCCGCCAGATCCTCGACCAGCTGGGCGAGGCTGCGGCCGCCCAGGTCGCGGCTGTTCCCCTTGAGCAACGGTTCGCTTTCCGCCGCCAGGACCACCAGCCCGGCGAGATCGCGCAGGGCGGAGCCGTAGTCGCGCGGGGCCGCGCGGGCATTGACCTTATGGACGGCCTTGGCGAAAAGAACGCGGGCCCGCTCGGACTCGCCGCGCAGCGCCAACGCCGCCGCCACCTGGGCCGCCGCCAGCGCCGTCGGCAGGCGATCACCGGCGCGATCGGCGAAGTAGCGGGTCTCGGCCGGATTGCCGATGCCGGCCGCGGCCTGGACGTAATGGGCATAGGCGAGGGCCGTCAGATCGGGCACCTTCTGCCGCTCGCCCTGCTTGACCCGTTCGCCCAGCCAGCGCAGCCCGGCGGCATAGGCGTAGGTGGGCACGCGATGGCCCTTCGCCTTGGCCCGCGTCACGAAATCCAGCGCGTAGGCGGAAAGCCACAGGTCCGCCCCGTCCGAGGGCGCCCACAGGCCGAAGCCGCCATCGGGCCGCTGCATCTCGAAGAGGCGCGAGATCGCCTCGTCGATGCGTCCCTTCTGGCCGGCGGCCATTCCCATCCCGCCCCACACCGCCGCCACGTCGCCCACGTAGAGCAGCGGAAGCGCGCGGCTGGTCGTCTGTTCGAGGCAACCGTAGGGATACCGGTCGAGCGCGCGCAGCAGGCCGGCGGCGTCGAGGTCGGGCCGCGGGCTGAAGGACAACAGCAGCTCGCCGGTGCCCGGCACCAGCCCCTCCAGGATCGACGGCGCATAGGCCACCTGCTCGCCCTGCCGCAGCCGCTTGGCCACCCGGCGGGCCACCGGGAACTGCGCGGGCCGCACTCCCAGGGTCCATCGGCGCTCCTGCTTGAAGCCTTCCGGGCCACTCAGCTCCATGACGATGGTGCCGGTTCCCGGCGCCAGGCCCTTCAGCGCGAAAACGGCCGACGTCGACGCACCCTTGTCCAGGGCCCTCTGCACCTTGGTTTCGCCGCCCAGCGCCACCGCGCCCTCGGCGCGCACGGCGACCGACACCTCGCCCGAAGGCAGGCGCAGGTTGTCCAAGGTCAGGGTCATCCGGCTGTCGTCGCCGGGAGCGAGGAAACGGGGCAGCGAAACCTGGGCCACCAGCGGATCGCGGACCATCAGGACGCCTTCGGCCGCGCCGACCCGATTGGCGTCGAAGGCAACCGCCATCAGGCGAAGGCGGCCGTTGAAGTCGGGAAGGTCGAGCTTGATGCGGGCGACGCCCTTGTCATCCAGGCGCACCAAGCCCGAGAACAGCGAGACGATCCTGACGTCGGCCGGCGGCGCCCCGCGGTTGGCCAGCCTGGGATCGCCGCCGCCGGTGCGCACGGCGCCGCGCCGGTCGGTCTTGCCGTCGATCAGCCGGCCGTACATGTCGCGCATGGCCACACCCAGGCGCCGCTTGCCGTAGAAGTGGTTGGCCGGGTCGGGCGTTTCGAAGCCGGTGAGCTGGAGCACGCCCTCGTCCACCGCCGCCAAGGTCACGAAGGCCGGCTTGCCCGGCTCCAGGCCGTCGATGGCGACGTTGACCTCGACCGCCGTGGACGGCCGCACGTCGCCCGGCGAATCGATGGCCACGTTGAGGGTGCGCGGGCGGGCGTCCAATCCCAGCCACGTCAGCCCGATGGCCCGGCCCGGCCCGCGCGCGCTGGAATCCTCGCGGAACGCGGTGGCCAGGACATAGGCGCCGACACCCCAGGTGTCGCGGAAGGGGATTTCGACGGTGGCGCCCGATGCCGGCACATAGACATTGTAGGTTTCGATCAGCCGTTCGTTGGCGACCGCCAGCAGCACGTCGCCGTCGAACGGCGGCGTGATGTGGAGCTTCACCGTTTCGCCGGGCCGATAGGAGGCGTGGTCGGCGACCAGTTCCAGGGTGTCCGGCCGATCGGCGACCGACGCCGAGACGAACCAGCCGGCGTGGAAGCGCAGGCTGGTGGCGGCGCCGGATTGCGGATCGGACACTTCCAGCCGGTAGCGTCCGGCCTCGACCCGCTGGGCCAGTTCCACAGGCGTTTCGACGGTGACGGCGCGCGTGCCGCCGATCAGCGGCTTGTCGATGACCTGCACCTCGTAGTCCCAGACGCCGTTGCGCCGGAACCACTGATAGGTCCATTCCTCGCGATAGAAGGCGTAATCCAGCGATCCGGCAATGGCCTTGCCGGCGGCGTCCAGCATGATCAGGTCGAACACCGCCTCGCTGCCCTCGGCCACGCCGTCCGCCCCGAAGCGGGGATGCAGGCCCACCGCGACGGCGCGCTGGTGGACCGGAAGCGTCAGGCTGGCCGTGGCCGGACGGCCGCCCAGTTCGAAGACGCCGGCGCGAATCACCGCCTTGAGCGGCCGGGTGGTGTCGGGCACCTTGTCCAGCGCGACGTGCATCGAGGCGCCGCCGGTGGCGTCGGTGCGGGTCGCCGGCAGCGCCATGCGCTGCGGGTCCACCGTCTCGTCGGCCAGGCCGAAATGATAGCCCGGCCGGTCCGGGTAGGGGTTGTCGTCGGCCATGACGACCACCTCGCCCTCGACCGGCAGGCCGGCGGCCGGAGCGCCGTAAAGGTAGTCGGCCTTGAGCGCCAGACTGGCCGCCTCGCCCGGCTTGAGAAGGGTCGCCGCCGTCGACAGCTTCGCCTCGATGCGCGGCGGCACCACGTCCTCGACCAGCAGGCGCAAGGTGCCCACCGGCGGCGCCGCCGGATCGAGATGGGCCTCAACCGTCCAGCGCCCGGTGAGCGCGCCCGGCGAAAACGGCAGGTCGAAGGCATAGGCGCCGACCGCCTGCGGTTTCACGGTGTCGCGCCGGGCCTCGACGCCGTCGGGCCTGAGCAGCTTCAGGGTCAGCGGCATGGTGTCGACGGCATGCGCCGTGTCATCGCGCATCAGCGCCACCACGTGCGCGGTCTCGCCGGGTCGATAGACGCCGCGGTCGCCATAGAGGAAGACGTCGACCGGCCCCGGCGGTTCGCGGCCGCCGACGCCGCGGTCGCTGAGATCGAAGGCCGGCGCCGTCAGTTCGAGAAGGTTGAAATCGCCGCCGGCGCCGAAGGCGAACAGCGCCCTGGGCGCGCGGCCGCCCTCGCCGCGCAGGAGGCCGGCCGCGAAGCGGGCGCCGCCGGCGTCGTCGGTCACCGCCTCGGCCAGCAGCGAGTTGTTGCGGGCGAACAGGCGGACGGTGACGCCGGCGGCCGGCCTCGCCGTCGCCAGCGAGCGCGTGAAAACCGCCAGGCCGTCGTCGCCCTGGAAGGTGGTCAGGCCAAGATCGGAAATCACCAGCCATTGGGTGGCGCGCGGCGCCCAGGTCGGGACCTCGACGCCGACCGGCTCGGCGACGACGGCATAGATGCCGGGCGTCGTCTTCCTGAGCACGTCGCCCACCGGAAACGCCGTGGTGACACGCTGGTTGAGTTCGGAGGCGACGTCCATCTCGCCCTGCCAGACGAGTTCGCCGTCGGCGGTGCGGATCTGTTCGATGTCCCAGCGGCCGAGCAGGCCCGACAGGCGGTCCTTGGCCATCTGGTCGATGACGTTGCGCTCGTCGATGCGCAGGATCTTGAGGTGGACCCGCTTGACGTTGACGGTGATCACCGGAATGCCGGCGCTGCCGGTGCGCGGCAGCACATAGGTATTGCCCTTGAAGCCGACGCTGGCCGGCCGGTCGCCGATCTCGACGTCGAAGGTCTCCGGGCCCGGCGCCTCGTCGCCGTCGGCCGACGGCAGTCCGGCCAGCACGGTGACCGAATGGCGGGCGCCGTACTGGGCGCCGGTCGCACACAGGCGATCGTCGCGCACGCTGAGGCCGCCTTCCAGCGGCGGCTCGATACGCACGTAGTCTTCATAGCGGACGCGACGTTCCGCGATCAGCTTGCCGCGAAAGGCGATGCAGAATTCCGGCCGCTCCAGGTCGGCGTTGACCGTCACGCCGGTGGCGCGGAAACCCCGCGCCGCCGCCAGTTCGGCCAGATGCGCCCGCACCCCGTCGTCGGCGCCCGCCTCGACGCTGGCGCGATAGGCGGCGATCGCCTCGCGGTAGCGCGCCCGGCGCTCGAGCGCGGAACCCAGCAGGGCCAGCGCCTCGGCGCGTTCGGGCTGGGACCCGGCGGTGGTGAAAGCCCGATAGGCGGCATGGGTGGCGGTGGGATCGGCCGCGTCGACGTTCATCGAGGCAAGGGCGAGGCCGCGCCAGGCCTTCGGGTTGGCCGGTCCGGCGGCAACGGCGCGCCCGTACCACCCGGCGGCGTCGTCCCAGCGGCCGGCGCCCAGTGCCGCCGCCCCCTCGGCCAACGCGCCGCCCGGTTCGGTCGCTTCGGAAGAGAATTGCCGGCGCAATTCGCCCAGCAGATCGCGGGCGCCGGCATCCAGCGACGCCGACTCGAAAGCCCCCGCCGCCAGCGGGATCAGCGCCGCGACAATCAGGACCAGAAGACCGCGAGCGGGTCTCATGGCATCCTCTCCCTGTGACCAGAACGTTGCTTTGGCATGCGGATGCCGATCCTACTCAATGTCCCGATACCATGGGCATGGAAAAAGCGCGTCGTCACGTTATTTTCGCGGCGATCCGCCGCAGGCCATAGCCGATCATGATGGAGGTGTTCAAGCGGGCATTTGGTGCGCCATAATAACGGCAGCATGAAGGCGCGAACGTCGGCGCCCGCGCGGACCGCGCGGGAACGTTTGCCCGACTGCCGGACTGTCATCGAAAGTGCAGGCGCCGCTTGGCCGGACCGCCTTTCCGGAAGGGTGGCGGAATCGAAGGGCGGGGGTTCATCATTCGCCCGAAACCATGGACTCGAGGAGTTGAGAATGTCGCAAGGCCCGACCTTGAATGCGTGTTTGGAGAAGATGCCGCTGATCGCGATCCTGCGGGGGATCAGC
>NZ_JAOTID010000024.1 GCF_026163695.1 Shumkonia mesophila | reverse complement strand
AGCATCTGGCCCGCCGTCATCACGCCGGAGCCCCCACTGCCCGTCAAGGCGATCGACACCGACGAGGCCATACGGGCCGAACAGGGGGCATCGCGGCCGGTGGTGGCTCCTTCCTTCATCGCCATGGCATCCTTGGTTTCGCGGCAAACGGGATCGGGATCGCCGGCTTCACCACGGGAAGCCGCAGGGATCATGTCTCTTGAGGAGGTGTGCACGGACGAACTCCACGCAAATGAGTCAAGGAATCAGGTACTGGGAGACTGAAGAGGGACCAGGCTGAGCATTCTTCAGGGAACCGCCTCACAAACGTCGAGCCTTTCCGAGATGCGTGCATCACGAAGAATGAACTGCCGCGTACCAAGTCGCCGTCATCATCCGTTTATTTCTGTCTAATACAATTTATTTCTTTTTGACAGAACTTTTTTCGAAGGTTGCCGGCCGTTTTCCGCACAACCGCAGCCACATCTTCGCTCAGTTGAAATCCCGTTCTGATCCATGCATCATGTCCCTCTCAGGTTTCCTTGATGGCTTTCACGAACTGGCGAGAGAACAAGATGGCGCAGGACCGCGTCGAGGCTGTGGAACGGGCATTGACGTTGCTGGACTGTTTCACTGAGGAGGCCCAGGAAATCACGCTCGGGGATCTGGCTGGAAAGACCGGATTCTATCGCAGCACCATTCTTCGGCTTTCCCACTCGCTGGAACGGTTCGGCTATCTGTCCCGACGTCCCAACGGCTCCTACCGCCTGGGGCCGACGTTGCGCCGACTCGGCTCGCTTTACGGCCCCCTGCCGGATCTCAAGGACTACGTGTTGCCGGTTATGCGCCGTCTGAGAGATAGGACCGAGGAGTCCGTTTCGTTTTACGTCAGGGACGGAGACGCCAGGGTCTGCCTTTTCCGTGCGAATTCGACCCGGCCGGTGCATTACCACATTTCGGAAGGAGCGCGCCTTCCGTTGCACGTCGGGGCGGCGGGACGGGTGCTTCTGGCGTTTGCCGGCGAACCCGGTCCGTCCTATAATGAAACGCGCGAATCGGGTTATGCCGTTTCGCTTGGCGAGCGCCATTCCGAAGCGGCTAGCGTTGCGGTTCCGGTGTTTTCGGCTCATCGAATCCTCGTCGGCGCCCTGGGCATATCGGGGCCATTGCCGCGCTTCACTTCGGAAGCCCAACACCTCTATGTGGCCCTTCTCAAGGAAGCGACTGCCGATTTGGCGTCGATCCCCGATCCTATAGAAGGCGTCTCAGATCGCAGCAAGGGCCGCGGGCGAAAAAAAAAGTCCTGACCGGAACCGACGCCGAGTTCCCGTGCCGACAGTTCATTTTTTTGTCGGTTCGCCGAACAGCAAGGGCCTCCGGCGTCGATCCAAACCCCATCCCGGCAGACCAGGTCTTGCCTATCGCGCATCCGATAAAACGCGATTGACGCCTGCTGTATTTCGTGCGATGAATAGAAACACGTTCTTTCAGACAGAAGTATTAATGCCCATTTCCCACCCTGTGTGGGGAAAAATGGAATAGGCAACCGTGTGTCGGATTTCGCTTGGCGGTCTCCACTTTCATCAACCTCTAGAGGTGGGGCATGCCATAGGGTTGGCACACATGATGGCTTCGACAGAGAAGCTGCACTCGGCGGGAATGGGGGCGCCCCATTTCCGCCGCCTCTTTCTGGGGACCGGAACCGGGAGGATCTATCCATGAAGCTGCCGAAGACCATCGTGATCGAAGAAGAGGGCCTGCGCGACGGCCTGCAAAGCGAGGAGCGGATCTTCTCGGTCGAAGAAAAGCTCGACCTGATCGGCAGGATGGAAGCCGCCGGCGTGCGCCGCATTCAGGTGGGGTCGTTCGTGCATCCCAAGTGGGTGCCGCAGATGGCCAACACGGATGAAGTCTTTCACCGTCTCGAGCGGACGGACGGAGTGACCTACACGGCGCTGGTTCTCAACGACAAGGGGCTCGAACGCGCGCTCGCCTGCGGTGTCGGACACCTCAGCATGTCGATGTCGGCCAGTGAAAGCCACAACCGCAAGAACGCCAACTGCACGCGTGAGGAGGCCAAGGAGCGGGTTCGCGACATGGTATCGCGGGCCAAGGAAAGCGGCGTCACGGTGCGTGCTGGCATCCAGTCGGCGTTCGGCTGCGCCTACGACGGCGCCATTGATCCCGAGTTCGTGCTCGGCGTCGTCGAAATGTACCGCGAACTCGGTGCCGACGAGGTCAACCTGGCCGACACCGTGGGTTTGGCCAATCCGCGTGCCGTCTTCGATTTGACCGCCCGCGCGAAAGAGATCGTCGGCAACGACCTCGCCGTGTCATTGCACCTTCACGATACCCGTGGCCTGGGAGTTGCCAATATGGTCGCCGGCCTGCAGGCCGGGGCGGCCATCCTCGACACTGCCGCCGGGGGGCTCGGCGGCTGCCCGTTCATTCCCAATGCGGCCGGCAACGTCGCGACCGAGGACGCTGTCTATGCCCTCGAGGAGATGGGGATCGCCACCGGAATCGACTGGCGGAAGATGGCGGCGATCGTCGGCGAATTCGAAGCGAAGGTCGGTAGAAAGCTGCCGGGGCGGATGGCTCATTTGCCCAGGGATTGCGAGCAATAAGTCCCGGCTGAGCGGAATCGGCTTTCGATCTCGCCCGCGGCCTAATCCGAGTGGCCCACGGCGGAGAAGATCCTTCGCCCTTCCCATTACGGTGGAGATTGGGAGGGGCGCGCGGTCGACGATCATGGCCGTCTTGATACGGCCGCGACGGCGGCCCGCTCAGGGTGAGGCGAGACCAACGCTGTTCCCTTCTGGATCAAAAGTTCGTGCATTGTCGTAGTTCCTATCGGTCAGTGCAGCGGTCTCGGAAAGCCACTTCATGAACAGAGCGACGGTCGAGCGGCCCAAGTCCTTAGTGCGGCAGGAAACCCAGTATTGCTCCGGCTCTTCGACCTCGTGGCCAAAGGGGGCGATCAACCGCCGGCTTTCCAGGTCGGCACTGATCAGTGCGGGCTGGGCGATAGCGAAGCCGGTTCCTTCTCGTGCGGCCTGATAAGCCAAGGATGAATTCTCAAACCGGATGCCCACATGGGGTAACGCCAGTTGCTCCATCCCCATGGTGGCCAACCAGAGCTTCCACTGGTCGACGTGCATGTCGGAATAATAGATCTGCGTCCTATAGAGGATGTCAGGCCCGGGGTTGCCTAGGCAGCTAAAGGTATTGGGGCTGCAGACCGGGACGAAGCGCCGGCGGAACAGGGGCAGGCTGGTGAACAGGGGACCTTGCGGAAGCCCGATGCAGACGGCGACACTTATTTCCTCTTTGTCAAAGCGATTCTCATTCAGCGACGGCCTGATCCGAAGATCAACGTCCGGAGCAATGGCATGGAAATCTGCAATCCGCGGCACCAGCCATTGGATTGCGAATGTCGGGTAAACGTTGACGGTCAGGGCACTTTCCCTGTCCCTGTCGATGATTTCATCAATCGCCTTGGCGATGTCAGAAAAGGCATCGGACAGGTGCCTGGCCAGCAATATCCCTTTCGACGTGGCGACAACGCCACGCGAATTACGTTCCAGGACTCTGATTCCCAAGTGTTGTTCCAACACAGCAATCTGCCGACTGACTGCTCCTGGAGTCACGTTCATTTCGCGCGCCGCGGCGGAAAGCGACCCCGTCCGAACCGCAGCCTCGAAGCACACGAGGGACCGAAATCCGGGAAGACGCCTCATCGCCAGCCTACCGTTCGCTTTGAGTTTTCATCAAAATGGCGTTGCCTCTTTTGTTATTGTCAGCTTCCCGGACTTTGGTCAAGCTCTACCAAACGTCATTCTGAATGGAATGCCCAAATAAGAAGAATGGGAGGATAGATGGCCTTGGCGTCCGACCAGATAGGCAAAGTTGACAGCAGCTTGAATTTATCAGACAGGGAGAAGGCGTCGTTGGATGGAAAACCGTCACCATCGACTTCTGGTCTTTCCGCTCTGTTGTCGAACCGCGGCGTCGCACTTGTGCTGTTGGTGGCAACATTTGTACTAGGTACGGTTATCTGGAATTCGGAGTGGGCCCATGAAAGGGCACGCGATGGGTTCACGCTCGGTGGCTTGCCTCTTTTTGCCGTGTACTCAATGGCCGCGTCGCTGCTCATCCTGGTCGTGGACCGCGCGGCGACCCGACCCTCGGGGTTCAAACGCGAGTCGGTCAAGGGTGTACTCATCGTCGTGCTGGCGGCGGTGGCAGTCGGGGTGATCTTCCTGAGCTTCCGTGTCGTCGGCTTCATTCCGGGAATATTCGCCATGGTGGCAGCAGGAAGCCTATTGCTCGGCTTCCGCCCGGCTTGGATTGCGCTGGCCGTCGGTATGGTGATCGCGATCTCCTTGCGACTGCTGCTTTATGCGCTGAGTGTCGGTGTTCCCGACGGCCCCCTCGGCCTGTTGTTCTGAGGACGGATAATGTTGGATTTTGGTCACATTTTTGATGCCTTTGGACTGGTCTTTTCGGCGAACACCCTTATGTGGGCCATGGTCGGCGCCTTCATTGGCGTGGGTGTCGGCGCAATGCCAGGACTGAGCCCGGCACCGGCGATCGCGCTGCTCCTGCCATTGACCTTGACGCTGAACCTGCCGGCCACCCTCGGACTGCTGATTGGTGTCTACAAGGGCGGCATCTACGGCGGATCGATCTCGGCCATCAGCTTTGCGACACCGGGGACAGCGGAATCCGGAGCCACGGTGCTCGACGGCTACAAGCTGACCCAGGCCGGCAAAGGCAAGAAGGCCTTGCAGATGGCCCTCTACGCCTCTATCACCGGGGATCTCATCAGTTCGCTCATCACCATCTTTCTCGCCCCCGCGCTCGCGTTGCTGGCGTTGAACTTCGGCCCTACCGAACGGCTGTGGCTGATCATCCTGGCGATCGCCCTGCTCGGCGCGCTGTCCGGCGATCATCTCGGCAAGGGGCTGTTCGCCGCCGCCCTGGGACTCTTCATTGGGACCATAGGCGTGGATCCGATCAGCAATTCCGAGCGTAACACCTTCGGCCTGTGGTGGCTGTCCGACGGCGTAGGCATGATCCCGCTGATCATCGGCCTCTTCGCCATCGCCACGATGTTCGAGAAGTTGGTCAAGCTCGTGGGAAAGATGAGCAGGCTGCAGGAAATCCACGACCGGGTCATGAACCGGATCGAATGCCGGAGCGAGAGCCTGACTTTCGCAGAATACCGAAGCTGTTGGAAGGAAATGACAATCGGTACCGGTGTGGGGACTTTCGTTGGCATCCTGCCTGGCCTTGGCGCAACCGTTGGGGCATTCCTGTCCTATGGCGTCGCGCGTCAGGCCTCGCCGACCAAGCAGATCGGCACCGGGCGCCTTGAAGGCGTGGCGGCGGCCGAATCCGGCAACAATGCCACCGCCGGCCCCACCCTGATCCCGCTTCTGGCCTTCGGCATTCCCGGCGGGACGATCGCGGCCATGATCGGCGTGGCCCTCGCCATCCAAGGTGTACAGGCCGGTCCGCGGATGTTCGACCTGTTCCCCACAGAAATCTATTCGCTCTTCATCATCCTGATTGTGGCGAACTTCCTCGTACTGGCAATCGGTTACTTCCTCTCGGGCTTCTACGCCCGCCTCGGCCAACTGCCAGAGGCGCTGCTGGTCCCGGTTGTCCTCGCCATGTCCCTGGTCGGGGCCTACGCCTACCGTAACAACACCTACGACGTGATGCTCGCACTGTTTTTCGGGGTAATGGGCTATCTGCTGGAGCTGGTGAAAATCCCGCTCGGACCGCTGATCATTACCTTCCTGTTGGCGCCGCTGGCCGAGGAAAGCCTGCGTCGTGCTCTTCTCATCAATGGCCATGAATGGGGTGGAGCGCTGTTTTGCAGCAACTTGGCGATCGGTCTTGCCGTTGCGACCGCGGTGCTGGTGGTTTGGCTGGGCCGCGCCCACATGGGGGAGCGTCTGAAAGGTGGGGCCGCCAAGTGATCAAGACATGCCCATCGGGGAAACAAGGATTCAACCCCAGACATAATGTGGTTCCAGCCGACGTTCAGGCGGCGCGAGAAGCACAATAGCGAACGCACTCGATTCAACCTTGGAAGCAAATGGGAGACCAAACATGGAAATCGGACGTGCAAAGCTTCTGGGAATGGCGGCGGCGCTGGCGTTGTCGACGACGCTGGGAACGGCGCAGGTCGCGCAGGCCCAGGACGCAAAATTTCCCAGCAAGGCTGTTCAGTTCATCGTTCCCTACAGCGCGGGCGGTGGACAGGACCAGTGGGCTCGGATGATTGCCTCGGCGGCCCAGAAGTACATGGGCCAACCCATGAACGTCGAGGTTCGCGCCGGAGCGGGAGGCACGGTCGGCTGGCGTTATCTGCTCGATCAGCCAGCCGACGGCTATACAATCATGATTGGCAGCATCAGCCCGATGATCGCGGTGCTTGGCGAAAAGAAGCCGCCGGTTCCGATCGATGCCGTCCGGATGGTCAACATCGTCTCCGATTTCAACCCTCAACTCCTTTCGGCACCCGGAACGGAATGGGACACCTGGGACAAGTTGGTGGCCTACGCCAAGCAAAATCCCAATAGGTTGACCGTGGGCGGGACGCTGGCCCAGGCGCTGGCTGCCGCTGCTGTGTTCGACCAAGCCGGAATCAAGGCGAACTTCATTCCCTATTCCGGAACCAGCCAGGCGGTTACCGACATGCTGGGTAAGCATATCAGCCTTTCGGTGGTCACGCCGACCACGGCGGTTTCGCTAGGCGATAAGGCAAAGGCCGTTCTCAACGTGGGGGACCTGCCCAACGGCCAAGCCCTGAAGGCCGCGCTGGGTAACGTGCCGTGGGCAGGTGATCTCGGCTACAAGGGCGTGGCCCAGCCGCGTTGGATCGGGGTCCATCCCAAAACACCGGACGATATCGTGGCCAAACTCGATGCCGGGATCAAGGCGACGCTTGGGGATTCCGTTGTTGTGAATTTCGTGACGAAGAGTGGCGAAGAGGTGATTTACTCCGATCATCGTAAAGCCCAGGCGACGTACGACGCCATGGTTGCGAGCATCCGCAAGCTACTTCCACTTCTGAAATAACGGGCCGCCGACTCCGCCCATTCCGGGGGTGCCCTCTTCCTGGAAACGAAGGATAGGAAATTATGCCTATAAAACCCGCACTGAACATGCGTTCCATCGATGCCATGATCATTCGGGGGGGATCGTCGAAAGGTGTGTTCCTCGACATCCGGGATCTTCCCCCCGCAGGTCCCGAGCGGGACAGCATCGTGCTCAAGGTCTTTGGATCTCCCGACAAGAGACAGATCGACGGACTAGGGGGCGCGGACAAGCTGACGAGCAAGGTGGCGGTGATGGGGCCGCCGACGCGGGTGGATTGCGACATCGACTATCTGTTTGGGCAGGTGAACCAGGAGTTGCCACGCATCGACTGGTCGTCGAACTGCGGCAACATCTCGGCTGGCGCGGCGCTTTACGGGGCGTTGAAAGGGGCCGGGCATATCGAGGGCAACGTCGCTCATCTCGCCATCCACCAGGTCAACACCGGACGGCGCTTGCGGGCGAAGGTCCCGCTGCTGAACGAGTTTCCCTCGGTGGATGGCGACTTTGCCATCGGCGGCGTACCGGGCACCGGGGCCCGGATTGATGTCGATTTCGGCGACTTCGCGGGCTCAGCCCTGGGCGGCAACGTGCTGCCCACGGGCCACCCGCGCGACGAATTCGATGTGCCGGGTCTCGGCCGGATCGAGGCCAGCGTAGTAGATGCGGCCAACCTGCACATCTTCGTGCGCGCCAAGGACGTGGGAATGGTCCTGACGGATTCGATCTCCGACATGCAGGCCGACGCCAGCCTGGTCCTCCGACTGGAGGCGATCCGCAAGACGGTCTCTCGCGACATCGGTTTCATCACCGGCGAGAACGCGGACGAGGAACTGCGGGTCAGCATGAACCCGTTGATCTTTGCCGTGAACGCGCCGGTCGACTACCTCGCCACGAACGGCGAGCGGATCGGGGCCGGTACCTACGACCTCTATTCGCGTTCGCTGGCACGGTTCGCCTTCTCTCGGGCCTACCCGGGCTCGGGGGCCGCTGGCACGTCGGTGGCGGCGGGTATCCCGGGGACCATTGTCAACGAGGCGGCACCGGGCCTGCGCACGGACGAAGACGTCTATCTCGTGAGGATCGGCCACCCCGGCGGCACCCTCGATGTGGCGGCGCAGATCGAGATTGGCGCCGACGGGGTCCGTGTGCATCAGGCGTTGATCGGTCGCACGGCGCGGCTGCTCATGGACGGAAAGGCCTATATCCGATGACGACCAAGTCTCGACATTTGCCCCTTGCTGGAGTGCGGGTTCTCGATTTCGGCCATACCGTAATGGGGCCGACCGCTGGGTTGGTACTTGCCGACCTGGGCGCCGAAGTGATCCGGGTGGAGCCGGCCTCCGGCGACCCAACCCGGCGCCTGCGGGGTTTCGGAACCGGATATTTTCCCTTCTACAACCGCAACAAGAAAAGCATTGCCGTCGACCTGAAATCCGAGGCGGGAAGGGAAATCGTCACCCGCCTTCTGACCAAGGCGGACGTACTGTTGGAAAACTTCGGCCCCGGCACGATCGACCGCCTTGGCTTCGGCTACGAGGCGGTCCGTGCCGCCCATCCCCATGTGATCTACGTGTCGATGAAGGGGTTTCTGCCGGGGCCCTATGAAGATCGCCTCGCACTGGACGAGGTCGTGCAGATGATGAGCGGCCTAGCCTATATGACCGGGCCGCCGGGACAGCCGTTGCGGGCCGGCGCATCGGTGGTCGATGTCCTGGGCGGCTTGTTCGGCGCGATGGGTGTCCTGGTGGCACTGCGCGAACGCGATGCCACCGGCCAGGGCACATTGGTCAGGAGCTCGCTGTTCGAAAGCGTCATGTTCCTGATGGGCCAGCATCTAGCCTACGCGGCGCTGTCCAAGGAGCCCGTCCCGCCGATGCCGGCGCGGGTCTCCGCGTGGGCAATCTACGACCAGTTCCCGACCGCGGACGGCGAAACGGTGTTTGTCGGGATCACCTCAGACAAACAGTGGCAGGCCTTCTGTAACGAATTCAACCGGCCCGAACTGCTGGCCGACGAAAGTTTGGCCACCAATAACCAGAGAATTTCGGCCAAGTCGCAGCTGCGGCCGCTAGTTGGAGGAATAGTGTCCGCCCTGCCGCTGCGCGAGATCGAGAAGCGATGTGTGCGGGCGAAACTTCCCTTCGCCCACGTCGCTCGGCCCGAACAGCTTTTTGACGACCCCCATCTCAACGCCGGAGGGCGGCTGTTGGAAACCCGGCTCGGAGGGGGCGTCGTTACCCGCCTCCCGGCGCTTCCGCTCGAAATCGGCGACTTCAAGGCCGGCCTGTACAGCGATCCGCCTCAGCCCGGGGCCGATACCCGCGCCCTGCTCGAGGAACTGGGCTACGGCAAGGAAGAGATGGAAGCGCTTATCGGCGCCGGCGTGGTGGTCGGCACGGACAGCGAGGCACGAACCTCGACAGCCGCAGAGTAAGAAAAAATGGATAGCTACAAGACGATTGCCGCGTTTGCCGGCAGGCACGTCATCGACATGCACGCCGCAGCGAAGGCCTTTCCCGGTCTTCCGACGCTGCCGGTGTCCTCGCGTATTCTGATTGAGAACCTTCTACGGAATGAGGACGGCATCTCGGTCACCGCCGAGGACATCGCGGCCATGGCGCGACGCAAATCCGAGGACACCGGCGAGATCGAAATTGCCTTTCGCCCGACCCGGGTGATCATGCAGGACTATGCCGGAATGCCGGCGTTGATCGACTTGGCGGGACTGCGCGACAAGGCCGCGCGTCAAGGCGTCGACCCGGGGCGAGTCAACCCATGCATCCCGGCCGACCTAGTGGTGGACCATTCTGCCATGGTCTACGTCACGCGTCAGGCTGGGGCCTTCGCGGACAATCTGCGCCGCGAGTTCGCCGACAATGGGGAACGTTTTTCCTTCCTCAAATGGGCCCAGTCTGCCTTCTCCGGCCTTCGGGTGGTGCCGCCGGGACAGGGCATCATCCACCAGATCCATATCGAGCACCTTGCCGAAGTGGTGAGCGAGCGGGTTGTCGGAACGGCGACATGGCTGTTTCCCGACACGGTGATCGGTACGGACAGCCATACCACCATGGTCAACGGGCTCGGCGTGCTGGGTTGGGGCGTCGGCGGCATCGAAGCCGAGGCGGTTATGCTGGGAGAGCCCGTTTCCATGCTGGTGCCACCGGTCATTGGCGTGCGTCTGAGCGGAGAGGTCCCCGCAGGGATTTTGGCCACCGATATCGCGCTGACCCTGACCGAGGCCTTACGGAAGCGCGGCGTGGTGGGGGCCATCCTCGAATTCTTCGGTCCCGGCGTTGCCGCCCTTCCGGTCGCGGACCGGGTGACGATCTCGAACATGACCCCCGAGTTTGGCGCCACCGCCACCTTCTTTCCCAGCGACGACCGTACGCTTGATTATCTGCGCATGACCGGTCGCGAAGCCGCCCATGTCGAGCGGGTAAGCGGCTACCTGCGTCGCAATGGCCTGTGGTTCGACCCTGCATTCAGTCCCGCCGTGGCCGACGTGATGGAATTCGACCTGTCGTCGGTGCGTCGGTCGATCTCGGGACCGCGCAAACCCGAGGAACGGCATGACCTAGCCGAAATCCCGGCAATCGCCCGCGCCGCCATAGGCGAAATTCAACGGCAGGAGAACGGGCTCTCGGACGGCGACATCGTCATCGCCGCGATCACGAGTTGCACCAACACCTCCAATCCCGCGGCGATGATCGCGGCTGGCCTGTTGGCACGCAATGCCAGAAGACGAGGGCTGAGTGTTCCTCCGAGAATTAAGACCTCCCTGGCACCCGGTTCGCGCGTCGTGGTCGACTATCTGGCCCGCGCGGGATTGATGGAGCCCCTGTCGGAACTGGGGTTCGATCTTGTGGCCTTCGGCTGCACGACCTGTGTCGGCAACACCGGCGAACTGGCCCCCGAAGTTTCCACCGCGATCAGCAAGGGAAACCTGACGGTTGCCGCTGTCCTGTCCGGGAACCGCAACTTCGAGGGGCGCATCCATGGGCAGGTGAAGACGAACTTCCTCGCCTCGCCTCCGCTGGTGGTGGCCTATGCCCTGGCAGGCTCGGTCCTGCGCGACCTGACGCGGGAACCCCTGGGGCACGATTCCGGTGGAAAGCCGGTCTTCCTTGCCGACATCTGGCCGGACGCCGAGGAAATACAGCGCACCGTCGCCGCGTCGGTGAGCGGCGACCAGTTTGCGGCCCGCTACGCCGCCGTCCTTTCGGGTGGCGAGGAATGGGACGCGCTCGACGGCGGAGAGGGAGCGACCTTCGGCTGGTCGGAGGGCAGCACCTATCTGCTATGCCCGCCCTTCTTCGACTTGGCTCCATTCTTCTCGCCAGGACAGGCGATGCTGAGAGACGCACGGCCCCTGCTGGTCCTTGGGGATTCCGTGACCACCGATCACATCTCGCCGGTCGGCGCCATCGCAACCGATACCCCGGCCGCCGAATACTTGGGACAGTGCGGCGTGGCGCCACGCGACTTCAACGCATATGGTGCGCGGCGGGGCAACCACGAGATCATGACGCGCGGCACCTTCGCCAACGTCCGGCTGCGCAACGCTATGGACGACCGCGTCGGCGGCTACACCCGGATCATGCCCGAAGGGACTCCGGTGACGGTCTACGATGCCAGCCGGGCCTATATCGAGCGGGGAACGGATACCATCGTCATCGCGGGCAAGATGTACGGCGCGGGGTCGGCGCGCGACTGGGCGGCCAAAGGTACCCGGCTTCTGGGCATCAAGGCGGTCGTCGCCGAGAGCTTCGAACGCATCCACCGTTCGAACCTAGTGCGGCTGGGCGTCCTTCCTCTGGCCTTCGCGCCCGGCGTGTCTCGCGAGAAGCTTGGAATTGCGGCGGGGGACACGTTTACGCTCCCTCATGATGTCGCCGACTTGAAGCCATTGCAGCGGTTCGCGCTGCGGCGGCGGTGCGAGGATGGCCGCGAGGATGAAATCCCGGTGATTGCACGAGTCGACACGCTCGACGAGCTTCGCTACCTGCGCGATGGTGGCATTCTGCCGAGTGTGGCACAGCGTCTGCTCGCCACGGAATAAGAAACGGATATCATCACGTTGGTATTAGCGCTTGTCTGTTGTGACGGTGTTGGCAGGGTGAGTTGGCTTGATCTAAGCCTCTAATTTTTGAAGAAGAATGAGTGTGGCCCGATATGGAATAGTCGCATCGTCCGTTTCGTATTGCCGCCCCTACTTTTCGCAATTGGCCACTTCCGGACGCAGGAGGCGATATCAACGGCCTTCAAGTAGGCATCCGTTGGAGGTTCGAATTGCGACTCGCAACAGCCTTAACCTGGTAAATGACGCGCCGGGATTCCATGCCGAGCGGCGGTTTCTTGCCATCGAGGGGTCCCATGGCTTCGCTCGAGGGGAAAGAATGCCAACGCGCATATTTATGGGCGGGTCCCATTCTTCTACCCTTCTTATCGGCTTTGAATTGCGATGCTGCCATCAGCGTGTCTCTGCAACATCGTCAGGGTGACGCAAGTGACAGCTCATCTCTAAACCTCGCGCTCTTTGAAGGCGGCTGAAATTCAGGCTTCCCGGAGCGAAGAACGGGACGTCGCCTCCACAACCGCGGCATCTCGTTTGCGCATTCCGGCCCTGCTTGCCAACGCCGCGCGCATCGAGCATCAAGTTCAACCGGAACGCCTCGGTATAGGCGAGCTCGCTACTGCAGGTGCCGGTCGCCTTGATCGCTATCTCGTCAGTCGGATTTGCCCGAGTCCGTTCCGGGGCCAGGAGCCGTCTGTCTGTTTTGAGGCGCGGAACGAGGTAAATGGACGCTGATGCCGGGGAGGTGCTTTGGCACCTGCTGACCCTAGCTTATTCTCATAGGCATCTGGGAGGCCCCAAGAGCAGACTTTCAGGGCATAATCCAAAGGGCGGATGTTCAAATCTTCCCTTCACCACCAAGCCAGGCCTTTAACCTCAATGGGTTGCGCGCCTCTTGGTGCACGGGAAATGGGACGCGCCCTCCCTATCGGCCTCGTAATGTAGGGTCGAGACGATCACGCAGCCAGTCGCCGAGGATGCTGATGGCCAGGGTGGTCAGGAAGATCATGGTGCCGGGCAAGATGGCGATCCACCAGGCCGAGATCAGGTAGGAGCGTCCCGCCCCCAGCATCTGGCCCAGGCTGGTCAGCGGCGGCTGGATGCCGAGGCCGAGGAAGCTGAGCGAGGTTTCCAGCAGGATGGTGATCGGGAAGTTCAGGGTGAACTGGACGATCAGGACGCTGAGGATGTTGGGCAGGATGTGGCGCAGGTAGATCCGTCCCGGCCGCGCGCCGAGCGCCCGCACCGCCACGGCATAGCCGTGGGTGGTGGTCGAGATGACCATGCCGCGGGTCAGGCGGGCGTAAGTCTCCCAGCCATGGATGCCCATGATGATGACGAACAGGGTGAAGCTGTTGCCGAAGAAGCCCAGGACGAACAGGGCGACGATCATGAACGGCAGCGACGCCTGGACATCGACCAGCATCATGATGGTTTCCTCGACCAGTCCGCGGAAGTGGGCGGCGACGAAGCCGATGAAGGTACCGATGACGGCCGCCAGCGCCGTGCCGACGAGGGCGATCACCACGCTGAAGCGGGTGGCGTAGAGCAGGCGACTCAACAGGTCGCGGCCCAGTTCGTCGGTGCCCAGCGGGTACTTTGACAGGCCGCCCATGAAGGCCGGCGGCTTCAGTCGGTTGACCAAGTCCTGGGTCGTGTAGTGGTAGGGGGCCAAGGCCTCCGTAAAGAGGGCCGCAAGGATGACCAGGGCCAGGAACGCGAGGCAGACGATCACCACGGGCGGATAGCGCGACGCCCAGGTGGGCGCCAGGGGCATGGCACGGTGGAGTTGGGTGGCGCCGGCGGACGCTTCCCGGGTCGGGCTCATGACTCGCCTCCATCGGCGCCGGTGCGAATGCGCGGATCGATCCATCCGTAGGCGAGGTCGACCAGCAGGTTGGCGACGACCATGGTCGCCGCCGTCAGCAGAAGCAGCGCCTGGACCACCGCCAGGTCGCGCGACGCCACCGAGACGACCAGCATCCGCCCGGCCCCCGGCCACGCGAACACCGTTTCCGTGATGATCGACTTCACCACGAGATCGCCCAGGCGGAAGCCGATGATGGTGATAATGGGGATGCCAGCGTTGGGCAGGGCGTGCCAGCGCAGCCGGCGCTCGCGGTGAACCCCCTTGGCCTTGGCCGTCCTCATGTAGGGCTTGCTCAGGACCTCCAGCATCGACGAGCGGGCGAAGCGGGCGATCTGGCCGACCGTCGAGGTGGAAAGGGTGATTGCCGGCATGATCAGGTGCCACACCGTGCCCATGCCCGAGCTGGGCAGCAGGCGCAGCCACAGCGAAAAGATGAGGATCAGCAGGATGCCGAGGAAGAAGTTGGGGATGCTGAAGCCGAACACTGCGAAGCTCATGACCAGCCGGTCGATCGCCTTGTTGCGGTGCAGCGCGGCGATCATGCCGAGGGGCAGGCCGGCGACCAGGCTGATGAGCAGCGAGATCCCGCCGAGCAGCACGGTGCGGGGCACCGCCTCGGCGACCAGTTCCGCGGCGTCGCGGCCCTCGGCCACCGAGATGCCGAAGTCGCCGTGGAACAGGTTGACGACGTAGCGGAAATACTGGACGTGCAGCGGTTGGTCGAAGCCATAGAGCTTGGTGTAGTACAGGAGGACGTCGGGCGGCGCGTCGGCGCCGACGAAGGCGAGCACCGGATCGCCGGAAAGGCGCAGCACGAAAAAGACGAACGTCACCACGATCCACAGGGTGATGATCGCGCGCAGCGTTTTGACGACGATGAATCGCGAATTGATCATCGGACTATTCCACCCATTGGCGCGCCAGATAGCGGGCGCCGTTGACTTCCCACGTGGCGACGGCGTGGCGGCGGCCGCCGCGGTGCACCGCCTGGATGGTTTCGCGCGGCGGCGGCGGTTCGACGCAGCCCGCCATGTAGGCCTCGGTCAGGGGCCGGCCGTCCATCGCCGTCTTTCCCCGGATGCCGAGGAGGTCGAGCACCGTCGGCGCCACATCGATGATGCCGCTCGGCCAGGGCGAGACGTAGCCGCTCTTGAAGAGGGAACCGCCGGCCATCAGCACGTTGTTGATTTCGTGGATGTGCAGGCCTCCGTGTACGCCGCCGCCCTGGGGAACCGCGTCGTCGAAGAAGCAGCCGCCGGCGACGCCGTCGCCGTCGAGGCCGTCGTCGGTCGCCATGACGAAATAGATGTCGGGGGCGCGCGCGTGGCGAACCCGCGCGACGTCCCGGCTGAAGGTGCCGGGAACGGCGGACCCGTCGGCGCCGGTCCACACCGAGTCGATCCAGGGCTGGGCGTTCAGGGCCTCGACCATGGCGGCGGTCAGGCGCGGGGCTTTATCGCTCACCCAGACGGCGCCGGAATAGCCCGAACTGAGGACATAGTCGGCGCCGTTGAGGAACGTCTGGTCGATCTTCAATCCGTGCAGCGCCTCGCGGACCGGGACCTTTTCGCGGGCGACGATCTGGCCGTGGTCCGACAGCATGAGGATCTGCAGGTGGTCCCCCAGCCCGGCGGTCCGCCGCCAGTCCAGCAGGATGCCGATCTGATCGTCGAGGTCGCGCAGGGCTTGGCGGGCCTCCGGCGAACCGATGCCCTTGTAGTGGAAGGTGCTGTCCGGGTCGGTGTACCACAGGACCGAGACGTCGGGGCGGAAGCGTGGGAAGACGTGCTCCAGGAAAATGCGGGTCTGCAGGCGGGTGCGTGCCGAGTTGGGCCGGCCGGCCGGTGGGATTGGCCCGAAGGCGGCGAGCACCTCGTCGGCCACGGCGTGCGGGGTTGACGCCGCCCATTCCCGAAGGCACAGACTGACGTGGCCGAGTTGGGGGGCGCGCGGATTGACCAGCCGTGTGGTGCCCGCCGATCCGCTGCCGACCACGGCCATGCTGAGACCGGTGGCGGCGACTGCCTCGCCCAGGCTGGGCGCGGTGATGAATCGGCCGTTGAAGACCGTCTCGGCTCGCGTGATGTCCTCGAACTGGCCGGTGTGGAAAAGGCGGTCGGCGTAGAGGCGGGGGTCGAAGAACTGGTTGGCGATCACGCCGTGGCGATCCGGCATGCAGCCGCTACCGAGGGCGGCCGAATTGACCCGGGTCTCCGATGGGAAGACCGAGCGGCTTTTCACGAAGTCGCTGCCGGCGGCGCGGAAGGCGGCCAGGTTGGGCATCAGTTCGGCCGTCACCATGTCGCGCCGCATGCCGTCGAGAACGACGATGAGGAAAAGGGGATGGCTCGTCATGTCGTCATATCCCTCCGGCCAGGGAACGGCGCGCCATTTCCGGGTCGTTGAGGATGATGCCGTCGACGCCCTGCGCCACCAGTCCGGCAACCCGCCCGGGCTCGCAATGACCGGCTGCCTCGCTTGCCGACCGCAGGCCGCAGGTCACCCAGGCCCGGCAGCCCGTCCGATGGATGGCGGCCAGCCGGTCGTCGATCACGTCCTCCTCCCACAGGCGGATGATGGTCGCACCGGCCTCGGCGAAGGATTCGATCGTCTGGTCCTTCGGCATGAAGGCAAGGATGTCCCGACAGGCCCGCCGGGCTGCCAGAGTCTGGCAGTCCCTGACGCTCCGCACCCCCTGCACGATGGCGTCGCGCATGCCGGCGCGGGCCGCCAGGACGGCGAGGCGCGCCTGCATGTCGGGCCCCGCGATCTTGACGTCGAGGACGACGGCAACGCGCCCTCGGGCGAGATCCAGGACCTCCTCGAGGGCGGGAACGCGACCGCCGCCCTCCAACGCGATGCCGCGTAGCGCATTGAAGTCGGTATCGGCGATCGCGTCGGGACGACCGGCCCGGCGTTGCAGCGTCGGGTCGTGGAAGCAGACGACGACGCCGTCACGGGTCAGGCGCGGATCGGTCTCGATGAAGTCGGCGCCGGCGGCGATGGCCGCTTCGAACGCTTGGAGCGTGTTCTCGGGACGGGCGGCGGAATGGCCCCGGTGGGCGGCGATCAGCATGATTCCCTCCCGCCGTCGGCCGGAAGGGCGGGCCCCACGTCGCCGGCGAAGTGACAGGCCGCCGCGTGGCCGGTGCCCAGCGGTCGCAGCGGCGGAACCGTGGCGCGGCAGACGTCGGCGGCGAAGCGGCAGCGCGGATGGAACCGGCACCCCGAGGGTGGGCGCAGCGGGCTAGGCGGCTCGCCCGCCAGCACCAACCGCTGGGCGCGGCGCGCCGGGTCGGGCACCGGGATGGCCGAGATCAGCGCCTGCGTGTAGGGGTGGGAGGGGGTGCGGAACAGGTCGTCCCGCGAGCCGATTTCGACGATCTGGCCGAGATACATGACGGCGACACTATCCGAGATGTGGCGAACCACCTTGAGGTCGTGGGAAATGAACAGGTAGCTGAGGCCCAGTTTGTCTTGCAGGGTGTCGAGCAGGTTGATGACCTGGGCCTGGATGGAGACGTCGAGGGCGGAGATCGGCTCGTCGCAGACGATCAGCCGGGGCCGCAGGATGAGGGCGCGGGCGACCACCACCCGCTGCTGCTGGCCGCCGCTGAGCTCGTGCGGATAGCGGCTCTTGATCTCGGGCGGCAGGCGGACGGCGGCGATGGTTTCGTCCACCCGTTCCCGGCGCTCGGCGGCGGTCCCCTCGTCGTGGATGTCGAGCGGTTCGCGCACCTGGTTGGCGACCGTCATGCGGGGATCGAGGGCGCCGCTCGGGTCCTGGAAGACCATCTGCATCTCGCGCTGCAGGCGGCGCAGCTCGGTGGCGCTGGCAGTGTGAACGTCGCGTCCCCGGTAGAGGACATGACCGTGCGTCGGTCGGTCGATGCCGAGCACGATGCGCCCGATGGTCGATTTGCCGCAGCCGCTCTCGCCGACCAGGCCCAAGGTTTGCCCTGCCTCGAGGGTGAAGGACACGCCGTCGAGGGCATGGACGACGTCGGCCGGCACGAAGGGGCGGCGCGCCGGTTTGCGGAAATGCCGGACCACGGCCTCGACCCGCACCAGTGGGTCCACGACGGGACGGAATTCGTCGTTCAGCATGGGCCACTCTCCGACGGATGGTGACAGGCCACCGAATGGCCCGCCCGCACGGCGCGCAGGGCGGGGACGGCGGCACAGCAGATGTCGTCCGCCCGCGGACAGCGGGGGGCAAAATGGCAGCCAGGCAGGCGCTCGAACGGCGACGGAATGGTTCCCTCGATGGGGCGCAGCCGTTCGTCGCCGTCGTCCATGCGCGGCAGGGAATCGAGCAGGCCCACGGTGTAGGGGTGGAGGGGCCGGGCGAACAGATCGCCGACCGCCGCGGTTTCGGCCACCCGGCCGTTGTACATGACGACCACCCGGTCGGCCATTTCGGCGACCACCCCCAGGTCGTGGGTAATCAGAATGATGGCCATGCCGAACTCGCGCTGAAGCTGGCGCAGGAGGTCGAGGATCTGCGCCTGGATGGTGACGTCGAGCGCGGTGGTCGGCTCGTCGGCGATGACGATGCGCGGCCGGCAGGCCAGGGCCATGGCGATCATGACCCGCTGGATCATGCCGCCGGAAAGCTGGTGGGGATATTCGCGTAGCCGCTTCTCGACGCCGGGAATGCCCACCACCTCGAACAGACGGCGCGCCTCCTGCCAAGCCTCGCCACTTCCCATGCCGCGATGCAGCGTCAGGCACTCGACGATCTGGCTGCCCACCGTGTGGACCGGGTTGAGCGACACCATGGGGTCCTGGAAGATCATGGCGATGTCCTTGCCACGAATTTTTTCCAGGTGCGTTTCCTCCAGGCCCAGTAGATCGATGCCATCGAACAGGGCGGCGCCGCCGACCACGTGGCCGTTGGACGGCAACAGGCCGGCGACGGAGAAGAACGTCACGCTTTTGCCGCAGCCGCTTTCGCCAACCACGCAGAAGGTCTCGCCAGCGGCAACGCCCATGGAGACGCCGTCGACGGCGTGGACCAGCCCCTCGTCGGTCTGGAAGACGACCGACAGATCCCTGATTTCCAGTAGGAATGACATGGTGAACGGAACCGGAGGCCGCCCGCGACGGACTGCCCCCGGTTCCCCGTTTCTGCTATTTGAAGGTCAGGTTGTAGGGACGGAAGTCCATGAAGTACTGCTCATAGGGCTTCCACTGGACCTTCTTGTTGACCGCGTAGACCTCCAGCGGGCTGTACAGGATGGTCATCGGCATCTCGTCCTCGAAGATGTCGAGCATCCTCTGGAAGGCCTTGGCGCGGGCCGCCATCTCGGTGCCGGTCTCGACGATGCTCTCCAGGTTGTTGAATTCCTCGGGCGGGGTCCAGTACTTCGTCTTCCTCTGGACGGCCGAACGGGCGCCCCAGTTGACCAGCAAGCTGCCGATCGGGTCCGGCAGGCGGAAGGTGTTGGACCAGGCGTAGACCCCGACGTCGGGCGTGCGGACGCGGTCGAAGTTTTCGGCCATCTTGAGTTCGACGTTGAAGCCGACCTTCTTCCACATCTCCTGGACGATCTGGGCGGCCTCCATGCCATTCAGGTAGTAGTTGGGGATCATCCGGTAGTCGATGGCCTCCCCCTTGTAGCCGGCCTCTTTCAGCAGGGCTTCGGCCTTTTCGGGGTCGTAGACGTAGCCGGAGCGGTCCTTGTTGTAGAGTTCGCCGAATTCCGGCAGCTGGTGGCCGTTGGGGATGGTCGTCATGCCCGTCCACAACGTCTTGACCAGCAGTTGGCGATCGATGGCTAGGCTCAAGGCCTGCCGGACGCGCTTGTCCTTGAGTACCGGGTGCGTGGTGTTGAAGACGATGAGGTGGACGTTGTCGAGGACCACCGGCTTGAGTTCGATGTCGTCGTAGCGCTTCAGCACGTCGATCTGATCCGGCGGGATGTCGACGGCGATGTTGAATTCGCCGCTGACCAGACCGGCGATGCGGGCCGCCACCTCGGGTACCACCCGGAACGTCACCTTCTTGGCGGTGGGCTTGCCCATGAAGTAGTCGTCGAAGGCCTCGAGCTCGATGAAGCCGTCCTTGCGCCAACTCTTGAACTTGTAGGGGCCGGTGCCGACCGGGTTCCAGCGGATCTCCTTGAGGGCCGTCTGTTTCCAGTCCTTTTGCTGGTCGGTCGGCTTGCCGGCGTTTTCCTTTTCGACGCGGGCCTTGATGCCGAGCCACTGGCGGGCGTTGACGACGAAGGAGGCATAGGTGGACAGGCGCTTTTCCAGGATGAGGTCGGGCTCGGCGGTGGTGAAGCGGACGGTATAGGCGTCGATCTTCTCCACTTTCTCGAGGTGGCCGAAATAGGGCCGCCCGTAGGCCAGGGCCGAATCCTTGCCCCACAGCCGTTCGGGCGAGAAGGTGAAGACCACGTCGTCGGCCGTCATCTCGTCGCCGTTGTGGAACTTGACGCCCTTGCGCAGGGTCAGTTCGAGGGTCCGCGGGTCGATACGCTTCCATGCGGTGGCGAGGCCGGGAACCAGGCGTGTGTCGCCGTTCGGCATGGGGTTGAGGAAATCCCAGCGGATCAGGGTGTCGTACATCGAATAGACGATGCGGACGTCGACGTTGCCGTCGCGCTCGGCCGGTTCGAGGGTGCGGGCCAGGGAATTGACGGCAACCACGACCTCGGGGCGGTCGTCCGCCATGGCGGTGGCGGAAGAAAGCGCTACGCCAGCGACAGCCAGGGCCGCCATCGTCGTTTTCCATCGATTGCGGTTCATGGGCACGTTTTCTCCATTGTCACTTCGGTTGGGGGTTCAGCCATTTTTCGCGTGGCTCTTGTTCACGTATTTCTCGCAGAGTTCCGAATAGCAGCCGAGGGCGGCGAGGGACCGGCCGTCGTCGCATTTCGAGATGCTGAGGATCAGGGCGTTGCAGATCGCCATGGAGACCGTCAGCGAGAAGGATTCGCCGCCGCGCCGCCGGTAGGCGGCCAGCAGGAAGTCGGGTTTGGGACGGATGGTGAGACCGACGATGTCGCTGATGAGCACCGAGACGGCGCCGGCCTTGTGCGCGTGTTCGAGGAGATGCTCCAGACCGGGCGGCATGGCGAAGAACGAGAAGGCGATCACCACGTCGCCCGGCCGCAGGAGAGCCGCGTGCTCGGCGAATTCGACGCCGTGCTGGGTCAGCAGCGTGTTGCGGTAGCCGGAGCGGCGCAGCCGGCACCCCAGGAGATGCATGAGGGAAACGGCGTGCCCCTGCCCGAATAGAAGGACGTGGCCGCCCCGGGCGATGGCCTCGGCAACTTGGTTGATCGTTGTTTGCGGGACGTGGTGGCGCAGTTCGCCCAACGAGCCGATCTCGCGTTCGATCACCTCCTCCAGGAAGGAGCCTTCCGCCGACTGAGAAACGCGGTCGCGCACGCGGGCCGAGGCGTCTGAAAAGCACAGCAGGTCGTCGCGCAACACCGCCCGCATTTCGGGAAATCCCGCGAAGCCCAGCTTGCGGGCGAGCCGGATCACGTTCGACGCGTGCACGCCGGCGCGACCCGCCAGTTCGGCTGCGGAAAGAACGGCGCCTTCCGCCGGATTGCCGAGAATTTCCTGGATCAGCAGCCGGTCGGTCTTGGTCAGTCGATCCTCGGACCGTTCGAT
Organism: Shumkonia mesophila; assembly: GCF_026163695.1. Taxonomy (NCBI): domain Bacteria; kingdom Pseudomonadati; phylum Pseudomonadota; class Alphaproteobacteria; order Rhodospirillales; family Shumkoniaceae; genus Shumkonia; species Shumkonia mesophila. Next base: position 18,133 of record NZ_JAOTID010000024.1, on the reverse strand, counting down.
GATCTCCTGAAGTTTTTCCAGTCCACCCTGTTCGTTCAACGGGGCCTCCTCCCTGTTTTCGAGGCTGACTGTATCCGCGCGTGAGCCGCGCGGCCACTTTTTTTGCAATTATTAATGCAGATTTCATATATTTGCAATATTTATTGCAATATTATGACACTCACAACTTGCGACTCAACGCGCCTTCCATAGGCAGACGATGGACCGTCTTATTGTGGTATGGCGGGACCGGTGGCCCACGACGAGGATCGCCAGCCTGCCTTCTTCGTTGAACGTCCGCTTCAGGTTGGCTGTGCCTTGTCCGAAAATGGCACGATTCGGCCGACGCGAGTATTCAAGATGCCAACCGTATTCCTGGAATGGGGCGGACGTTGCAGGGGCTCAAGGCGGCGCCGCTACAACTCCTCTTGCAGGGCCTGCCAGCGGAATTCGGCGCGGAACCATGAAGGCGATACGGGGGTTGCCATCCATCAAGATCTGTGTTTACATCCCCCCACTCATGTCATCTGTCATAAGCAATAAGATGCCAGATGCCGTGAGTGGGAGAAGAGTATTTCGTCATCGATAGCGGCTTCGTCGGCTTGCGGAAGGGTGCCGTCGCATCCCTGGGGCCGACGGTTGTCAGGAACTTTCTCTGGGAGGTGTTGCTATGCATCTAGCGAGTATTGTGAAGCGCAGCGTTTTCCTCGCTGTCTTGGGAACGGCTTCCCTTTTGGCTTTCTCGGCGGCGGACGCGCAGTCCATCGACGAAATTGCCAAGAAGGGCCGAATTTCCATCGGTGTGCTCACGGGGGCGCCGCCTTACGACAGCGTCGACAAGAATGGAAACATCGTCGGCTATCATGTCGATGTAGCGCATTTGATCGGCAAGGAACTCGGCGTCGAAGTCGACATCGTGCCGGTGAATAATTCCTCGCGCGTCGCGGCCCTGGAATCGAAGCGCATCGACATTCAGATTGCCCAGACGACGCCAACGCCCCAGCGGGCGAAGGTGCTGATGTTCACGTCTCCCTATGGGAGTTATCAGCTGAGCATCATCGGCAAGAAGGGCGATGTCATCACCAAGCCCGAGGAAATGGCGGGAAAGAGCGTTTCGGTGCCGAAGGGAAGCATCCAGGACATGACCCTGAGCGGCATGAATATTCCCAATCTGACGATCGTGCGCTTCGATGACGATGCCACGGCCATGCAGGCGCTGGTTTCGAGCAAGGTCGACATGACCGGCTCTCTCGCCGTCATGGCGATGGATTTTCTGAAGCGCGAGGGATTGAGCGAAAAATTCGAAGTGAAGTTTCCGCTGCAGACGCGGTACTTCTCCATCGCCGTGCGCAAGGATGCGTTCGAACTGCATCAGTGGCTCAACACCTTCCTGTTCTGCATCAACATCTCCGGCGAGCTTGACGACCTGCATCGCAAGTGGACCGGGGTTCCGATTCCGGGCGGGCGGCTTCCCTCGTTCTGAGGTCGTTCGCATTCCCACGCCGAATGGTCGATTGGGAGCGTGATCGCTCCCAATCCCATTCGAAGTGCAAGTCTCGGTCGCGGTCAAAAACAGGGCCTTCCGGAAAAGAAGATCGAAGCGCATGGAATACGAAATGCATTTCGCGCCTGTTTTGGCGTATTGGCCCCACTTTCTGACGGGTGCGGTGCAGACACTCGGCCTGACCGGGGGGGCGGTCTTCTTTGGGCTGACGATCGGCTTGTTCGGGGCGATCGCCCGGGACAGCCGATCGAAGGCCGTCGCCGGCATCGTCGCCATTTATGTCGAAATCGTTCGCAACACGCCCATGCTCGTGCAGATGCTGATCTTCTTCTTCGCGCTGCCGATGGTGGGGATTCAGATTTCGGCGACGGCGGCGGCCCTAATGTCCATTTCCTTCAATCTTGGCGCCTACGCGACGGAGATCATCCGCGCCGGCATCGTCGCCATTCCTCGAACACAGATCGAGGCCGGCCTGGCGCTCGGTATGTCGCGGTTCCGCGTCATGCGCCACATCGTCATCATTCCGGCGCTGCGCATCATCTTTCCGGCGCTGACAGGGCAACTGACGTTGACCCTTCAGGGGACGAGCATCGCCTCGGCGATCTCCGCCGCCGAACTGACGAGCGCCGCCTCCTTCGTCGAGTCGATAACGTTCCGCAGCCTGGAAACCTATATCGTCCTGGCAATCGTCTACATCTGCCTGACGTTTCTGTTTCGTTTGATCTATTGGCTCGTCAGCTTGGTTCTTTTCAGGCGGAAAAGAAGTCTCAACCTCGAAAAGCTGTCCGGTTCGCCAGTCATGGGAGCGCAATAGTGTTACAGACATTTGGTTGGGACGGATTCCTGTTTCTGGTGCGGGGCGCCGGGTGGACTCTTGCCCTGTTCCTGTCCTCCATGGTCGTCGGCAGTCTTCTCGCGCTTCCCCTGTCCATTCTGCGGGTTCTAGCGCCCAAGCCGATCCGGCTGCTGGTCGCCGGCTATATCGAGATCGTTGAGGCGACCCCGCTTCTTGTCCTCATCTTCATCACCTTCTTCGGCCTCAGCTTCCTGGGGTTCCATTTCCCGCCGCTGACGGCCGCCGGCGCGGCTCTTTCCCTGTATACGGCCGCCTATTGCGCCGACATCTGGCGCGGCTGCATCGAGGCGATTCCGCGTCAGCAATGGGAGGGCGGCCGGGCGTTGGCTCTTACCCAGGGTCAGCAGTTGCGCTACGTCATTCTGCCCCAGGCGTTCAAGATCGCCCTCAGTCCGACCGTGGGCTTCATGGTCCAGTTGCTCAAGAACAGTTCGCTGACTGCGCTGATCGGATTTGTCGAATTGACGCGCGCCGGGCAGATCATGAACAACATGACGTTTCAACCATTCCGCGTCTTTCTCACGGTCGCCGCGATCTATTTTGTCATGTGCTACCCGCTGTCGCTGCTCAGCCAAAAACTAAGTGGAGGAGAGAATGCCCGCCGTGCAGGTTAAAGACGTCAAAAAGGTGTTCAGCACCCTGTGCGTGCTGAACGGCGTCTCGTTCACTGTCGAGGAAGGCGAAGTCGTGGCGCTGATCGGGCGCAGCGGGTCCGGCAAAAGCACCATGTTGCGGTGCATCAACGGCCTTGAGCACATTCAGGAAGGCGAGATCATCATCGGCGACCATAGGATCACCGCGCAAAGCAAGGATCTTCGCGCGCTGCGCCAGGATGTCGGCATGGTCTTCCAAAGCTACAACCTGTTTCCGCACCTGACGATCGCCGAAAACATCGCGCTTGCGCCCCGCGTGGTGAAGAAGATGAAAAAGGCGGAAATCGATCCTTTGGTGGACGCGTCCTTGAAACGGGTCGGCCTGCTCGACAAGAAATGGTCCTATCCCGACGAACTTTCCGGGGGGCAGCAGCAGCGCGTCGCCATCGCCCGTTCGTTGGCGATGAAGCCGAAGGTGATCCTTTTCGACGAAGTCACCTCGGCGCTTGACCCCGAACTCACCGGCGAGGTGCTCAGGACCGTGGCCGAATTGGCGCAGGGCGGCATGACCATGATCTTGGTCACCCACGAAATGGGATTTGCCCAGAGAGTGGCTAATACGACGATTTTCATGCATGAAGGCAAGATATGGGAAAGTGGGCCGTCAAAAGAATTTTTTGCCAGTCCGAAAACGGAAGATCTGCGCAATTTTCTTTCCGCCAGCGTCGAGTCGGGGAAATAGCGCGGATGATGGGCCCCGCAGCAAACAGAGAGAAGACCCGTGAGCTTATCTCCAGATCAAGAAACGCTTAAGAGGCTGGTCAACGCGAGCGTCGGTGGCGTGACGGAGCGCAGCAAGCTTTACGTGCGCGTCGTCGAGTCCTTCGAGTCCGCGATCCTGTCCGGCCAGATCGAAATCGGCGATCGGTTGCCTTCGGAAGCCGAAATCGCCAAGGCGTTCGGCATCAGCCTGCGGTCCGTCCGCGAGGCGCTGCATGTCCTGGAAACCAAGGGCCTGCTCCGGCGCAGGCATGGTGAAAGAGCCATCGTCGTTCGGGACGACATTGGCGAGTTCCTGGGCACTCTGGCGGTGACCGTGCGGCGGCTGTTCTCGCAGCAGCCGGACTATCTCGTTCAGTTGATGGATGTGCGGCGGATTATCGAGGTCGAAGTCGTCGGGCGGCTTTGCGAGGAGAACATCGCGATCAACCAGGAGGTGGAGGACGCCGTGCAAAACATGCGGCGTGCCGCCGACCAGGGAGACATCGGCAGCTTCGATAATTTCGACGCGGCATTCCACCTCGGCTTGGTCCATTCGGTGGGAAACGAGATCCTGAATGTCTTCTACGACAATCTCTTTACCTTGATCGTGGGGGTCATTCGCGTCGCCAGCCGGGTTCCCAGGAAGACGTTGGATGATGCCTATGCCGAGCACGAGGAAATCTATCAACTGATCAAAACACACGACGCCGTCGGCGCGAAGGCGGCGATGAAGCGGCAGATCGATGGTAGCGCGGGCTATCTCCAGACGGCGTTGAACGAGGAAAACCGCCGGAAGGAAAGGGGAAAATAGTGCCCGGGCCCAATTTCCTGACGCGCCTTTCCGGGATGGGTACGCGATAACGGGCGAAACCAACCGTAGGCGTCTTCCTCGCCCTTCGGCGGGGTGTTTATAAATGTTGAATAAATTCATCATGTATTGGAGGTCGTTCCATGACTGAGCAGAAGAAAGGCATTAAAGAAAAGCTTGGGAGCGGCAAGCCGACGTTCGGTATCACCATGTATACGTGTACAAGCTCCGTTGTCGAGATCGCCGGAAACTGGGGGTTGGACTTCGCATTCATCGATGCAGAGCATACCGCTTTTCAAATCGATGGCGCGATGGAGAAGCTCATCCTTTCGGCGAAGATATCCGGTATTTCGCCTCTTGTCCGCGTGCGCGGTACGATCGAATGGGATATCCGCAAATCGCTCGAACTGGGCGCGGACGGCGTCATCATTCCTCAGGTCAACACCGCCGATCAGGTTCGCGCCATCGTCCGGGCTGCGAAGTTTCCGCCGCAAGGGCGCCGGGGCGGCGATGGGTCGGTTCGTTCCGCCGGTTTCGGCGGGCCCGGCTTCAAATGGTCGAGCTATACCGAGAATGCCAACAAGAATACCCTGGTCATTCCGATGGCAGAAAGCTACGAATTCTTCGACAATATCGACGAAATTCTTGCGGTCGAAGGCATCGACGTCATCAATTACGGGCCGGCCGACTATTCGCTTTCCCGTCTGATTCCCATCGACTACTCCATGTCCAATCCGGAGGTGAACGATCGTCTCGACGAGCTGATCGAGAAATGTCACGCGCGCGGCATCAAGGTGATGGCTCCCTGCATTCCGCCGACGGCTGAGAATGCGGCCAAGTTGGCCGCCAAAGGCGTGGACATGATCATCATGGGCAATGACGTCATGTTCCTGAACCAGGGATGCCAGAAGGCCTTCGAAGCCGCCCGGGCCGTTTCCTAAGGCTCATCCGTTTCGCGGATGTCCCCTGCGTTGCGGGGGGGCATCGGAAACGGCGGACGCTCATCCGACAGTTCCTCGGCGCTTGCGTCCCCGGCGCGGCATCGCGGCCGGGGACGTGTCGGGGAACCGGCGCGTGGTGCCTTCACGAGCGGAAGAGGTCGAACATGGCACGAAACGAGTATTTCATCGGGGTCGATGTCGGCTCGGCGAGCGTGCGGGCCGGGGTCTTCGATGCGGCGGGAAATCGGGTCGGTTTCGCGACCCGTCCCATCAGCCAGCATCGCCCGCGGGCCGATTTCGTCGAGCAGTCGTCATCCGAAATCTGGGAGCGTGCCTGCGGGGCCGTAAAAGAGGCGGTGGCGCGGGCCGGCATCGGTGCAGAGCAGGTTCGTGCCCTGGGATACGATGCCACCTGTTCGCTGGTCGCGGTCGACGAAAGGGGGCGAGGCGTCTCGGTCTCCGAAACCGCTGAGCCCGAGCACGACATCATCATGTGGATGGACCATCGTGCCGGCGAAGAGCAGGCCGAGATCAACGCCACGAATGACGACGCTCTGCGTTACGTCGGCGGCCAGGTCAGCGTCGAGATGGAACTGCCCAAGATCCTTTGGCTCAAGCGCCGGCTCCCGGAACGTTACCTCCGAACGTGGCGGTTCTTCGATCTGGCCGACTATCTGGTTTGGCGCGCCACCGGCAGGGACGTGGCGGGGGGATGCGCCCTGACATGCAAATGGAACTATCTCGCCCATGAAGGCCGCTTCAGCGAGATGCTTCTGAGCGCGGTTGGATTGACGGATGTCCTGACCAAGATCCCGCAAACCGTACTGAAACTGGGGGAAAAGGCTGGTCACATCACTGCGGAAACGGCCGAGCGATGCGGGTTGACGACGGATGTCGTCGTCGCCAGTGGAATCATCGATGCCCACGCAGGCGGACTGGCGCTCGTCGGCGGACATCCGGATGGCCGCCTGGCGGTGATCAGCGGCACATCCAACTGTCACATGATCGTCAGCCGCCAACCGATACCGGTTCCCGGCGTGTGGGGCCCTTATTGGGAGGCGATGCTTCCCGACTGGTGGCTGAACGAAGGCGGTCAAAGCGCTGCCGGCGCGCTTGTCGAATGGACGATCCGCCAGGGCGACGCGTGGCCGGCCTTGCAGGCCGAGGCGGCGCGGCGCGAATGCAGCGTCTATGCCGTGCTCAACGAATGGACCGCCGATCTCGAGCGGCGCGAGCCGTTTCCGACGCGGCGGCTCCACGTGCTGGGCGATCACCACGGAAATCGCTCCCCGCGCGCCAATCCTCGAGCACTCGGGGCCATCTACGGATTGACGCTGGAAGAGGGCGCCGACGCCCTGGCGCGGCTGTATTTGGCGACCCTCCAGGCAGTCGCTTATGGAACGCGGCACGTGATCGACGCGATGCGCGAGGCGGGCCACCGGATTTCCCATTTATCCCTGTGCGGCGGTGCGACGAAAAACCCGCTGTGGGTGCGCGAATACGCAAACGTCACCGGCTGCGACATCCAGCTTGCCGCGGACGAGGATGTCGTGACGCTTGGTGCGGCGGTGCTCGGTGCGGCGGCCTGCGGCCAGTTCGCCTCCCTTCCCGAGGCGGCCGCCGCGATGGCGCATTCCGGCGGGACGGTCGCGGCGGACCCGAGTTGCCGCGCCTTTCACGACGCAAAATACCGCGTCTACCTTCAAATGTACGACGATCTGCAGCGTGCCGAACGCGAAATGCGGTGCGTGTACTAGACGATTCTGCCTGTCGAGGAATATGCCATGTTGAAGTTAAGCCTTCCTCAGTCTCCGATACCCTTATCCGTGGGCGACAAGGAGGTTCTCGTCGTTGCCAACGGGGATCTGCGCGAATCCGCCAATACGACCTGTTGGCCTACGCAGCGGGCGTTCGAGGAAAAGCTAAAGAAGGCACTGGAGAAGTTCGGCTACCGCATGAAGCGCGCCCATCCGGTCGACCCGGTGCGTGGCCACGGCTTTATCAGTTGCCAGCGCCAGGGCTGCGACATCTTCGCGACTATCGATCCGGACGCCCCGATTATCGTCCTGCTGACGGTGTGGCAGTATTCGCACCATGTGGCACCGTCCCTAGCCCATCATCGCGGTCCGATCCTTCTGCTGGCCAATTTCGAAGGCATGTGGCCGGGCTTGGTCGGCATGTTGGGCATGGCGGCCAGCTTGGGCAGCCTCGGCCGGAAATACGCCCGGCTATGGTCGGAGACCTTCGACGATGCATTTTTCTATCGCGGCCTGGAGTCATGGCTGCGGGACGGCGACGTCGTGCATCGAACGGATTACCTGCGCGACGTGAAGCCGACCCATCCGGTCGTGGCCGGGCCGGCCGGGCAGATCGGACGGCAGGTTGCGGAGTATAGCCTTCGCCACAAGGAGATCGTTGGGCTCTTCGACCCATTTTGCATGGGCATGATCAATGGCTTCTTTCCGGTGCGGGCCATGGTCGATATCGGCATGCCGATCGAGGTGTTGTCGCAATCGGCCCTTCTCGTCGAGATGGAGAAAGTCCCCGTTGCGCTGCGCGAAGCGTGCCTGAGCTGGTACGAACAGCGCGGCATGACCTTCAAGTTCGGCAAGGACAGGACGACGGAGCTGACGCGCGACCAGGTGCTCGAGCAATGCGCGATGATGATCGCCATGGCGCGCTTCGTGAAACGGTTCGGCCTTTCCGGCGTCGGCGTACAGTATCAACAAGGACTGAAGGACAGCTGTGCAGCGTCGGATTTTGCCGAAGGCGCCATCGGCAATGCCGATCGTTTCCCCATTCCCGACGAGAACGGCGAGGTCATTTGGCCCGGAAAGCCCATTCCCTGCGTCAACGAGGTGGATATGGGCAGCGCCGTCCCGCAACTGATGCTGAACCGCCTGTTGGACGCGCTCGGCATGCCGAGCGAAACCACGTTGCACGACGTGCGGTGGGGCAGTGTTTACGGCGGGACGTTCTATTGGGACTTGGAAATCTCCGGCGCCGTTCCGTTCGCCCATTTGAAAGGCGGTATCGCCGGCGCGACCGGATACCGACAGACCCCCATGTTCTTTCCGTATGGCGGCGCGACAATCGCGGGGCAGGGCAAGGCCGGGCGCTTCATTTGGGCGCGGGCGCACTACGAGGGAACCCGCGTGATTATGCATATCGGAACCGGCTCGGCGGTCGAATTGCCGAAAGACGAGTTCGAGCGCCGTCGCCGCGCCACCAATTACGAATGGCCGTTGCTGAATGCGACGCTGGACGGCGTCGGGCGGGATGACCTGATGGCCGGCCATCAGAGCAACCACCTGACCATCGCCTACGTGGATGGGGAAGCGCTGCCCGACGTGTTCAGGGCGTTCGTATCGCAAGCGTTGACCCAAGGAATCGAGGTGAAGGTGGCGGGCGACGCAATCCGGATTTTGTCGTGAACCAAGAATTGCTTCCGAATTCCATTTGCAGGAGATGACGATGTCAGACGATCTATTTTCGCTGAACGACAAAGTGGTGGTCGTTACCGGCGGATTTGGACAAATCGGTAAGGAACTTTGTGGATCTTTTCTGGGGCGAGGGGCGAAAGTCGTCATCTGGGGAAGGCGACAGATTTCCGATGCCCAACTCGCCGATGCCTTCGGCGAGGCGGTGGACCGTGTCGCCGCCTACAGCGTCGATATCGCGAAAAAGGCTTCGATCGTCGAGGTTTTCGAAAAGACCAGGGAGGCCTGGGGCGTGCCCCATGTCCTGGTGAACAACGCCGGAATCGATACGCAGCCGAGCGCACCGCCCGAGGTCAGCGGCCCGTTCGAGGAATTTCCCGAGGCGGTCTGGCGCGACGTGATCGATGTCAATCTGACCGGGACCTTCCTGTGCTGTCAGATCGTCGGCGGCGCCATGGCCCAGGCGGGACGGGGGTCGATCATCAACATGGGTTCCATTTACGGCATCCTGTCGCCGGTCCAGGACATCTATGCCTACAAACTCAAGAAGACGGGGCGGGCCTTCACCAAGCCCGTCGCCTACAGCGCATCGAAGTCCGGCCTTTACAATCTGACGCGCTATCTCGCCACCTATTGGGGTAGGAAGGGCGTCCGGGTGAACATCCTGACCGCATCGGGCGTTTTTCGGGAGGATCAGGACAAGGAATTTCAGGAGAACTACTGCGCGAGGATGCCGATCGGCCGTATGGCCCGGCCGAGCGAATACAATGGCGCGATGATCTTTCTGGCCTCCGACGCCTCCGTCTACATGACCGGCGCCAATCTTGTCGTCGATGGCGGCTGGTCTGCTTGGTGAGGGACAGCCTCGGGAAGGAGGCGGGCAGGGCTTCCGCGTGGTTTCGGCGCGCTGCTCGCTTCCGTTTGCTTCGCCGTTCGGCTTTTTCCGTGCAATCGAGGACGGGCTTCTAGAGAGCAATGATGAAAAATCTGTCGGGACTTTACGCGGCCTTGGCCACGCCCTACACGGAAGACGATGCGATCGACGCGAACGGGCTGAAGAGCCTCGTAAATTTCATCCTTTCCCATGGTGTGGACGGAATCTACGTGGGGGGCTCCACGGGGGAGTCCCTGTTGCAAACCCCGGAGGAGAGGGAGGAGGTTCTTCGCCTCGTCGCCGGCGAATGCCGGGGAAAGGCGCCGGTCATAGGCCATGTCGGGGCGTTGGGCACCAAGGAAAGCAAAAGGCTGGCCAGGGTCTGCGCCGAGGAAGGCTATGTCGCCGTTTCGGCGATTCCACCAGTTTACTACCCTCACAGCAAGAAGGGCATATTCACGTATTACAGCGAAATCGTCGGGGCCGCCTGTGGCGTGCCGCTGATCGTCTACAATATTCCCGCGATGAGCGGGGTGAAGTTCACGCTGAAAGACCTTGGTGAACTGCTTTCCATCCGAAACGTCATCGGCGTCAAACAGACGGTCGTGGATATGTACCAGATGGAACGGATTCATCGCCTGTTTCCGGACACCCTGTTGCTGAACGGTTACGACGAATGTTTCCTGGCGGGGATCGCGTCCGGCGCCCAGGGAGCCATCGGCAGCACCTTTAACATGATGGGTTGGCGCTATAAGAAACTGTGGGCTTTGTTCAAGGAAGGAAGGAACGAGGAAGCGCTGCAAGTTCAATCGCGATGCAACGCGATCATCGATGTGCTGGTCGAGGCCGGCGTTTTCCCCGGGATCAAATTCATACTCCACCGTATGGGGATCATCGGCTCGCCATATTGCCGTGCGCCATTTACCGCAGTCGACCCCATCTACCACGACACTTTTGCCGCCCTTGCTGACGGGTTGATCGAAGAATCGCGACAGGTGTCTTGAACATCTAAGTCGGGGATTGGCGCGGTTGTTCACCCCGAGCAACTGATCGTGCTGGACGATCGAAGATCTGTGCAATGGCCGGCTGGCACCTGGGCTACGGCAAGTGGCCGGAATGTGGCCTTCGGTCTCAAGGTAGCAAGGGGTGGAGACCCGGCTGGCAGCCTACGTCGACAACATTGAGGGAGGTTTCATCGAAAAGCCTCGGCCAGCAAGCTCTTTGTCGTTTCCCTGCCAACCGGTTGCCCGCTCCGCATAGGGGCGGTCCTGGGACCAGCGCAGGATCGTCATGCTGGTCGGTTCCGTGCCGTTGTTGCTGACCATCATCAGCGGCTTGCCACGGCCGATGATCAAGGCATCCAGTTCACGGGCGACGCGGATCCCAGACAGCGAGGTTTCGGCCACCAGCGCCAGGCATTCCCGGGTGAAGTCGTCAACCACCGTGAGGATGCGAAAGCGCCGCCCATTGGCAAAGGTATCGGCCACGAAGTCGAGCGACCAGCGCTGGTTCGGCCCCCGCGGAAGCATCATCGGCGCCCGGGTGCCCAAGGCCCTCTTGCGGCCGCCCCGGCGCCGGGCCTGGAGCTTTTCCTCGGCGTAGAGCCGCCGCAGCTTCTTCTGGTTCATGATGAGGCCTTCCCGCACCAGCAAAAGATGAAGGCGCCTGTAACCGAACCGCCGCTGCTGCCGCGATAACTCCCGCAGCCGCGTCCGGATCTCGCCGTCGTCCGGCCGTCGCGACCGGTAGCGCATCCCTCCCGCGAAGCGGGTTCGTACAGGGGCGCATTTTTGCCGCCCCCGGTCAGGATGTCGGACAAAATACAAAAATCCACTTTGTATCGTTTTTTTCCTCAACGACCCACCCGCCTGCCGAAGCGGAAACCTACGAGAATGTAGCGGAGATGGCATTTGCTCAGTCTAGAATAATCATTCAATAACAAATCGCTAATTGCATATGTCACATCGGTTCAGCGGACGAGCGTCGACCTGGGCATCGCTGGGGCATGATTCCTTTTGACAAGATTGGATTTTTTGCAGTAAAAATTGACTGATAAGAACGAACGTGGGAACAGGCGAGGGACCGCAATCATCCCGTCAAAGGGTGTTTCGGTGCGGGAAACCAACCGATGAAGCGATCCGGCTTTGTTGTGATCTGAGCCAGACCGGCACGAGAAGCACTGGCTTGGTTGGATTTCACTCTGTGGAGGTAATGCGATGAAGTTGCTCAAGGCATTGTGTGTCACGACCGCCCTGGTCATGGCTTCGGGCGCCGTCCAGGCGGAGAAGCCCTATCCGAATCGGGCGATCGAAATCGTCGTGCCGTCGGGAGCGGGCGGCGGGCAGGATACGATGGTCCGCCTGATCCAACCCTGGCTCGAGAAAGATCTGGGTGTTTCGATCCGGGTGACGAACGTCCCCGGTGGCGCCCACACCAAGGGCATCATCTATGCGAACAATGCGCCGGCCGACGGCTACCTCATTCACTGCGAGAGTCCGTCCGGCCTGATCGCCGACGTTTTCAAGAAGATGCCGTTCAAGTTCAGCGAGGCCTTCGTGCCGGTGGCAAACCTGCAGAAGGATACCGGCATCCTGTGGACCGGCGGCAAGGGCCGCTTCAAGACCATTCAGGAAATGATCGACTTCGCCAAGAAGAATCCGGGAAAGGTGACCGTGACCATCGCCTCGCCGGGCGGCGTGGACGACGCCGGCGTCGGCTACTTCGCCGATCTCGCCGGGATCAAGCTGGCCGTCGTGCCGTCTGACTCCGGCGGCGAACGGATGGCCTCGGTCATTGCTGGCCACGTCGACCTCATGTACGAGGAGGCAAGCGCCGTCGGAGACATGATGAAATCCGGCAACATCATTCCCCTTGTCGTCTTTGCTGATGAACGTCTGAAAACGCCGGAGCTCAAGAACGCCACGGCGGCTGGCGAAATCGGTCTGAAGGGGTGGGACGGCATGGGTACCTGGCGCGGCTTTGCCGTCAAGAAGGGCACCCCGCAGGAGGCGATCGACCGGCTCCAAGTCGCCTTCAAGAAGATCTACGATTCCCCCGAATACCAGAAATGGGCCAAGGAGAATGCGCTTGACGTGATCCCCGGCTGGATGGACAGCAAGCAGTTTGCCAAACTGTGGGAGGAGAGCGTGGCAAGGTTCGCCAAGGTCTTCACCCAACTCGGGCGCATCCAATAACATTCCGTGACGGCCGCTGCCCGGTTCGCGCAGCCGGGTAGCGGTCTTCACTTGCCGGAGTTGCTTCCAAAATGGTGGCCGAAAAATCCTCCAAAAGAACGCTGGTCGAAGAACTGACCATCCATGCCCTGATCTTTGTGGTCATGGTGGTGCTGTTTCAGGAATCGCGGACTTTCCCAGTTTTGAACATCGGCGGAAACCTGGGGGCGGCATGGTGGCCGCAGCTCCTGCTGGGATTGGGCATGGTTATGACGGCGGCTTCCGCCATCTCAGTCGTGCGCAAAAACCTCCGCGGACCCGGCGGAAAGGGAAAAGTGAGCTTGACCGAGGTGAAGAGCCTGAGCCTGTCGACGGCCATTTTCGTGGCCTTCCTGCTGGCTATCACCGTAGTCGGTTTTCTCGGTGCCGTGCCGGTGCTGGTATTTGGATTCATGTATCAGCTCGGGGCGCGGAAGCTGTGGATCCTGATTGCGGCTTCGTTCCTCGCTAGTCCGGTGTTCGCGGTCATCTTCGGGCGTCTCATGGAAGTGCCTCTCCCCCGCGGTATGGGGCTGATGCGGCTCTTCAGCTTCTATTTCTATTAGGGAGAACGGCTGTGGACGCAATTATCCAGGGGCTGCTGAGCGGCCTTGCGCCAACCAACCTCATGTTCGCCTTCCTGGGTTGCGCCAGCGGCATTCTGTTCGGCGCGCTGCCGGGGATCAGTTCGGCGATGGGCGTCGTGCTGCTGCTGCCCTTCACCTACCAGATGGACGGAATTCCGGCGATCATCCTGCTGGTTTCCAACTTCTGCGGCTCGACGTTCGGCGGTTCGGTCACGTCGATCCTGTTCGCCACGCCGGGAACGCCGGAGTCGGTCATGACCGTGCTGGATGGCCACCCGATGCACAAACAGGGCAAGGGTGGCAAGGCCCTTGGCTTGGCCACAAGCGCCTCGATCATGGGCGGCCTCTTCAGCGCAACGATGATGGTCATCCTGGTGGTGCCGCTTTCAAAGGTGGCGCTGGAATTCGGCCCGGCCGAATACGTCGCCCTCGGCATCCTCGGCATGACGGCGATCGCCGGTTTGGGCAGCGGATCGCAGTTGAAGACCCTGATCAGCGGGGTGCTGGGCCTCGTACTCGCGACCTTTGGGACCGACGAGATCACGGGCATCACCCGCTTCAACTTCGGATCGGCCGAATTCGTCAATGGCATCCACTTTATCCCGGTGATGATCGGCGCCTTCGCCCTTTCCGAGGTCTTCATGCAGGCCATGGAAAAGATTCAGCGGCACGACCTGTCGATGACCAAGAAGGTCAAGGTCGAGTTCATGACCTGGGTCGAGTTCCTTCGCTACAAGTGGGTGATCCTCAAGTCCGCCGTGATCGGCATGGTAGTCGGTGTCCTGCCGGGGACGGGCGGCACCATCGCCTCGGTTCTGGCCTACAGCGAGGCGGTCCGCTCTTCGGAGCAAAGTGAAAAGTTCGGAACCGGCATGCCGGAGGGGGTCGTTGCCCCGGAGACCGCCAACAACGCGTCGACCGGCGGTGCGCTGGTTCCCACCCTCACCCTCGGCATTCCCGGCAGCGGCACCACGGCCGTCATCCTAGGGGCTTTTATCGTGCATGGCATGCGGCCGGGCCCGCTGCTTTTCATCAGCCAACCGACGCTGCTTTACGCCGTCTTCATCTCGATGATCATCGCCAATATCATGCTGTTCTGGGGCGGCATCTACGGCGTACGGATTTTCGCTCAGGTCTCCCGCTTCCCGTACTTCCTGCAGGGGCCGACGATCCTCTTGCTATGCTTCATCGGTTCTTTTGCCCTGGGCACAGACATGATGAACGCCTGGATCATGCTGCTGGCAGGAGTGGTGGGCTTCTTCATGAAGAAGTACGGCTTCAACATCGCCGGTTTGGTGCTGGGCCTGGTGCTGGGCGAGCTGATCGAGGCGAACATCCGAAAGATGATGATCATCGCGGGCGGAGACTGGTTGGAACTGTTCCTGCGACCGATCGCCGGACCGATCTTCCTGCTTGCCTTTGGGGCAATGATGGTTCCCCACGTGAAGAAGTGGATAAGCATCAGGAAAATCCAGACCGCCGAATGACCGGCCCTTCGATCCTCCGGCGCGTGGCGCCGGAGGATCTGTTTCCCCATGCCCCTCAAGACAATTGCTGCAAGCGAAGGCTGCCAACATGAAAATACTGTCTCTTCCCGGCGATGACATTGGACCGGAAATCACGGCGGGTGCCCTGCTGTCCGTCGATTCGGCGAACAGCCTGTTCAACCTGGGCCTCGAGATCGTCACCAGGGAGGTCGGGATGGCGAGCCACCGGAACTCCGGGACGACCATGCCGGAGTCGGTGGTTCAGGAAGCGCTGGCAGCCGACGGCGTGATCATGGGGCCTGCCGGCATCACCAACTATCCTTCCATCGCCGACGGCGGCATCAACGTTCCGGCGACCATTCGCAAGCGCCTCGACCTGTTCGCCAACGTCCGGCCCTTCAAGGCGCGCCACGGCATCCCCGACGCGCGGCCGGGGCTGGATCTCGTGTTCGTGCGCGAGAACACGGAAGGGTTCTATTCCGACCGCACCATGTTCGCCGGCTGCGGCGAGTTTATGCCGACGCCGGACGTCGCCCTGTCGGTGCGTAAGATCACGGCGCAGGGATCGCGCCGGGTCGCCGAGTACGCCTTCCAGCTTGCTGCCAAGCGCCGTCGCAAGGTGACGGCCATCGGCAAGGAACATGTACTGAAGCTGACCGACGGGCTGTTCATGGGCGAGGCCCGCAAGATCGCCGCGCAATGCCCCGACATCGAGTTCGGCGAGATGGACGTCGATGCTTTCGCGGCGTCGATCTACTCGCGGCCCGCGCAGTTCGACGTCATCGTCATCACCAATATGTTCGGCGACATCCTCTCCAACCTCGGCGCCGCGATGGCGGGGGGGTTGGGATTGGCCGGCGCGTTGAACGTCGGAAAGGATCACGCGGCGGCCAATGCCGGCCACGGTTCCGCCCCCGACATTGCGGGCAAGGACTGCGCCAACCCGAGCGGCCTCATCGCCTCGTGCGCGATGCTTCTGGAATGGCTGGGCGAGCGAAGCCAGCGTTCCGAGTTGGTGGCGGCAGGCAAGTCCGTCCAGCGCGCCCTCGACGACATCCTCACGGGCGCGCCGGCGTCGCGCACCGGCGACCTCGGTGGGGCCGCCGGAACGCGGGCCTTCTCGCAGGCCGTGGCGGCCCGGGTGTCGACGGCCGGACTGTAGATCCCGGCGGCCTTGAGCGGCGCCGTCAGAAGGCGCCGCTGACGACGTTTCGCGGGCGGCCTGCGACGAAGGCTTCGATGTTGCCGATGAGTTGGTCGGCCAGGGCCTGCTGGGCCTCGCGGCTGGCCCAGGCGACGTGCGGCGTCAGGATGAAGTTGGGCAGGTCGAGCAACGCGAGGAGCGGGTTGTTGTCGGCGGGCGGTTCCGGCGGCGTCACCACGTCGAATCCGGCGCCGGCGATCAGCCCCTCGCGCAGGGCCGTCGCAAGGTCGGCCTCGTTGACGAGGCCGCCGCGCGCCGTGTTGATGACGATGGCCGATCGTTTCATGCGCCGGAACTCGGGCATGGCGATGGTGTTCGCCGTCTGCGGCAGCAGTGGGCAGTGCAGGGTGATGACGTCGGCCGTCTCGATCACCTCGTCGAACGGCGTGTAGAGCGGCCCGAGGCCGGAGACGCCCTTGTGCGCGGCGAACAGCGGTTTCATGCCGAACGCCTTGCCGATGTCCGCCACCGACTGGCCGATCGAGCCCTCGCCGATGATGCCCAGCATGTTGCCAGCCAGTCCGCTGATCGGATGGCTGAAGAAACAGAACTGTCCAGAGCGCTGCCACTCTCCGGCGATGACATCCTGGCGGTAGCCGATCAGGCTGCGCTTGAGGGCCAGGATCAGCGCAAAGGTGTGCTCGGGAACCGTCGAGGTTGCGTAGTTGCGGATGTTGGAAATGACGACCCCATGCCCGGCGCAGTAAGCCTTGTCGATGCAGTCGGTGCCGGTGGCCGCCACCGCGATCATTTTCAGTCGAGGGAGCCGAGCAAGCGTTTCGGCGGAAAGCGGCACCTTGTTGTCGATCAGGATGGTGGCCTCGCGGGCTCGTTCGACGACCTGCTCCGACGTTGTCTGTTCGTACTCCCGCCAGTTGTGCTCGAAGCCGGGGCGGCGAACGACGATCTCGGGGGCGATGGTCTTGCGGTCGAGGAAGACGATGTGGTGGGAGGAGGGCGCGGACATGGCTCTTTCCGTCGGTCTGGTGGACAGGGGTGTCGGTTCGGTCGGGGGGCGGGTCACGCCTTGAAATGCCTGGCCATGGCCTCGATGCACAGGGCTGTGTTGCCGAGGACGGGCATGCCCAGCGCCTGTTCGAGTTCGGGCGCGAGGTGGGCCATGGAGGCCTGTCCCAGGACCAGCACGTCGTAGTCGCGCGGCAGCTTCATGGCGCCCTCGACGACGCAACGGTCATGGCCCTTCTTGTCGCCGTTCCGGCGCATGGCGTAGGCCTCGTGCTCGATGTGGGTGGTCACGGCGACGCGCCGGCCAGCCACGATCGCCTTGTCTTCGATGACGCTTTTGACGCCGTCGATGGCCGTCTTGCTGGTGCAGATCAGCAGGATCCGCTCGCCGAGCTGGACGGCGCGCTCGGCCGCCGGCTCGTCGATCTTGAGAAGGGGAATGGAGAATTCCGTGCGTAGCGTATCGGCCGCGGGAGAGATGGTCGCGCAGGTGTAAAGCACCAGGTCCGCCCCGGCATCGCGGGCCAGTTCGGTCTCGATCCGAACCCGGCGAAGAAGCTCCGGCGTCAACCCGCCTTGCCGTTGCGCCTCCTTCACCAGGCTTTCGTCGACCATGTGGAAGTTTTCGACCCGCGGGAGCCTTTCGGCCAACAGGGCCTTGAAGACGTCGACCAGGAAGGGGGCCGTATGGTGAAGGGCGATCGTCGGCTTTCCGTCGGTTGTCATGTCTGCTGCCTCCGATGTGCACGCAGGTCTCTGGAAGTCGGGGAGCCGCCGGTTACGGATCGGTCGAAGCGCGATCTTCCCGGCGGTTCCCATTTACCGCACCTGCGCGGCAGTCTCAGTGGATGTCGTCCTGTTCGGCGAAGGCCTTGCGCAGGTCGGCGACCGAGAAGCCGGGCTTCTGGGCGGCCCCGATG
>NZ_JAOTID010000023.1 GCF_026163695.1 Shumkonia mesophila | reverse complement strand
CTCGAGTCAGAGGGAGGTTTATGTCTGCTGGTTAGATTCCCAAAGCCTTGTAGGCGTCGACCACGCGCTGGATGGCGCTCATGTAGGCGGCGGTGCGGAAATCCCGGACATCGGGACGGCTGTTCATGAGCGTCGTCATCTGGGCATAAGCGGCACGCATCATCTCGTCGAGTCCCGAGCGGATCAGATCCACCTCGCGGCTTCCCTTGACGAAGTCGGCGAGCCTATCGGCGGGAAAAGCCTTTCCCGTCATTTTTTCAAGAATGTCCGCGATCTGTTGGTTACGGGTCTCCTGGCGACGGCGTTCGAGCAGTCCAAATCGCATATGACTGAGATTTTCAACCCATTCGAAATAGCTGACGATTACACCGCCCGCGTTGACGAAAAGGTCCGGCAGAACCGTAATGCCTTTCTCGGCGAGAATCCGGTCCCCATCGAGTGACGTGGGTCCGTTCGCCGCCTCGACCACCAGCGGCGCCGATATCCGCGGCGCATTTTCTGCCGTGATGACATTCTCGATGGCCGCCGGGATAAGAATGTCGCAGCCATCCTCGAGGACAACCGATCCCTTCTCCACGTACTGAGCCCCGGGAAAGCCGGCAATCTTGCCTTTGGCACGGAGGTGTTGGCGCACCTTCTCCACCGGCAGTCCAGTTGCCGAGCGCAGCGCCCCGTCACGCTCGACGATCCCCACAATCAGGCAGCCATCCTCTTCCGACAGGAACTTGGCAGCGTGGTAACCCACATTCCCCAACCCCTGCACGATGACCCGCTTGCCCCTGAGTTCCCCCGAGAGCCCGGTTTTGGCAACGTGGTCAGGGTGACGGAAGAATTCGCGGATGGCGTATTGAACGCCCCGCCCGGTGGCTTCGGTACGACCGTCCACGCCACCGCGCGAGATCGGCTTGCCGGTCACGCAGGCTGCTGCATTGATATCGAGGGGGTTACGCCGGCGGTATTCGTCCGCCATCCAGGCCATCTCGCGCTCGCCGGTCCCCATGTCGGGCGCCGGGACATTCTGGCTGGGGCCGATCAGGTTGCGACGGGCCAGCTCCTGCGTGAAACGCCGGGTGATGCGTTCGAGCTCGTGCTCCTCCCAAGCCGCCGGATCGATCTTGAGAGCCCCCTTCGAACCGCCGAACGGAATGTCCACGAGAGCGCATTTGTAGGTCATGAGCGCCGCCAGGGCCTCGACCTCCTCCTGGTCGACGTCCAGGGCATAGCGGATGCCCCCCTTCACCGGATCGAAATGCTCGCTGTGCACGGCACGCCAGCCGACGAAGCTGTGCATGCAGCCCCGCAGACGCACGCCGAAACGCACCATGTAGACCGAATTGCACTGCCGGATCCGTTCCTGGAGCCCCTCTTCCATCGGACAAAGCGCGGCCGCCCGCGCATACATCCCGTCAACACTCTGCAGAAATGAACTCGACGTCTCTCGTGTCGTGATGGTCACGATTCTTCACCTTTTGGCTTCTTTGTTTGAGGATATACATCAACACACTCGGGCCGGCGGCTCGACAAGCGATCAAATGATCGTTCAGTCAGAATCCATAGCTTCCACAATAAATTTTATTAATTATAATAAAATACAATAATTATTTCCAGCGCCCCCATCTGAGATGCTGCTTTGATTGCTAAGTCATAATACGAAACATCGTTAATCGATTGATTTAGATTTATCACCTTTTCTTTCCATATTGCATCATGTTAAGATTGTGCCAACCAAGATCAATCTAGTCAAATACTATGTTTGCATCGCAGTATAACCAAACGCTTTGGCCGCAGTCCGTCTTGAGGTTGAGGTGATGGCTCGACCCGACAGGCATGGACATGCGGGAGACCACATGGGTGCGCACGTGGAAGAATGGGACGCTGGCGGATGGTCGGCGTCAGCACCTTCCACATTCCTGTCATTTGCGAAATCAATTCAATGGCACCGGTGGAGCAGGGCCCAATTCTTCCACCACTTTCCATAGCGCGACCATGATCGGCTACCTCTTCACCCCGTTCCCACGAAGCGGGACCTTGATAGGTCTAAACAAGAAGTCGGCCGTCGAAAAATGATCCCCCCAATTCAATAACCCTTGTGACGTTACCCGGCGGCCATACCCGCAAATTAGGATAAAGGCAGAAATCAATGAAGAAAGCTGATCTGGTTATCCGTAATGGGATAGTCATATCGCCAAACTCCGCTGTTCAGGCAGACGTGGCAATTCGTGACGGCAGGATCGTCGCCATCGGCGAGGACGATGCATTTCCCAAGGGGCTCACGGAATTGGATGCCGCCGGCAAATACCTGATTCCCGGGGCAATCGACAGCCATGTCCACTTCCGGGACCCCGGCCACACCGACAAGGAGAACTGGGAGACGGGGTCGGCTGCCGCGATAGTGGGAGGTGTGACTACGGTGCTGGACATGCCCAACACCGTCCCCCATACGGGAACCGTGGAGGGCCTGCTGACCAAACGGGAGATAGCGAGCAGCCGATCCTACGCGGACTTTGGTCTTTACGGCCTGTTGGATGAATCGAGCATCGACCATCTCGAGGCCCTCATTGCAGCGGGAGTGCCGGGATTCAAGTGCTTCATGTGCAATACGACCGGCAGCCTGCCCTCGCCAAGCGACGGAGCGATGCTCGAGGGGTTCGAGATCATTGCTCGCCATGGGGTCCGCTGCAGCGTCCATGCGGAGAATGCCTCGATTGTCGAACACCGCAGCAATCGCCTGCGGGCCGCCGGACGCACCGACGCCCTATCCCACCTCGCGGCCCGTCCGGCGGTCTGCGCCATCGAGGCGGTTGGCCGCGCCATCACCTTTGCCGAGTGGACAGGCGCCAGATTGCACATTGCCCATAAGAGCTCGAAGGACGCTCTTCCTCTAATTCGTGACGCTAAGGCGAGGGGTGTCGATATCACCGTCGAGACTTGCCCTCACTACCTCCTCATGGACAGCCGGGACGTCGAGCGGTGGGGAGGCGTGCTACGTGTCAATCCGCCGATCCGCGAGGAAGGACACGCCGCCGCGTTGTGGCAAGCCCTGAAGGACGGCGTGATCGATATGATCTCGACGGACCACGCGCCGCACACGTCGGGTGGGAAAAACGATCCGAACATTTGGAACTGCTGCTGCGGCATTACCGGTGTTGAACTGCAAATGCCACTTATGCTGACCGAGGTGAACCGGGGTCGCATGACCATCAACGATTATGTTCGCTGGTCGGCGGTCAATCCGGCTAAAGCATGGGGCCTCTTCCCGCGCAAGGGCATTCTGCAGGTAGGGTCAGACGCCGATATCGTGGTCGTCGATATGGGGTTGTCGGACGTCATCGACCAAACACGGCTACACTCGAAGCAAAAATTCACGCCGTGGCACGGATCCACGACAACCGGCAAGCCGATCCACACCATTCTGCGCGGGCAGGTGATCGTGCGGAATGGTGAGCTGGTGATGCAGCCTGGATGTGGAAGGGAGGTGCAACCGCGGATGCCCCCTCCCGCGCCGCGCAATCAGGACAAGACCCTAGAGGCGGTTACGAGGGCACCTGTGTAGCGGTCTCGCCTCGGACAGATGCCCGCCTTGGTCGGGTTTCTCCCTCGCGTGGCTCGCCCCCGCGCGACCGTTGGCAGGTCATTCGGCCGGGAACATGCGAGAATACCCCGTGCCGAACTTTCAGGCCGGCGGCCTCAGCATTCCCTCAACAACCGGCCGAAACCTTCGATCCGATCCTTCAGGCCGGCCATTCTGAGGCTCAGCCAGAAGGTTGCCAGATTGCTGCTAACGACCGGCTTGCCGATTTCGGCCTCCAACGCCTCGATCGTCACAACGGTCGGCAGGTTGGTGCAACTCAAAAAAACCAGATCGGCGTCAACGCGATCAACCAGGCGAACCAGGCGGAACAGCGATTCCGGCGGCACCCGCCCGATGCCGCGTCGTTCCTCCTGCGTTTCACCAAGGTTGAGGCCATACTCGCTAACGACCCGAAACCCCTCTTCGGCAAAGCATTTGACCTCGCTTTCGTTCTGGAACCGAACATACGGAGTGCCCATGGCAATCCGTTTCGCCCCCAGCGCCTTGAAGGCCTCGAAGATGGCCGTTGTCGTCGTCAAGGAAGGAATACCGCCCGAGGCTTTCGTGACCATCTCCTCCAATCGGTGGCGCGAAGTCAGGAACGACCCGGACGTGCATCCCCAGGCGATCACGTCGACCTCGGCCGTGCCGAGTTGAGCCGCCGCCTCCGCCGTCTTGTCATGCATCTCATCAAAAGCCTTCTGGGTTGTCTTCCCCAAGGTCAGCAACCGCGCGGTGTGAATCGACACCCCTGCCGGAGCCATCCGGTAGAATTCCGGCTCGTTGGCTGTGTTGGTCGACGGGACGATCAGACCGATCTTCGCCCGATAGCCGTACGGACTGTACATCTGGACGGCCTTCATCGTCGTTCCCGCGATCCGTGCCGGCTCCACGCCGAGTCCTCCAGGCAATCGGGTATTGCGTTGTTTCATGCTCACCTCCGACGAGGACGACGTGGCGTCGTCACTGTTTGCTTAGCGGTAGAACAGCTTGGGGAGATAGAGAGCAATGTCGTCATTGATCAACAGCATCGCAATCATCGCCAGCAAGGCACACAGATACGGTAGGATCCCGATAGTTACGTCGTTCAGCGCCCCCCTCCCGCGGACACCCTGGACAACGTACACATTAATCCCAACGGGTGGGGTGATCAGCGCGGTCTCGCACATCAGCATGACGACCACCCCGAACCACACGGGATCGAATCCCAGCGCAAACACTACTGGGCCGATGACGGGAACGGTCAGGATCATCATGGCAAGGGCGTCCATGAACATGCCCAGCAGCATGTACATGCAGATGATCATGATCATGGTCTGGCCCGGGGACCAGCCTAGGTTGGCGATCATCCGGTTGACGGCGCCCACCAATCCGATTGCCGCCAGGACGAAATTGAGGAAATGGGCCATCAGGATGATGAGAAGGAGCATGCCGGTCGTGCGCATGGTTCCTTTGATCGCCTCTTTGAGCATCGCCAGGCTCAGCTTTCGATAAACATGAGCCAGCACCAGGGCTCCCAGCACCCCGAGCGCCGCCGCCTCGGTCGGGGTTGCCAGCCCCATATAGATCGATCCCACCACCAGCATGAAGATGAACAGTGGGGGCAGAAGATTAACCAAGCTGCGGAACCGGGTCGGCCAGTCAGTGTGTTCGCGCACGCCGCCCCACTCGGGGCGAACCAAACACGCGATCAGGATCACGGCCATGAAGAAAAAAGCGAGGAGGAATCCGGGGATGATCCCCGCGAGGTAGAGTTGCGGAATCGAGGTATCCGTCAGAAACCCATAAATGATCATGTTGATCGATGGCGGAATCAGAATTCCCAGTGTTCCTCCCGCCGCAATACTGCCCAGGAACAGTCTTTCATTGTATTTTCGTTTGAAAATTTCAGGAATGGCCAGCACACTGATCGTCGCCGCGGTAGCGACGCTCGATCCGGAATTTGCGGCGAACATGGTACTGGCACCGATGTTGGCGTGCATCAGGCCGCCGGGAAGCCAGCCCAGCCAATGGGTCATTGCGGCGTACATCCGCGCCGCGATCCCTGAACGGACGAGGACCTCGCCGAGGAAGACGAACAACGGAATGGGAAGCAGGGTAAATGAATGGGCATGCGTCCAAAAGACCTCACCCATCACCTGATAGAATCCGAAGTGGGAATACGATTGATCGAGAATGATCCCCAACCACCCCATCACCGCGCTCACCGGAAGCGCCAGTGCCAGTAAAATTACGATGGCTAGAACGGCAGTACCGAGCATTTCTCCAGACGTCCTTCTTTTCGATAGCCAACCGGCGGGCAGTCAGCTTCTTGCTTGTTCCGCTTCTGCGCGCGCCGTTTCGACATCATCGCGCGTCTCTTCATGGATCGAAGGCGCTGCCGCCATCGCCTCCACCGCCTTCATGTCGCCCCGAAGCAGAGCGAGGACCGAGCGCGTGAGGACGATCCAAATATTGAGCGCGAAAAGCCACAGCCCCATCATCCAAAACACCTGCGGAATCCAGAGCGGCGTGCGCAGCGGCGTGTTGGATTGGGCTCCGATACGGACGGTCTCGGCCAGCACTCCCCAAGCCTGATAGCTCAGCAGGGTGAAAATGATCGCCATCGACAGCAGGGCGACGATATCGAGAATCCGCTGGATGCCGGACGGGAGGTGCAGATAGAGGGCATCGACCCTCACGTGGGCCCGCCTGAATAAAGCGTAAGAAAAGGCCCAGACCGTGAATACGGCAAAAAAGTAGCCCGAGATCTCGTCCACCCCTTGCAGCGATTGGTTAAGAGTCTTGCGAATTACAACCTCGACCGCGACCAGCAGGCAGCACACGATCAGCAATCCGCCCCCAACATAGATCAAGGCAGTCGACAGACGTTCAAGCTGGCACCAGCAGCGGCTCAAAAAGCGATCAAACAATGATTCGGTCATCTCTCAATCTCGGCGGGAACCTCACCGGAAGGGGTCGGGGGGCAGGCGTGCCCCCCGACAGGCCTTCAAGCAAGTTTCATTCCAACCTCTCTCGGGTGGATTATTTCTTTGCCTTGGCCTGCACGCCGAGTGCCTTGCCCGCCGCGGTATTCCAGGCAGACGTACATTCAGCGCCACACCGCTTCGCGAATTCCGGGAGAGCGGCTTCTTCCAGCGCCCGCTTGCGAATTGCATCATCGCTGTCCGTGTACGGCACCAGTTTGATGTTGTAGCGAGTGACGCTTTCCTTGGATCCCCAGGAACAACGGCTGTCTCCGGTCGAACACCAGATTCCCTGATCATCGCTTTCGCGCGCCAGATCCCAGGCCCGGGCGATCATGACATTCTGGATCTTGTCGGTCAGGAAATCCTGGACATTTTTGCCAAGTCGATCCCAAGACTTCTGATTGATGACCACGGTCATCATCGCCCAGCCGAAGTTAATGGGATAGAGGTGACTCGTGACCTCCGGCCACTTGCCGATATTCCCCGACAACAGGCCCGTGACGGCGCAATCGATGACCTTGCGCTGAAGCGACGCCGGAACTTCCGTGGCGGGCATAGTTACCGGCGACCCTCCGAGCGCGACGACGAAATCGGCCTGGGTGGTCGCGAAAACCCGAACCTTCTTACCCTTGAGATCCCCGATGCCCGAGATCGGGGTGCTGCACCAGAGCCCCTG
The DNA here is from genome assembly GCF_026163695.1 of Shumkonia mesophila. Taxonomy (NCBI): domain Bacteria; kingdom Pseudomonadati; phylum Pseudomonadota; class Alphaproteobacteria; order Rhodospirillales; family Shumkoniaceae; genus Shumkonia; species Shumkonia mesophila. The sequence continues at coordinate 36,499 of NZ_JAOTID010000023.1, read as the reverse complement.
CTGGCCCAACGGGAAATAACCAAGAACGCGGAGTCCCACCCGTTTGAGCATGATGTCGTTGACCACCGGCCCATAAGCGGTGGTTACCGCTCCGAGGGCTTCTACATTGGGGACGGCGCCGGCAAGATCGAAACCGTCGAGTTCGGGGACTTCCCCGGACGCATAGCCCATAACGATGATCCCAAGGTCGGCCACACCCATCTTCAACAGCCGAAAGACCTCGGATCCCGACAAGCCCAACTCGGTAATACTGGCCAAGTCCGGCTGTATGGCTCCGTTCGAGAGCTTCGGCAGTTCTTCGTCCCAGAACGGCTTGACGATCAGGTGCCAAGCCACGCCCCGCGACTGCGGACCGATCACCTTCAGTTTAACATCTGGTAAATTCTGAGCAGAACTTGCGGCACTAAATAGCCAAGCCGCAAATATTGACAGTATAGCTGTCGAAATTTTTGCTTTCATGAGCAACTCCCAATACATATGTACTTCGTCAAGAGATCGACACTTAGAGAATTGTTATAATATATAACATACTATAAACAGTATCAAGACACGACAATCCGATCAAATATTATATCTGTATCCAAGTATAACCAAACGTTTTGCCCCGATCGGCCATCGGCATCACCGGTCTGCGGCATCGCCGCTCAGCCCCACCCGGAACTCGCTCCGCATGCACTCGCAAAACTGATCCGCGAATATGCGCGCCAAGCCGGTCGCCTCGCCGCCCGGTGGAAATAGCGTCGAAAAGGTGTACGGGATGCGGGGCCGGAAACGCCGGCAAACGACCTTGTCATCGGCAAATTCAAGGGCCGTGAATGGATCGACGATGGCGACGCCCATTCCCTGCCCTACCATCGAGCAGGCAGACCACGGATAGCGAACCTGGATCCGCGGCAAGAACCCGGGGCATTCGGCGCACAACACCGACAGGATTTCCATGTGGAGAATACTGTTGGGCCCCAGGACGATAACCGGAAGTTTGCACAGGTCGCTGGCATTCACTTCCTCTCTGGCCGCGAGATCCATGTCGCAGTGGACGATGCAGACCGCTTCGGTTTCTGGAAGCGGCTTAACCTCGATCATCGGTCGCTCGGATCCGACGTAGGCAAAGCCGATGTCGTATTGGTTTTTCTCCACCAGGTCGGCAATCGCCACAGAGGTGTCTGAATGCAGAACAATGCTGACATCGGGATAGCGGTCGAGAAACAACCTGAGGACCCTCGGGATGAATCCCTGTACCAGGCTCGGCATCCCGGCAATCCGCAGATGGTGCGCCCGCTGATTGCGAAGCAATGTGGCGGTTTCGCGGAGGTGGTCACTGGCGGTGAAAAACCGCGCGACCTCGCGGAATACCACCTTCGCCTCCTCGGTGGGGACCACCAGATTCCCCTTCCGATGAAAGAGGGTCAGGCCGATATCCTCTTCGAAAGAACGGACCAGCCGGCTGACCGCCGGTTGCGATATGCACAACAGCGCGCTGGCAGCCGTCATGCCTCCGGTCATCATCACGGCTCGAAATGCCGAGATCTGACGCGGGTTGAGCGGGCGGAGAAAAGTTTCAGCACATTCCATGCCCCGCCCCCTGAATACCCAATAGGCATAAATGCATACGGAAACTCGATTTGACTTTCCGTGAGGACCTCCACCTAGATGACCTCGTGTTCGCACCTAAACAGACGACTAATCCAGGAGAACAACCGTGGATAATTCTCAGACTATCGAAAAGCTGTATGGGATCACGACCGCGACGATCATCGCCGCCCTGATGAAACGCGGAATCCGACGGGCCGTGATGAAGGGAGTCATGCCGATGGTTCCATCGACACAAAAATGCGTCGGCCCCGCCTTCACCATGCGAAACATTCCCATCCGCGAAGACAAGGGGGGCGCGGAAAAGCTTGGAGATCCGAAGTATCCTCAACGGGTTATGCTCGAAACCGCGCCGGCGGGCAGCATCGTGGTCATGGACTGCATGGGCGAACCCGGGAGCGCGATGGCGGGCGACCTGATGGCCGCCCGGCTGAAGGTGCGCGGGATCGCCGGTCTGGTCGGCGACGGCGGCATGCGCGATGTCACCGAAACGGCGACCATCGGGTTCCCAATCTACTGCAAGGGTCCCACCCCCTACCCATCCACCAACGCCTTTCTCGCGCATGAGTTGCAATGTCCGATCGCATGCGGGACCGTCGCCGTCTATCCCGGCGATATCATCGTCGCCGATGGCGATGGCGTAGTCGTCATCCCGGCGCATCTTGCCGCCGAGATCGCCACGGAAAGCGAACGTCAGGAGAAAGTCGAAGCGTTCTGTAAGGAAAAGTTGCTGGAAGGACGCCCGATGCCGGGCACCTACCCGCCGTCCGAGGCAACGATGCGCGAATTCGAGGAATGGCTTAAAGCGGGCCATTGAGTTCACCAAGTTGACCTTACCATTTCTCCAGAACATCCAAAGCCGCCGCTTTGGCCGGTATGCCGACGGGGGAGCGACACTCCATTTCGGCAAATGCCCACTCGCCCGGCACCCGGATCGGTTCCGATCCGGGCCGGCCCAGCGCGGGGATAGGGATTGCCGCCAAGCACCGGCTCACGGCCGCCCCAGGATGACTTGGGGCGGTCGAGGATATGGAGAAATGGGCGTGAGCCGTGTGTTTCTTCCCCCATGAACCTGGCCCGAAAAAAGACATCGGCTCCAATGGCCGCGCCCTCTGCCGCGACAGCGGGAGCCTTCAGGAAACTGCCACAGATTTCCCGTCGCCGTACTTCCGGAACGAGGGTGCGGCCATCAGTCATTGTCATCCCCTGACCAACCGCCAACGATCGACCGGGGCCGCCAAGGTCTCGGCCAATACCGTCAAGGCATGATCGAAGTCGGACATGTCCATCGCCTCGTCGGGATTATGGCTGCCGTTTTCATTACGGATGAAGAGCATGGCCGTCGGGATGCCGACCTGCGTGAAGGTCGCGGCATCATGGCCGGCCCCGCTGGCCATGACCCTGTATGACGTGGTCGTCGTCTCAGCCGCCGCGATCAGCATCTCCTGCAAGGGGCCGGACATCACGGCCGGACTGCTCCCGGTCAGGAGCCCCAGCTCGAAGCGAACATTGCGCCGCTCGCCGATTTCATTGACCATCGGATCAATGAGGGTGCGCACCTCGTCGAGAACGGCCTGATCCTGGCTGCGGACATCGAGGCAGATGTGCATCTCGCCAGCGACTTTAGAAAATCCGTGCTGTTGGGGATCGGTCATCAATTCGCCGAAAGTAACGGTCAGGTCGCGCCCTCGAGCGAGGAAATCCTCCCATAGTTCGTCCATGCGGACAACGAACTCGCCGGTGGCGGCCGCAGCATCGCGCCGGTATTCGCGCGGCATGGCACCGGAATGGGCATAGGCGCCCACACAGGTCGCATTGCGATAGCGGAAGCTGCCCCGGATGCCGGTCACGACGCCAAGCGGAATGCCGGCATTGACGAGCACCGGCGCCTGTTCGATGTGCGGCTCGAAGTAGGCGACGACCCGCTTCCTGTCGATCAGGCTGGCACCACGCTTGACGGCCTCCGGATCGAACCCCTCGTCGCGCATGTGCTCGGCCAGTGTCTTGCCTGTGTCGCTCCGCTTCAGGCTGTCGACGACCGATGGATCGAGGATGCCCAGCGCCGACTTGCTGCCGAGATAGCTGTAGGGGAACCAGCAGCTCTCTTCGGCCCGCATCACCAGCACCGTCAGATCGAACGGGGGTTTGCGTCCGGCGGCATGAAAGATGGCTTGGGCAGCAACCCCGGCAACCACCCCGGCGGCGCCATCGTAATTGCCGCCATGGGACACGGTATCGATGTGAGATGCCACCAGGATCTGCCCGGAGCGATCCTCACCCGGCAGGGTGATGAACAGATTGCCTGCGGCATCATGGGCGACCTCGACACCAAACCCGGCCGTTGCCTCGATCATCAGGGCGTGGGCCATGCGCTCACCCTCGCCATAGGACTTGCGGGTGACGCCCGGGGGATCGGCACTTTCGCGCGCCAGTTTGTCGAACAGCCGGCGGGCCAAGGCCTGACCCGCCGCCAAGTGTTCTGGTTTCCAAGCCATCATAACGACTACCGTCAGTATCGTTCGAGAAGTGAGCCGAACCGTTCGAGGCGATCCCTCAGCCCCATCGTCCGCATGGCATTCCAGAAGGTCGACAAGTTGCTGGTGATGACCGGCTTACCGACCTCCTTCTCCAAATCGGCGATCATTTCGATGGTGGCCATGTTGGTACAGCTCAGGAAGATCACGTCGGCCTCGGGCCGATCGACGTAGCGCACCAGGCGCGACAGCGATTCGGGCGGCACGCGGCCAATCCCACGCCGCTCCTCCTGCGTCTCACCCAGTTTCAGGCCGTGCCATGCAACGACCTCGATGCCGGTCTTCTCGATCAGCCGGACCTCCTCCTTGTTGACGAAGTCGACATAGGGCGTCCCGAGGGAAATCCGCTTGGCCCCCATGGCAGACAACGCCGCCAAAACCGAACCGAAGGTGGTGATGGCCGGAACCCCCGCCACCTTGGTCATGCTGGCTTCGAGCTGCTGGCGCGGGATGATGACCGAACCCGAAGTACACCCCCACGCAATTACGTCGACCTCGGCGGTCGCCAATTCGGCCGCCGCCCTTTCGGTCTCGGCCCCCATGGCGTGATAGGACTCGACCGTTGCCTTGCCGAGCAACTTGATGCGGGCCGTATGGATCGACACCCCGTTCGGCGCCATCCTATAGAACTCGGGCTCGTTGACGGTATTAGTCGACGGCACGATGAGCCCGATCTTCCCGCGAAAGCCGTAGGGACTGTACATCTGGACGGCTTTCATCGTGGTGCCGGCAATTCGTTCGGGCGGGACCCCGCACCCGCGAATGACAGGGATCTCGGCATTCGAGATCATCTTCCGCGTCCTCCAATCTCCATCAATTTCGGCACCGCGGCCTTGGCGGTGTTGAACACCATCGCAGCATCATTCTGGTAAGGCAGCCAGCGCGCGCCTTGCGCCACCCGCTTCTCCGCCATCTCCGGGTTCTGACAGCTGGTTCCGTAAGCCACGCCGTTGGCCTTGCAGATCGCGAAGATCTTCTCGGTGGCCTCGATCATCTTGGGGTGGTTCAATTGCCCGGGGATGCCCAAATCCTGCGAAAGATCGTCGGGGCCGATGAAGATAGCATCCACCCCCGGAACCTTGCAGATGGCATCCAGATTGTCGATGCCGACCTGGCTCTCGATCATGGCAACCAGCATCGTCTCCTCATTGATGTGCCAAGTTATCTCGGCGGCGTCTCCGGCCGAGTAGTCGGTGTGGGGGCCGCGCAGGTTCATCGGCCGGTTGCCCATCGGGTAATACTTCGTCGCCTTAACGATCGCCGCCATCTGCTCGGCGGTATCGATGGACGGCAGCAGCAGTCCTTGGGCACCGGCATCGAGCGGCCGCGTCATGTCATGCGGCTTGATGGTTCCGGTCGGACGCACGAACGGAACGATCCCGGCCTCGCGGGCCAGCATGACCAGGCCACCGACGGTTTCCATGTTGAAATCGGTATGCTCCATCTCGACGATGACGAAGTCGAAGCCACAGGCGGCAAAGATCTTCACCACCCGCGGATGCGGGCACAGGGTGATCCACGTGCCAAACGCCGGCTTGTCAGCCTTGAGCAGGGCCTTGACGGAATTGCTCTTGATCATTGATTTTTCCTCCTGGCTTCTTTTTATCGGCGTCTGTCCCACACGGTGGGATTGACGAGATATGGCGGTCTGATTCCCTTCAGGACCTGAATCACCTGTTCGGCGGTCTGCACGGCTGTCCGTTCCAGACATTCCTCGGTAGCGCCCCCGATGTGTGGCGACAAGACCAGGCGATCGGTCTTGGCGTAGGGATGTTCGACGGCCAGCGGCTCCTTCTCGAACGTATCCATGGCGGCGCCGCGCAACTGCTTGTCTTCCAGCGCCTCGATCAGGGCATCTGCGTCGACCAGCGCGCCGCGCGCTGTATTGACGAGCATTGCCCCCTTCTTCATCCCGTACAGACGATCCCGGTTCATGATGGTCCGGGTTTCCGGGGTGAGTTGCAGATGCAGGGACACGATATCGGCCTGATCGAGAGCGGCATCGAGGTCGTCCACCTTTTCCGCACCGGCGGCGGCGAGGACGCTGGCATCCAGATACGGGTCATAGGCCAACACCCGCATGGCAAAGGCGGCCTTGGCGATTTCGGCGGTCCGGCAGCCGATGCGGCCGAAGCCGACCACCAACAGGGTCTTGCCCTGAAGTTCGACGAAATCGCGAGCATAGCGGTAGTCGTAGTTGCCTGCGCGCACCGCCCGGTCGGCCTCGCGGGTCCGCCGTGCGATGGCCAGCATCTGGCTGATGGCAAACTCGGCCACCGACTGCACATTTCCGTAGGGCGTGAAGATGATGGGCAAGCCGATCTCGGTGGCGTGGGCCACATCGACCGGGTCGGTCCCGATGCCGTGATTACCGAGAACCTTGAGGTCCGGGGCCGCATCCATCGCCGCGCGGTTCAGCCCCGCGTTACGGGTAATCGCCGCAACCGCCGGAACGATCTCCTTGGCGACCGTCTCCATGTCGGGCTTGCTGGCCTGACACACGGTTAACCCCGCATCTTCAAGAAGGGCTATGCCGCTTGCATGAATTGGCTGGATCAAAAGACACAAACTCATCGATTCGAGTCCTTTCCTTCATCGAAAATCAGCTTTGCTTCGCTGGGGCGGGTCAGAACGCCGCCGTTGCGAACCACGTGGTCGAAAAAGCCTTTGAGTCTGTCGACATAGTCCTGCCGTCCCACCGACGCCGTATGGAACAGGCACTGGACGATCTGGGCCCGTCCCTCGGCTGCTGCCCGGTCGCGAACGATGACCCATATGCGTTTCAGGTTGTCGAGATTGGACTGTTCGATGTGCAGGATGTTGGTATAGCCCGTCCCCTGCCCGTCGCATCCCATGGGAATTTCGAATACCTTGGAGGCGCTGTCATTTGCGGCGCACGGATCATCCGGCTGGTAGTAGCCGGAAAACTTTGCGTTGACCCAAACGGCTTCCCTCGTCGGCTCGTTCAGACCGGGCAAACAGGACAGATCGATGAAAATGCCGTGCTCTTCCAGGAGGGCATTCATGAACGGCGCGTAAGCATAGTGGCCGCCACGATAGCTGGAAAACGGCAGGGCGGCGGCCTCCAGCTTGCGGCAACAGAGAGCAAACATCTCGCGCACGTGATCGACCTCGCCGAAGCGAACGCCGACGCCCTTGACCTCCTCGTGCAAATGGACGGCGATTTCGGCGCCCCTGGCCACGCCGGAACGGTAGATGTCGACGAAAGGCGCCTCATAGAACGCCTCACGGCAATAAATTCCGGAGTGGGGCGTCAACACATAGCGGCCATCGGTCAGCTCGTTCATAAGGCCGACCAACCGATCGGTCTCGCCGATGCTCTGCTCAATTTTCGGCGGGTCAACCCGGTAGCCCCGTCCCGGATCGAATGGCGCGAAAGTCAGCCAATTCACATCGATCACGGGGACCAAGTAAACCCGAGCCTGTTCGATTCCAGGCATGACAGCCACACTCCCAACCGTTGCCCCAGAGATTCGATTACAACACCGGGAGATTGATTAGTTAATTTGATTTTGTTCATAGATTATTCCAAAAAATCATATAATCCGGACATCGGAATGCTTGTGCATTCAGGCCCGATCGTGCATGCCGATGGACGTAAGGGCTCATGGCTGGCAGACGGCGGCCTAGGCGGCGGGACTCCGGGAAGATCATCGTGGGATTTGAAGGCCCGATCGGAGAGCCCATTGCCGCGCCTGCACGGCTGGACACTTCCGCTGCTGGATATTTTCGAGCCGGTTCAGGTCAAGCCCAACTTCCGCAGTTTGAGGATTTGCGCGAGCTGGAAGGCGCAGGAATGCTGGGGTTTGGTGCGGACAGATCGGTTTGTGGTGCTAAATTAGAGAGGTTCTATGCCGTTGTCTTCGGCATGATTCCTTGGCTCTCTCATCTCTGTCGTGGTGTCCTGGATCAAAGCAGGATGCCGCGCCATGTTCGTCCGCGCCAAGAAGATCGGTGGCTACGAGTACCTTTACCTCGTGGAGAACGCCCGCGAGGGCGGGCGCCATGTGCAGCGCGTCATCAAGGCGCTGGGGCGGCGCGATGAGGTCGAAGCCTCTGGACTGCTGGATTCGCTGATCACTTCGGCGGCGCGCCATTCCCGGCGCTCGATCGTACTGTCGAGCTACTACAAGGGCGAGTTGCCGGAGCTGAAGCGGCTCAGCATCGGGCCCGACCTGATGTTCGGCCGGCTGTGGCAGGAGTTGGGCTGCCGCGACGTCCTGCGCGAACTGCTGGCGGGGCGCAATTTCGGCTTCGATGTCGAGCGGGCCGTCTATCTGGCGGTGCTGCACCGGCTCATGGTGTCGGGCTCCGACCGCCACGCCGACGGATGGCGCCATGCCGTCCGGGTGCCCGGCGCCGACGGGCTCGACCTCGATCACGCCTACAAGGCGATGGCCTGGCTCGGCGAAGGCGTCGGCGACGGCCATTTCATGACGGACGCGATCGAGGAGACGCTGTACCGATACCGCCAGCCGCTGCTCGGCGAGGTGTCGGTGGCCTTCTTCGACACCACCAGTCTCTGGTTCGAGGGCAAGGGCGGCACCCGCCTGGGCCGGCGCGGCCATTCCAAGGATTATAGGCCCCACCTCAACCAGGTGGTGCTCGGCATCGTGCTCGACGGCGACGACCGGCCGATCGCCTCCTTCCTGGTACCCGGCAACACCGCAGACGTCACCCTGCTGGTGCCGGTGGTCAGCCGCCTCAAGGAGCGCTTCGGCGTCGTCCACGCCTGCGTCGTCGCTGATCGCGGCATGATCTCGGCCGCCACCATCGCCGACCTCGAAGCGCGCGGCATCGAGTACATCCTGGGCGTGCGTGAGCGTTCGGTCCGCGAGATTCGCCAAGACGTCCTCGATGACGACGGCGCGGCGGTGCCACTGACCATCCCACGCCAGAAGGGAGAGACCCAACTCGACATCAAGGACGTCACCATCGCCAAGCGCCGCTACGTGCTCGCCCGCAACGAGGAAGAGGCCAGGAAAGACGCCGAAGCGAGAGCCGACATTCTCGCCGGGCTGGAGCGCAAGCTCGCCCAGGGCGACAAGGCGCTGGTCGGCAACGCCGGCTTCCGCCGCTTCCTCGCCGAGCCCAAGGGCGGCGGCTTCACCATCGACGAGGCCAAGGTCGAGGCGGATGCCCGCTTCGACGGCCTGTTCGTGCTGCGTACCAACACCAAGCTATCGGCCCTGCAGGTGGTCCTGCGCTATCGCAACTTGCTGGCGGTGGAGGATGCCTTCAGGGCCGCCAAGGCGCTGCTCGCCACCCGTCCCATCTTCCACAAAACCGACGCCGCCATCCGCGGCCACATCTTCGTCTCCTTCCTCGCCCTGGTGCTGAGAAAGGAGCTGTTCGACCGTCTCGCGGTACGCCGCCTGAAGGGCCTCGAATGGCAGCGCATCGTCGACGATCTCGTCGACCTGAGCGAGGTCGAGGTCGAGCAGGACGGCCGCCGCGCCCTCCTCAGAACCGCGCCGGGGCCGACTATCGATCCCGTTTGCCGCGCCGCCGGCATCACCCTCCCGCCCGTCTTCCAGGAGATTCCCGCCTCCAAAACGCCGTCCGAAACCTGTGGTGCCTAAATCAATGCGCGGCTCGTAGCGTATTGGAACGTCAATGTTTTCTGTCGAGTACCGCGGAAGTTGGGTCAAGGCATTGGCGCGCAGGGACCGGAAGATGTAGTGGAGGATAGTATCGTCGGGTCTCGCCCCGCCGTCAGCGTTCTCTGGTTTTCCCGGACGCCTGCTTCGCCACGATCTCCGTCGACGGGATTGGAAATTTTCAAGATGTCCCCGGGCCGCCGGCGTCCCGGGAGGTGTCGGCGGGGGCCATTCCCTGATCATCGATCACGGCATGGCGCTATTGATATTTTTGTTCGATTAATCTAATCGTTTATCCTATGAATCCGAATGATGTGAACCTTCGACACGTCAGGGCATTTATCACCGTCGCCAAGAAGCACAGCTTTGTCGCTGCGTCGGAAGCGCTCAACATCTCGCAGCCGGCGCTCAGCCACTGCATTCGCCAGCTTGAGTCGCGTCTGGGGGGTCAATTGCTCCAGCGCACCACCCGGCGCGTGAGGCTGACGCCGGTCGGAGAAAAGTTTCTACCCCACGCCCAGCATCTGGTCACCCAGTTCGACACCGTCATGTCGGACATTGAAGACCTGCTCTTGCGGCGTCGCGGGCATGTGGTAGCCGCCTGCCTTGCATCCATTGCCTTCCGATTGATGCCCGTGGTCATGGCAAAGATGAAAGCCACCTATCCAGGCATCGCCGTCGGCATCCGTGACGAAAACAACCATGGGGCCATCGAGAGCGTGCTGTCCGGCAAGGCGGATTTTGCGATTGCCAGCCAGACCCAACCGAGCCCCGACCTTCGCGCCGCCCCGTTGGCATCGGACGACTTTCGGCTCGTGTGTCGGGCCGACCACCCCCTGGCTCGCCGGAAAATCGTCCGCTGGAAGGATGTCCAGCGTTATCCGGTCATCCTGATGGGGGAGGACACCGGTATCCGACATCTGCTGAATCCGATCCTACTCCAACATGACATATACCTTGACGTTGTGGCGGAAGCTTCGCACCTGTCCACCGTCAACGGTTTGGTCGAGGAAGGAATCGGCGTGACGTTGCTGGCAGGGCTGATGTTGCCCCGTGAGGACAAGGGACTGCTTGTCCATAGGTCGCTGGAACCTCCGATCATCAATCGGACCATCCATATCCTGTGGCGCAACGGAACACGCATTTCGCCGGCGGCGCAGGCTTTGATCGAAACCATAACCGCAGTCCTGGTCGATCCCCAGGCTCTCAACAAATGGCCCCACGTCGAGTGGCATGCCAAGTCCTGGACCAAGGAAACATTCTCCGGCTGGATCTGCTGACTAAGTTGCACGACAACCTGAGCCGGGAGGCCCCCGTGTCCTACGCCGGTTGATGCGGGGTTTTCGAGCGGCTGTTCTTGTCCCGCCTCGTCTCATGGCGGACATCGAACCCGGATCCCGAAAAGCCGCGTCGTAGGTCCGCAGCTTCTCGGTCACTGCCGTGGGTCGGCGGAATGCCCCTCCTCGATATCTCCGGAACTCGTCGTAAAACGACAATACAACCACATAGCATGTTTGATGATTCCGGCTGGAAAGCGATAATGTTTGAAAGAAACCGTGTTCGTCCGCCTCGTCCAGTGCGTTAAATCTCGACAATTGCCTTAAATTTAGCCCGTATAGTGACAACAATGCCACCACGACAGTCCATGTATGCCATTTCTGCATAAATCGATAATATCATTGTATTTGACTTAATTGACAGGGGTTTCCACACTGCCATCGATGGTCGATTGGTAGACGATGCCTGCATTCGCGATTATTTCAATAAACCGATTTCGCAGGGGGAACATTTCTCCCCCCTGAATTCCTCTCGGAACTCTTCCAATCGAGCCGTCCGTGGCGACCTCGGTTCTTTTTTGGGAACGGCCGCGACCACGAAACCGCGCGATGAGTTGTGATCACCGTCCGGAAAGCGGGATCTGACGCCACGCACACGAGGGCACGAGGGGTCGTCCCAGTGGCGTCCGTTGGATTGCGCGTCAACCCATACCATGATGAGGAGAATGGCAAATGCGGAAATCAGACTGGGCCGCCAAGGCGGTTGGGGCCATTGCGGCAATGGGCCTTTGCGCCTCGCAGGCCGTTGCCGGCGACTTCGCCTTTATCAATATCGCCACCGCCAGCACGTCGGGATCTTACTACCCGGCCGGCTTGGCGATGTCGAAGTTGATCAACGACAAGCTGGGCGTCCGCGCGTCGGCCCAGGCATCGGCGGGCTCCGTCGAGAACGTGTCCCTGTTGCGCAACAAGGAAGCCAACATGGGCATCATCCAGAGCAACGTGGTTCGCGATGCCCTGAAGGGCGACAACAATTTCAAGAGCAAGCCCTATACAGACATGGTTGTGCTGGCGCCGTTGTTCGTCAATACCGACCATATTCTGATCCGCAAGGGAGCAAATATCGCGTCACTGGCCGACATCAAGGGCAAACGGTGGGCCGTGGGGTCGGTCGGCAGCGGCACGACCCTATCCAACCTGGCTATCCTGTCCGGGGCCGGCTACACCTTCAACGACATCAAAGTCGAATACCTTGGCCAGACCGAGGCATTGGCCGCCCTGCAGAACGGCATCATCGACGGCGCCGACCTGACCTCGGGTGTGCCCTTCTCACAAATGGAGCAGACACGGATCTCAGAGAAGGATGATCTTGTCCTCTATTCAATGACCGAGGCCGAGCAAAAGTCGGTGGTCGAGAACAGCGGTTGGAAATCGCCCGAGACGATTCCCGCCAACACTTACAGCAACCAACCGACGCCGATCCGCACCGTATCGCATCTGGCGTTGATCATGGTGCCCAAGGAGATGCCGGACAAACTGGCCTTCGACATCCTCGATGCCATGAACAAAAATATGGGCCAGCTACGTCAGGCGCATAGCGCCTTCAGTACCTTGGACCTGGCGACCGCCCTGCCCAAGATTGAAGCCCTCAAGTTCCCGCTGCATCCGGGCGCCACAAAATTCTTTGCCAGCATCAATAAGTGAAGCTGCGCGCCACCCAATCAGATTCCCTACCTTGCACCCCTGCGGTTGCCCGCCCAAGGGCACGGCAACCGCAGGGCCGCAGCGGAGAATGACATTGTCTTCCCAGACCGATAACGAATCGTCGTGGATCGACCGGCTTGGCGTCCTTGATCTCGAGGGTACCGGCCGCTCCTTATCCGGGATCCATGCCTGGATTGTCGCCACGCTGGCCGTCGCGCTCGCGGTCTTTATCCTACTCATCAACAGCTTCCTGCTGATCGATGTGATGAAGCGGAGCAGCCTGTTTCTCAGTCTACTGCTGGCGCTGGTTTTTCTGTCGCACCCTTTGCGCAAGACGACCGGGCGCGCGGATAATCCGGCGGCATTCGATTACATTCTCGCCGCCGCCGGAATGGCCTGCGGCCTTTACCTGATCCTCATCTACGACCGGTTCGCGACAACTCTTGAGATGACCGCACTGGATATGGTTGTCGGCACGGCGGCGGTCATCTTGTCGCTGGAAGCCGGGCGGCGGTGCCTCGGATGGTGGCTGCCGGCCCTGTGCGTACTCTTCATTCTGTACGCTCTCTACGGCAAGATGCTGCCCTCCCCGCTCGGTCATTTCGGGGTACGGCCGGAGCGTTTCATCTACCGCATGTTCATGGTCAGCGAGGGATTGTTCGGCACGATTTTCCAGATCGCGCAATCCTACATCGGCTTGTTCGTTCTGTTTGGCGCCTTCCTGGTGGCGACCGGCGCGACCGACGTTCTGGCCCGCCTTGGATTGTCCGTCTCGGGGCGTTACGCGGGAGGCCCGGCCAAGGTCGCGGTCGTGGCAAGCGCGCTGACCGGGATGATTTCGGGATCGGCAGCCGCCAATGTGGCAACCACCGGCACGATGACGATCCCGATGATGAAGCGGGTCGGGTTCATGCCGCATTTTGCTGGCGCCGTGGAATCCATCGCCTCGACCGGCGGCCTGATCACGCCGCCGATCATGGGTGCCGCCGCCTTTCTGATGGTCGAGTTCATCGGCGTCCCGTACCTTGACATCATTACCGCCGCGATCCTCCCAGCCCTGCTGTACTATGGATCGCTGATGGCGGTCATTCACTTCCGCGCCGTCAAACGCGGCATCCGCGGGTTGCCGGCCAACGAGATTCCGTCGCTGAAATCGGTGGTGTTTGGCGAAGGCTACCTTCTTCTGCCGCTAGTGATTCTGATCATCGCCCTGCTGGCCGGCTACACCCCCATCTTCGCGGCGCTGTTCAGTATTGCCGCCATCTTCGTCGTCAGCTTCTTCAAATCGGCATCGCGGCTAACGCCGCTCCGCCTGCTGAACGCCCTGATGAAGGGTGGAGCTTCCCTGATCGGAGTCAGCATGGCCTGCATGGTGGCCGGCATCATCGTCGGCGTGGTGTCGATGACGGGCGTCGCCGAAGTCTTCACTAGCTACATTGAGGCGTGGTCGCAAGGCCACCTGCTCGTCGCCCTGGTGTTGACCGCGCTGGCGGCCATTCTACTTAGTTGCGCGTTGCCGGCGACGGCCGTGTACATTGTAGTAGCGGTAACCATCGCCCCGTCCCTGATCAAGATGGGGGCACCCCCGCTGTCGGCACACTTCTTCGTGTTCTGGTATGGCGCGCTGTCGAACATCACGCCTCCCGTGGCGATTGCCTGCTTCACGGCGGCAGGGATCGCCGGTGCCAATCCCGGCAAGATCGCCTTCACCGCGCTGCGGATGGCGTTGCCCGCTTTCCTGATCTCGTTCCTTCTGGTCTACTATCCCTCCCTGCTGTTCGTGAACTGGACGTGGACCGAGTTAGGCTTGGTCCTGATCTATTGCGTGGTCGGCATCGGCGCCTACGTGCTGGCCACCGAAGGATATTTCCTAGACCAACTGCGACTGTGGGAGCGTGTGGTATTTCTGGTATGCTCCGCTCTCTGCCTGTTGGCGCCGGGTGCCCACTGGATTGGCAACATCGGCTTCCTCCTGACCATTGGTTTAGCTGCCCGCTGCGTGGTCAGGTTCCGTCGGCGCTCTCTCCAGGTGTGAATACGTGCGCAGCGCCGGCTCTGACGCAATCTTGATGGTGTTTGTGCTAGCCGGGATGATGCCGCATCGATTTGCGGACGGCATCGAGGAAGGCACGGCTGGCGTTCTCCATCAGGTGCCAGCGATCGGCGACCTGGGTCGCCCGCGGCAGTGTCTTGGCTGCCGCCAGGGCATAGCCGCCACCTCGATCGCGCGCAACGATCTCGATCTGAGGCTGGCCAGAAAGCCAATCCTGCGCCGACGCCGGTTCGCGATCCGGCAAGAGTGCGATCGCCTTGCGCCGTTCGAGATCGCAGATGATCGTCCCATAGCGTTGGTTGCGCCGCCACGCCCAATCATCGATCCCGATCACCGTCGGCGGGACGAAGCCGGGGCTGCCGTACCTCCGCACGACCCGCAGCAGCGTGTCGTTGCTCACGGGCAGCATCAGCCGCCGGGCGAAGTTCGCCGCCGAGTGGCCCCCCAAGGCAACCAGCCATTCTGATCTTGATCGCTACGAATACACGGGACTTCCTCGGCGACCTCCCGTTCCATAATTGGGCTGCCAGCAAGCTCAATATTCTTCCGTCTTGCATGTGAGCAATCACGACGCCTCGTAACTCTTGTCAAGCAGGGGCTTCGCCCGCTCGAAGTCGCCCATGTCTCGGATGGTGATTTCGAGGTCTCCGGTTCCGAAGTGCCCAATCTCCCGAACGTCACGTGTGAAGCCGTCGATCAGTTCAATGGTGTCCGGATCCACCTTCACAAAAACGAGTAAGTTCCGCGTCCGGGTATGAACTTCGACACACGCAAAATTCTTGATCCGGCGAAACGCGAAGTAGTTCTGTAGGGTCTTGGCCTGAACGTCATCCCCCAACGCAACAAGGTAAGACTTGAGAGCTTCGTAGCGGTCTGCCAGCTCGCGGTCTGCGTGAGCCAAGGCCTCTGATACTGTCCGCGGGCGGCCTTTCTGTCCGCCATTGGCCGGCACCGTCATCAACGCTCCCGTCTGCTCGCTGGTGGTCGCATTCACCAAATCCAACAGCAGCAGGCCATCGCCATACCGCCGATAACGAATGAGTTCGATGTTGCGGTTCATCTGCTTGACCGCGTGCTCGTCGTATTTCGTGAAATCGCCAGCAATACAAATGAGCCGTGGGGCCGACCATTCGACCGCCTGGGCGACATCGCGGCCAAATTTTTCCATTACCAGCCACTCGAAGTCGCGTTTATGGCTCATCAGCCAGTCGAGATAGTACAGGCCTTGGTTGACGACGTTTTCATTGGTCGAACGCTTGTACTCAATGATGACTGGACACCCGTTTTCATCGATGCCGAGGGTGTCCATGCGACCGCCATGCTCGGCACCCGTCGAAAATTCCGAGGCCAGGAAGCGGACACCGAGAAAGACTTCGAGGTTTCGTTCGATGATGGATTGGAGCGACTTTTCCAATGCGACCGACGCGCCCTCCAGTTCGATAACCTCATTCGTGTCGACGCGGAAAAGTTTGATATCGCTCATTGGAACGCTCCCACGGGCTTTTTGTCATATTTGTAGAAGCCAAAAGGCAGCGATGGCTTCAGCCGCACTTAACAATAAACCGCCCTTCCAGCCCTGCGAGCGTCATGTTCTCGGCGATAGCGTCGTGCGGAATAAGCAGGTACTTCCAAGGCTTGCCACCGTAGCTACGGGCGTGATCGCTGGCGTGGCGGCACCACTTCACGGCCGCATCCCGCTTGGCCAGAACCTCTTCCTCCGTCATTTGGTTGGCGGCCTTCGGCTCCAGCATGTAGATCACGTCGGCCGTCTCGGCGACGAAATCAGGCTGGTATTCCGGATGATCGGCACCCCGCTTGTAGAAAATCTGGAACTGCCCTTTGGCGGGCCTGAACCACTTCAGTGCTTCCCTTTCTAAAATGACCGACATCTTGCGCTCGGCATCCGACTGGAACTTCTGCACCCCATACAGGCACTTCTCAAAGCCGCCAAAAAGGTATTTGGCCATGTTGCTCTTGTCGGCGGGCGAGGTGCGGAAGTCCAGTGGCGGCTCGCTTGCCGATGTGGTAAACGCGCTCGGCTTCAACTCGGTGAAGCCCCTGCTCACTACCACCTCGTAGTCGACAGCCTCTTCCCAGTAGTGTTCCTGCATCTGCACGTGGACGAAGGCTGCAAGCGGCTTCTGGTACATACGCAGCACTCGCCGCGCATCCCCCTCCGAAAGATAGCCCAGAAAATGCGCGGTAACCTGGCGCGCGAGGTCATAGAGAAGGTCGGCATGTTCATCATAGGCAATGTCGTCGAAATCGACCAAGCCACTGACGACATAATCCTCCAGCCGGTTTTCCTCGATGCTTCCTTGCCCCAAGCCGATAATTTCCAGGCGGTTGGTCCGCAGATGCTGAACCCACAACTCCTCGGATGGGGCCTGGTAGTTGATCTTCGATAGATCCAGGGTGAACGGCTTAAAGCCAGACCGGACCTCGCCCTTCGGCACCACCAGGATGCGTGGAATGTCGATGGTCTGCTGGACTACCAGGTCCGTGGTCCTGGCCACCACCGCCGCTATATCGGGCCTGCATACTCCTTCCAGGTCCAACTGCGCTGGGCGGTATTGCGCCGCCACCTCTCGCAGGACCGCTTCCCGGACGTCCGGATTCTGGAGATAGGTCACGCTGGGCAGTTTGCCGGGTTGGTTCTCCAGCTTGCGTATCACCGCGTAGGCGATCTGCGCAACCTTTTGCTCCTCGGACGTTTTGAAGGCCGGAGCCTCGCCGTCGGAAACCACGCTCGTACTCGCCGTCATCTGTTCGGGATGGAAACCCAGCTTGGTGGCCAGTCGCGACTGTGACACCACGGTCGCCGTCTTCTGTTGAAGTTCCTCCGGCGCCAGGATCACCTGCTGGAGGCGGATGGTCGAGTTGGGCCGATTGGCCTCCTCGACGATTTCCTGAAACCGGTCGTGAGCGACGATGTTCAGCCGGTCGACAGAGCTGACGCCCGTCCGCCGACCAAAGGGCAGGCGCAAGCCCCGGCCGATCGACTGCTCGATCAAGGTGCGCGCATTGGCTGCCCGCAAGGGCACGATGGTATAGAGGTTGGTGACGTCCCAACCTTCCTTCAGCATGTTGACGTGGATGACGATCTCGGTCGGTTCGGAGGTCAGCTCCACCTTCAGCAGCCGCTCGATCATCTCGTCTTCCTCGGCGCCTGTCCTGCTGGAATCGACCTGGATCACTTTGTGGGCATAGCGACCGTCGAAAAACTTCTCCGACTGAATCAACTGCATGAGCTGGCCAGCATGGGTAGTGTCCCGCGCGATGACCAGCACGAACGGCTTGACGATGGGGTTGCCGGTCTCGCGGGCGTAGGTTTCCAGTTCGACCTTGACGCCTTCATGCAAACGAACTCCGTCCTCCAGCTTCAGGCGTTCGATCTCGTCCACCGCCATGCCGGCGGGGTTGAAATCCTTGCGAGTGACCACCGCCGGCTCCTTGACGAAGCCGTCGGCCATGGCGCGGCCCAGGGGATAATCGAGGATGACGTTCTTGAATGCCACCGCACCCCGATTGGTCTCGATGAAGGGCGTGGCAGTCAACTCCAGCCCCAGTACCGGCTTAAGCTCGTTGATGGCGCGCACCCCAGCGGACGCCCGATATCGGTGGGACTCGTCCATCAAAAGAACGAGGTCGGGTAGGCCTGCTAGATAGTCGAAGTAGCTCTCGCCGATATATTCGGACAGCCGCTTGATGCGGGGCGACCGGCCACCCCGGACCTCGGAGTTGATCTTCGAGATATTGAAAATGTTGATGTGCACGCCCGAATAGAACAGGTCGGAAGAACGGTCATATTGAGCGCGCGCGCCTCGTGTCTCGTAGTTGTCGCCGGTAATCACTTCGGGCACGTCGGTGGCAAACTCGGCGATACCCTTGAACACGTATTTGGGTGTGTTCGGCGTGAAATCGGCGATCAGCTTGTTGTAGATGGTCAGGTTCGGTGCCAGGACGAAGAAGTTGTCGATACCATGCGCCAAGTGCAGATAGGTGATGAAGGCGCCCATGAGGCGGGTCTTGCCGACACCGGTGGCCAGCGCGAAACAGAGGGATGGAAAGTCACGCTCGAAATCGGTAACGGTCGGGAACTCGGCCTTAATGGCCTCCAGCGCCTCTGCCGCGTCGGTGGCCTTGTGCGGTGGGATAATTTCGGTGATGCGGTCGAGGATTTCCAACGATTGGCGCTGGGGTGGACGCAGGCTGAGGCGGCCGGCAATGGCATTCACATGATGGTTCATCGCTTGCCCCTCCCCTTCTTGGCCGGAGCCAAGCGCCGATGGCGCGTCGTCGCCGCCTTTTCTGCGATGTGTTTGAGTTCCTCCAGTTCGTCGGCGTCCTCCGACGCCCGGCGTTCCGCTTCCTTCCGCTTGGCGTCGAACACCTCATAGCGTTCGTGGGCGATCTGCTCGGCCTGCCTGGCCGATATCCGGCCGGCCGTGCGCAGAAGCGGCAGTTCGTTGGCCTTCAGGAATCCGTCAAGGATGGTTTCCCATTCACCCAGTTGGATTTCCTGGCGGCGCGTCGTGCGCAATTCGGCGGTATCCAGGAACATGGTGACGATCAGGTTCAGTTCCTTGATCTCGGCCTCACCCAGATAGTTCTTGGCTGTCGTCACGTCGGCCTTGCGGACCCGGCCGCCCTTCCAACTGGTCAGGCCCATGTTGGAGGCGTTTGCGTCGGCTCGCGCCGCGATCAGTTCCGCCGCCGTATGATGGGTCACGGCATGAAGCATCTTGTTCTGGATGATGGCGTAGAAAGTCTGAACCGAGTCGGCCTTGGCGTCGTAATCGACACTCAAGGCCAGGATGTCGCGGACCTTCTGGTAGAACCGAGCTTCCGAGGCACGGATGTCCCGGATGCGCTCCAAAAGTTCGTCGAAATAGTCGAACTTCGGGTCCTTCAGGCGTTCGTCGTTCATGACGAAGCCCTTGACGAGGTACTCCCTCAGCACCGTCGTCGCCCAGCGCCGGAACTGGATGCCGCGCTCGGAGCGCACCCGATAGCCAACAGCCAGGATCACTTCCAGGTTATAGGTCTTCAGGTTGCGTTGAACCTGTCGTGCGCCTTCTGTGCGAACTTGTAAGAGTTCCTTACAAGTTGCCGTTTCAGCCAGTTCCTTGTCGGCATAGATGGCCTTGATGAGTTGGGTGATGGCCTGGGGCGACGTCTGGAACAGCTCGGCCATTTCGCCCTGAGTCAGCCAGACGGTATCGTCGACAATCCGAAGCTGGATCTCGGTGGTACCATCCTCCGTGATATAGAGGATCAACTCGCCGGCACTCATCGTTTGGTCCCCCCGTCATCGCCGAATAGATCCTGCTGGCCCGGCTTGGTCGGCGCCTTGGGTAGGTTCTCGATCCTCAGGCTGTAGTCATCTTGGCCCCATTCACAGCGACTGCGGATGTGATTGGGTATCTTCTTGACGGTAAGATTTGGCCAGCGATCCGCCGCCCCCCGAAAAGCGGCACATAAGACAAGAAGACTGCGATCCGACCCCACCTCGTCGCTCAATTGTTGGAGTTGATCGGACCCCAGGGTCTGCGTGGTGACGTAGATGAAGTCCCGCTCGGTCGAATGCCCTTGCTGCCAGTAGACTGCATCGCTGGGTGCGTAGGTAAAATTCTCCAGCTTGCACAGGGCCTCGGCCAACATTTCGGCGTTGTAGGCCTTGCTGACAACCTCGCGGCCCCACTTATCCTGGTCCAAAAGTGAGGGCGCCAAGCGGAAATAGCGGAATCCACCGCCCCCCTGCCAGCCGACGACCTCGGTGATACCTCCCTTGTCATCGCCGTCGATAACTTTCTTCAAACGCGGGATGATATGGGTATGGCAGTGCTCGCCCAACTCCACCATGATCCAACGCCGCCCCATCTTATGGGCGACGGCACCGGTAGTACCGGAGCCAGCGAAGGAGTCGAGTACAAGGTCACCGGGATTGGTGGCGATATCGATGATTCGTTTCAATAGTCTCTCAGGTTTCGGCGTATCAAATGCATTTTCCTTTCCGAACAGAGCATGAATTTCTTTCTTCGCCTCGTCGTTGTGGCCGACGTCTTCATGAGGCCACCACGTAGAAGGCACCAATCCTTCAACCTCAGACAGATACCGAATGAGCCGAGGGACCCCATTTCCATCTTGGCCAAACCAAAATCTTCCCTCAGAACGAAGGCGCAAATATTCTGGCTCAAGTGTCGCCCAGTGGCGCCCTTCGGGGGGATAATGCTTCTGCCCTTTTGGTCCTTCAATACAGTACATCTGATTGGGGCGCCATCCAGCGCCCGTGAAAGAAATCGATTGCCACGGCCCACGAGGGTCATTGTTAGGATTTCTATATGCCGATTTTGTTTTTTCTTCGTACTGCAACCTATTTCTTCCCAACTTGAATGAGTCAGGATTTCTAGCATAGACTAAAATATGATCGTGCGCATTTCCAATCGCAGAATTATTATCGCGAGCGTAGCGTTTTTGCCAAACAATATTTGCCGTAAAATTCGCTCTACCAAATATTTCATCGCACATAACTTTAAGATAATGTGCCTCATTATCATCTATTGTAATCCAAAGAGATCCATTATCTGATAGTAGTTTCATAATTATTTCAAGACGGTCATGCATCAGCGACAACCAAAGCGAATGCTCTATCCCGTCATCGTAATGCTCAAAAGCGCTGCCGGTGTTATAGGGAGGGTCGATGAAAACGCATTTCACCATGCCCGCGAACTCCTGCTCAAGCGCCTTCAAGGCAAGCAGATTGTCGCCAAAGATCAGGCGGTTGTCGAAGATGTCGCCGTCATTTACACGAGTAGCCGCGTGGTAGGACCTCTCCGAGTCCTCCAGTAGGATGCGCGGCTCCAGCCGGGGCCGGTCCCCCTTGCCGATCCATGTCAGTTCAAGTTTCGGTTTCTTGCTCATGAGCCTCAGCTTGGCCTGATTAAAGGGTGTAACCGGCGTGAGTCGGCGCTTGTCGCCCAGTGGGTGCCCGACCTCTTGCTGCTGGGCCAGCCATCCTCGGGATGCGTCAACGCATCCATCAACGTGACGACGTACCCCGCGAATTTGAGTGCGTCGGCCTCCAGCAACTCGAACGAAATCTCCCTGAAATGCGCCCCGAAGACGTTGCGCGCCTGTGCGATGCGTTCGAGTTCGTCGAGAATGGGCTTCAATTCGACGACCCGCACGATCGGCGCGCCGCTCGCGGCCTTCTCGTCCCGGATCTCCGCTTTCAGGGCTTCACGAAGTTTCTTTCCAATGGCCGGCAGCAGATCGCCCAGCGTGTAGGCGTTGCCGGAACGCCGGGGAACACTGCACTCGTACTTCTGAGTCAGGTAGTCCAGAGCGGCCTCAAGAATTACTCCCGACTTGCCGCAGATCGCTTGGACATCCGGGGAGGCATCCGCCAGCAACTTCTTCAGCCGATCAAGCTCGGGGAGGCTGTTGGTCACCCGCAGGCCCCGAGGCAAATCCCAGCCGGTAAGTTCGACGAACTGGCACTGCCCATTCTTGAGCCACCCCCACCGGAATTTTTCGCGCCACGGCCGGTAATGCGTCGTGACGATGCAGTGCCGGAATTTTTGACTGTACTCGTAGATCGCCTCGATCACCCGCTCGACGTGCGGTTCGTCCACGCTTCCGATCACGTCATCAAGGACGAGAATCGTTTGGTCGGGCTGAGCGCGTAGCGCCAAAGCCAGAAACACGCACAGGCCAAGCGTGTCCAGGTGCGACTGGCTGAAGTAGGCCTGCGGAGGGGCTTTTTGGGAGCAGAACTCGGAGCCGAGGTTGAGCGACGCACGGCGAACCGGATCGAGCTGAAGGCTTATTTTCTTGAGTCCCTCTCCGGGATGGATGGCTTCGTAAAGGTCTCCAACATCGTCCGCGATTCCACTGATGAGCTTGTCCGTGAAGGATTGTCGCTCTTCGATGATCGCTGCATGTGCTTTTTCGACGCGGGGGATTTGCGTCTCAAGCTGTTTTTGGATTTTAAGATTCTCAAGATATTGGTCGACTGCCCTCTTGAGCGCGACGGCGAATCTCTTTTCTCCCTGCCATTCCTCCTCGATGGTCTTCCATGCTGGCGACAGGTCTTCGTTGGCGGTCAGCCACAATGCCAGACTTTCAATATCTTCAGGAGGCGGGGTCGTCGGGAGCTTGAACATCGCGGGCCAAATATGCCCGCTTTGCGTGTCTATATATGCGGCTTTTTCACGCCCGTAACGCTCGATCAAGCTGGCAACGGCGTGCTGCCGCATCTCGTGCACCTGACGGCATGTGGTCAGTTTCCCGTTGACCTCGGTCAAAGTGGCGAAGTTTGCGAGTTTTTCTTCGAGGCGCTCGGCAAGACCTACGATATTTTCCGGACTGTCGCATAACGGGCAAGTGGCCGTCGCGGGGTGGTCGTGGAGGAACTTGGCCCCGGCCTGCATAAGGTCCAGAAGTTCGCCCGCTCCGCTGCCGGCCTGAGCGATTGCGGCCTCTACAGCCGCCGTTGCCTCACTCAAGGCGGCCTTTGAGATATCCAGGTTCTTCTTGGCTTCCTGGTGTTGGGTCGGAAAGCCATCGAGATTCTGGAACGCGGAGCGCAGCTTCCCGATAGCGCCGATATTCGCGTCAAGCTCTTGTTGGGGAGCGGCCAATCTTGCCCGTGCCCACGCTAGCGAGGAATCGGCCGATGGCTTCCCGGCCTGTTCGTAAAACCCGTCCAACGCCTTCAAATTCTCGCCGAGGGCAGTGACGCAATCGGCCTGCCGCCTCTTTAGGGAATCGATGAGCTTCTTCAGTTCTGCCTCTGAGGCCTCCACCCCGTCGATATCAATGAACCGCTTAATTTCCTCATATCTCTTGGCTGGCTGTGCCTCGACGATTCTGAGAATTTGATTGCGGCGCAAAACGCCTACTCGCGGACGTTGGTTCTCGGGAACAACGCTGACCTTCTTGCCTTGCACCGTTCCCGAACAGGAGCCGGAAGCCGTTTCGAGCGAAACGGAGACGGCGCGGCCTTCACTCCCGACCGTTGGCCAGAATTTGTCGAGCTGCGCCCCCAGACCTTTTTCTTCCAGCGAACCAACACGCCCCTCGGCGAGAAACTCGAACGCGTCGCACAGGGTAGTCTTACCGGTCCCGTTTTCGCCGTAGACCAGCGTTAGCCTCTTTCCCTTCTCGAACTCCAGCTTGAACGGCGTCGAGGCACCGCGGAACGCCGAAAGCGTGATGGCCTTCAAAGGAGAGGTCGTCATTTCTCGTCTCCTTCCCGCGAAGCCAAGTCAATATCCAGATTCCAATCACTTTCCTTCATCGTGCCTGCGGCAATCTTTGCGGCAAGCTGGTCGCGCTTCTCCGCGCGAAGAAGCCCTTCTTTAACGAGGCGATCAACGATTAGTGCTGCGAGTTTCTGAGCCGGTTTTTCCCCGTCTGTCATTGAAGCCTCCATCGAACTGTGAAGAGGGCTTGGCAGGTAACATTCTGCGCCAGCTTGGCCTCGATCTCCGCAATCAGTTCCTCCCGCCGCTTGTCTACCTCGTCCTGAGCGTCGAAAAGGGTACGGCGCTTCTGGTTGCGCAGCGATTCAAGCGCTTTGATCTGCTTTTGGCCGGCCAGCTTTTCCTCAAGTGTCAGGGCCGTGGTGGCGGCACGCCGGGCTTCCTTGATCTGACGGTCCATTTCCTTGATCTCACGCTCCAGGCCAACCTTCAGGTCGTCGGCCCAACTGTCCAACTTGTCGGCCTCCGCCGCGAAAAACTTGGCGTTGCGCTCCGAGATACCGCGTTGAATATCCTTCTGCCGACGCTGAATGATGGAATCCAGGGCACGCGAAACGTCCACCGGGGTTTCTAGGCTCAAACCGTCCCGGCCGGGAACGGTCAGTAGACGCTGCAGGGCATCCTCGCTGACAGTGGTGCCCGAATCGCTCACCCCGGCAAACAGAAGATGATCCTCGATCTGATCGAGGGCCTCGACGGTAAAGAGAGTGAGGACGAGCCAGCCGGCCTGCCCACGCAAGGGCTCCAACACGCTGATCTTGCCCTCGTGACTGTTCAGGTCGAATCGAATGTCGGCAACCGGCAGGTCGCGACCCTTGGCCCGGGCGACGATGGCCTCGGCCAACGGATGATTGAGGCGATACAGATGGGCTTCGCCCGAACGGCGTGGCAGTTCATAGCGCCCCAGCGCAATTTCCCTGGCGCAATCCGGGAATGGACACGCGTTCAGGTGGAACGAAGAGCCGTCGATAAATTCGGCACTGCCGTCCAACTCTTGGCGGGTCAGGCGCATGAGCAGTTGTTCGAAGCGATTAAGATAGGCTCTCGATTCTTGATCCCGGATCTTCAGCTTTTCTCGCACCTCGTCGTCGAAATTTTCCAGCAACTGCTGCCGGGTGCGGGTCATGGCCTGGTCGATCTCCAGGTTGAGTTCGAGCTGGAGCTGGTCGAAAGCGGTCTTGATTTCCTCGGGCTGCCGGCACTTCTGGTAGATGCCGGCGATGCGCTTCTCGAAATCGACGCCGGATTCGATAGCCCCCAACACTTCGTCGCTGGCGCCGAACACACCCTCGAAAAGCTGGAATTTCTCGGACAGCAGCTGGAAGACTCGCTGGTCGGCCTCGTTTTTGCGGTTGAGGAAGTTTACGACCACCACGTCGTGTTTCTGGCCGTAGCGATGGCAACGGCCGATACGCTGCTCAATACGTTGCGGATTCCAGGGCAGATCGTAGTTCACCACGAGGGAACAGAACTGAAGGTTGATGCCTTCGGCACCGGCCTCGGTGGCGATCATGATCCGCCCCTCCTCGCGAAAGTAATCCACGAGTGCGGAACGCATGTCGGCGGTGCGCGATCCGGTCACGCGGTCGGTACCGTCATGCCGGACCTTCCAGGCAGCGTAGATCTGCTTGGATCGATCATCCGTGTTCGAGCCGTTGAACAAAACAATGCCGTCGGTGAATGGG
Organism: Shumkonia mesophila; assembly: GCF_026163695.1. Lineage (NCBI taxonomy): Bacteria > Pseudomonadati > Pseudomonadota > Alphaproteobacteria > Rhodospirillales > Shumkoniaceae > Shumkonia > Shumkonia mesophila. Next base: position 10,766 of record NZ_JAOTID010000023.1, on the reverse strand, counting down.
CTGTCGGCCAGAAGGCGGAGCAAGTAGTCCTGGGTCCGCCTAGACTCGGTAAAGATGATGGCCTTCTCGGCGGCCCCGATGTCCTTGGCCTTCTTGAAGGCCGCAGTCAACGCCTTGAGTAGAGCCTTTCCCTTTTCGTTATGCTGGATCGACAGCGCCAGTCGCGTAAAGTCCTCAAGATCGGCGATTTCCGCCTCGATGGCCTTCTGATCGGCTTCGGACAGGGGCTCGGGAGCCTCATCCTCGGTCCATTCGTCGGCTGTCTCGTCAAGCGCCTCGTAGTCCTGGTCAAGCTCCTCTTCGAGCGAGTGGGCAGTTTCGTGTTGGCGGAGCTTGTTCTTGAGGCGCGTGGAAAGAGTCGTGAGCGCCCCAGCAATGGCGAAGCTGCTTGATGCCAGCAATTTGCGCAACACCAACGTCATCAGAGACCGCTGGCTGGTAGGCAAGGCTTGCAGATTAGCGCGCTGGAGATAATCGGAAACCAAGTGATAGAGCCGATCCTCGCTTTCGTCGGGCGTGAACTCCTCCACCAGCGGCAAGCGCCGCGTGAAGGGAACATAGGCGGTAACCTGGCGGCGCAGGGTGCGATGGCAGATAGGCTTCAGCCGTTCCTTAAGGATACGGAATGTCCGTTCATGGCTGATGTTGATGAACTGCTCGCGGAAGCTTTTGAGATCGCCGAAGGTATGCTCGTCGATGAAGCTGACGAGGCCGTACAGTTCGAGCAGGGAGTTCTGGAGCGGCGTCGCGGTCAGTAACAGTTTTTGCGCGTGCGCCAGCGCCCCTTTGAGGGTGTTGGCAATGACGTTCGACGGCTTATAGACGTTCCGCAGGCGGTGAGCCTCGTCGATGACGATCAGATCCCAGGGTACGGAGTTGACGTCGGAAGCCTTGTTGCGGGCAAATTGGTAGGAGCAGATGACAATGGCATTCCTGATCTCGAACGGCCGGATATTGCCCTGCTTCTGGGCTTCCTTGTAGGAGCGGGATTCCAGAATCGCGCACGGCAGGAAGAACTTCTCGTTCATTTCCTGGTGCCACTGCTTGCGGAGATTCGAGGGGGCGATGATGAGGATGCGCCTCTTCCTCTCCGCCCACTTCTGCGAGATGACGAGACCGGCCTCGATGGTTTTCCCAAGACCGACCTCGTCAGCCAGGACTGCGCCTTTCGACAAGGGCGAACGGAAGGCAAAGAGAGCGGCGTCAACCTGATGCGGGTTCAGATCGACCTGCGCGCCAGCCACGGCGCCTGCAAGCTTCTCGTCGCTGTCTGAGGAACAGCGTCGAGTCAGTTCATAGGCGAAATATTTTGCATGGTAGGCGGTTAGCTCCATCCCCCGCTTTGTCCCCCTCGAGCGCCTACTCGCCCGGCCCCACTACTGGTCGCGCCGGTAGGCCAAGATTTCCTCGCCGTGATGATGGCTTAGACCACTTCGACGTTTGGAGCGATTTTCTACCCCGCCGTCAGATTTGACAACCGGGCAGTGCAATTCTGAGTAAAGCTCCTACTGGGCAAGCTCAATTTGTGGAAGGTGAGTTCGCATCGCGGTTTTGTGCTGAATAAGGTCCAACTGAGAGCCCCTGCCCGGTTGGCCCTTATTCAAGAAATCCCGCGTGCTGGTTTTCGTCTGAGCCTGCGCCCAAGCCTCCGAAAGATGCTCCCTTAACCGCTCCTCGGGTATGACTGCGCGTGCCGAATCTCTCAATGCCATCCGCGATCGCACAGCCTTCCCTACGCCTTCTTGATCCACATAGATCACGCAATCGTCCCGTGCCCTGCTCGCCGCCACGTAGATCTCGTTGCGCTTCATCGTATGGTCGGCAACGACGAAGGTGGAATCGACGGTCGCCCCTTGGGCGCTGTATACCGTCACGGCGTAGGCATGCGCCAGCGGCGCCCGGCCGGCATCATCCGCAATTTCGGTTGTCGCAACCCTAATCACACGACCGCGAACCGCAACGGATAGCGTGGCTCCCGATTTTGTCGGACTGATGCTTGTCACGATACCGGTGGTTCCGTTGATGACGCCAAGCGCATCGATTCGCTTCCTGAACATGATCTGATCACCAGGGGCGAGGGGAAGATCGAAAGGCCGGCCGGCCGCATCGATAGCTTGGATCGTATGGTCCTTGCCCTTGATTCGCCCCGTCTCGCGAAGATGATGGCGCATCTCGGCGTTGAGGGCGGCGACTTGCCTGTTCGTTCGCGCCATGACCATCGCCGTCTTGTCTGGCCTCACGTCTTTGGTGGCCTTCCAGTCCGCAACCGCCGTTTGGACGGCCTCTGTCTCGTTCCCGCACCACCGCAAGGCCTTTTTCTCTTCGAATGCGGCAATTGCCTTGTCCGCTCGCCCCAAGGATAGATCGCCGACCGCCTTTCGCGCCCATTCTTGGCGCTGCCTGACAATGGTGTCGATACGGACAACCCCCACCTGCTCGGCGACCAGCCGCAACCCCGGACCGGCGCCGATGGCCTGGAGCTGGCGCTGATCGCCGGTCAAGATAACCTTCGCCTGCGCCTTCTCGGCAGCCTTTAGGATCTGGAGCATCTGGCGGGATGATAGCTGGCCCGCCTCGTCGACGATCAGGACCGTATGGTGATCCAGAAACGGCTTGCCGACCCCGTTGGCGGCCAGCCAGGCGTCGGTGGCCTTCGATTCGATGGAGAGGTCGTCGCCCAACTGGTTGGCCATCCGCCATGCGGTCGAGGTACCGATGACCCGATATCCCTTCTGGTGGTAGGCCTCGGCAACCGTCCGCAGGGCATGGGTTTTCCCGGCGCCGGCCGAACCTTCCATGACCGCGATATCCGCGCCTTCCGTCACGAACCTCACGGCATCCCTCTGTTCCTCGGACAGGTTGCCGACCCGCAAGTGCGCTTCAACGTCGTGCGGGGACAGCCGATGGCGATAGACGTTGCTACCTCGCTGCGCCGTCTCGACCAGCACCTGTTCCGTCTGAACCATCTCACTGGTGGAATAGACGGGAAGGCCGAGTTCGTCCCGGCCAACCTCGACCACATCCCCCTCCCTCAACAGGTCGGCGACGGCATGTTCGATGTCGTGGACGGACTTGCCGGAAACCAGAGCCGCATCGGCAATAGCCTGATACAGAGCTTCCATCCGGAACACCGCCTCGTGTTCGGTGAGCTTGCGCGGGATCTCCCTCAATCGAGCGGCAAAGTCCGTAGCACCCTTCTCAGGCGCCGCCAGCCCCTGCCCGTTCATGCAGGCCGCAATCTCCCGTTCGGACAAGCCGAGGGCCTCGGCTTCCTTCGTCCATCGATCGTGACGATCCTCGGCCGTCTCGTCCTGCGCCAATTTGGCGCGACGGCTCGCCTTAGTTACCGCTGATGCCAGCGCCTGGGCGTCTTTGGTTTCCAGTCCTCGGCCTTTGAGCTCATCCTCGATTACGCCTCGGCGTGAGCTGAAGTGATCCCTGACGGATTGCGGGATGCCGGCGATCTCAAACAGGCCGTTTGCGGCGCGCTCGATGCCTAACCCAAGCTTCCCCTGGAGCTCATGGGCCAACTCGGCTCGGTAGATCGCGCCAGCCGCCATTTTCCATTTGAAGAAATGCCGACCGTCCAGGGCACCCCAAGTTCCGTCCTCCCGCTTTGCGACATTGAAGACCACCGAATGAGTATGGAGCTGCGGATCGCTGGCGATGCTGCCGTCCTCGCGCTCCGTCGGCCTGGCCTCGCCGTGCTGGAACGTTGCAGCCAAGAACCTCACCTTTTCCAGGGTGACCCCGCCCTTACCTCGCCGGGCATAACCGGCCTGCTCCTGAAGAACGTCGAGAGCAGCGCGCGCCGCCTTCTCCTGGGCCGCCTCGATCGTGGTTTGGATATTGGAGTCGGCTACGGCCCAAAGAACCGACACCGACTTGGGCGCGGAGAACGTCAAGTCGTAACCACCGACGCGCTCGGACTTGAGGGATCGGTTGTCCTGGCCGAGCGGAACGCCGTCGGGATCGGCCCCGCCATGAAGGTGCCGGAAGATGTTGGCGTCGACCCTTCCGCCGTTCTTAAGACCGAAGGTGGCGGCCGGTGCATACCATTTCCCGGACGGTTCCTTGCCGCCGGTGTAGTACTCCGCCTGCTCATCCAGATAGTAGTCGGCCGCTGTGCCGACCCCGACCGTGCAAACCATGATGGCCTCCATCGCTGAAAAAAGAGGCCCTCCTATTTGCACGCTCCGGAGCCGAAGGCCCGGAGTAATGATTATGGCCAAATATCCGACAGCTTACCGGCCCTGCATCGGAGGTGCACAGGTGTGGTGGAAACAAAAAGAAACGCTTCTCTTTGTTGCGTTTCGTTTCGCTCTATGACAACATTTTCTCTATGGATAAAGCGACGGCAGAACGGCGAGCGGCAGAAATCGCCAGGGACATCGAGGGGCCCTTGGGGCGCATCCCTTTGGAACGTGTCTTCTTAAGGCATATAGATTTCTTCAGCGACCTCAAGACGGCCGGGGTGACCTGGCCGCAAATTGTCGCTCTGCTCGGTCGCGCCGGAATTACGCGGAAGGACGGCCTGCCGCTGGCGGCTGGCCAAGTTCGTGCGACGATTTCCCGGATTCTCTCGCCTAGAGATCCGGAGAAACCACCTGCCGCGCAGACGGCCAAAAAAATTGCAGCCTGCACACCATCATCAACTCTGGCACAGCGAACAGGTCAACCGGGGCAAACCGGGCATCACCAGAAAGAAGATCCAAAAACGCTTGGTGGCCTACGAGATAAAATGATAAGGGCTTTGAAATCCCGCCAGTAGAGGAAATGTAAATAGTATGGAGTACATCGGATATTTTGCAGATTTTTCCAAATACGTGTCTATTCCTTTATTATTGGCATTTCTGATTTATATCCTATATTTTCATCGCGGCGTGATTAAGAGACAATTTTTGAGGACCCCCGACTTCGAGGTCGATGCTCTCCATGTTGGCCAGCAATCGGGGATCTCTATCGATTTCTCTCAGCGAATGCTTGCCTATTCCGACGGGTGTCGATTTCAGCTCTTTTCTGCTTCCGACATACACGATAGCGGCCACCGTTGGATTGACGTTTTTGATGAACACGGAAATCGCCGTGAAAAGAACCACGAAGTTTGGATTCTGACGAATTGCAATGACTACCCCGAACTCAGCGTCGGGTTCTGGCGAAGATCAAATGCCCAGCGGTGCATGATCTCCCTGCGCAAGTTGGAGCAAACCCAGAACGATTTTGATCGGGAGCACACGCCGTCTGATATCGCGCTTACCACATTGCTTGAAAAAGCTGGCTATTCTCACTCCGACGCTAAAAAAAGCATAAGGAATCAGCGGATTAAAAAAGCCATCGAACTGCTGCACCGTAAGAACGAGCAGCGCCCAGAGGCCAACCAATGGCCAAGCACAACGCTAATTGCAGCACTAAAACCGCTGTTTGGACGGCGGGAGAATGAACCGGACGACATAGGATATACGGAAGGAACCTTGGGAAGGATGGTCTCGGAGACCCTGAAGGAAATTCGGGAAAGCGACAAAAACAAATTAAAATCAAAGGGTAAGAAGTAGCCATTCGGCCCATACTAGTTACCATTTCCCCTCTTTCATCGGCTCCGTCACCGTCTCCTCTCCCGCTCATGGGAGAGGAGATATCTTCATGTCATCCAACCAACTCCTGGTCGTCGCGTCCGGCAAGGGGGGCATCGGCAAGAGCCTCCTGTCGCTGGCGATCGCCGACCTGTTCGACCTGAACGACCGACCGTTACGGCTTTTTCAACTCGACGATCAACAGCGCCTTGAGAAGGCCGTCGGCCACAGCGTCGTCAGCCTCGATATCCAGACCCTCAAGCTCGCCCGCCGCGACCCGACGGCGATCACTAAGGTCTTCGACCCGTTGTATCGGGGGATCGAAGCCTTGGTCGGCTCCACGGACACCCTGCTTCTCGACGTCGGCGCCACCCAGATCGGCAATCTTACCGACTACGCCGGCTTGATCGATCTGGAGGAAGACCTCCGTATGTTCGGCCTCACTGGATACGTTTTCATCCCGGCCGTCGCCGAGCCGGAGAGCCTCCGACAAGCCTGCCGGGCCATCCAACAATTCCGCTCCACGCTGCCGTCCCTGACGCCTGTCTTCGTCGAGAACCTTAGAGACGGCCGCCTCGAAGACCTGTCGACGGCCTCGCAGGCCGGCCAGCTCTACGCCGAAGACCTGATGCCCCTTCTCGACGGCCTGACACGCATTTCGATGCCGCTGATCGAAGCCGGCTCCTGGCGGCCCTTCGAACAGAACCATTGCCGGTTGATCGGCGTCGGCACGATGGAGATCCCGGAGATCATGGATCTCACCGGCCTGTCGCGTCCCGAGGCCAAACTGGCACGCGGCGACGTATTGGCCTTCTTTGCCCAGATGGAGGAGGAACTGAGCCGGCTCCTTCCGTTCGGAGAGGAGGTCGAACCATGACCGCGGGCGATCGCAAGGCCCGCAGTTTGATGGCTCAAGCCTCCCAAGACCTCCAGCAGGGCCGTACCGAACTTCTGAGCGCGCTCAAGCGCGTCCCGGTCTCGGACCTGCACAACACCGACCCGACGCTGTTTGCCCGGCTGACGCCCCAACAGCGAGCGGAGCTCTTCTCCAAGGTCGCCCAACAGGGCCACCCAACGACGCAGATCGGCTCCCCCAGGCACAGAAGTCCCGATCCGGCTGGTCCATCTGCCGTTCGGCGCCTGTGGAACCGACTTCCCTTGCCCGGGCGGTGCCAGCTCATCGGGCTCCTCACCGCCTCCATCCTGGCCGGCGGCGGCCTGGCGGCGCTCGCCCACGAGCATCAACTCACCGCCTACGTCACCTCGCCGTCGTCGCTCCCATCCGACGTCGCGACATGGCCCGACTGCCGGCGCCTGACGCTGGCGAGCGATGGCTGCACCTACGTCGTCAAGAAGGGTCTTTCGTGGGACCAGGCGGCACAAGCCCTCGGCCAAAACCCGCGAGAGCTTAAGACCGTCAACCACCATCTCGCCGGCCGCTCGTCGCTCTATCGCGGCGATCAACTCATCGTCTGGCGCGACCGCATTCGACTGGAGAACTAGCCCATGACCGACTACGCCCCGCAACTCGAACGCAAACCGGCTTGGCCCGTCGCCCTCAACACCCTGACGTCGACCCTCGTTGCCGGCGGCATCGCCGCCTGGGCCGGATTCGTGGCCGCACCGCCAACCGGCTGGTACGCCGATCAACCCTTCACCCCCTCGATCACCTGGCTTCGGGAGCTCTTCAGTTCCGCCGGCACCGATGCCGTAACGGCGGAGCCGGTGTTCCGGCTCCTCCAGCACCCCGCGTCCATTGTCTGGAGGACGATCGATACCATCGACAGCTTCGACCTCATCGTCCCCCTCACCTTCCGATTGGTTGTCATCGTCGGCGTCGCCCTCATCACCGCCGTCATCGTCGGCCTCTATGCCTACCGGGGATTGGACAAGGTCGACCGTCTCAAGCACATCCGGGGTCGCCGCTTGCTCAAAGGCGCCATGGCCATCCGCCAGGCCCGACACGCGCAGCGCAAGTCGATTAGCAAGTCCGGGCGAGGGATCGATGTCGCCCCTCGCATCCCGATCAGCCTGGAGACGGAGACCAAGCATTTCCTGTTGGTCGGCGCCTCAGGCGGCGGCAAAACCCAAACGCTGCTCTTCTGGATCGATCAGCTTTTGCGCGATGGCGCCAAGATCCTCATTCACGACACCAAGGGGGACATGACGGCCTCGCTCCCCGATGACGATTTCATCCTGCTCGCCCCGCACGATGCCCGCTCCTGGGCATGGCAAATCGCCAAAGACTGCCAAGGCCTGGCAGCAGCCCGCGAACTCGCCGGCCGCCTCATCCCCGCCGGCCGGGAGCCCATGTGGACGAACGGCGCCCGCGAGATCCTCACGGGCGTTATCCGCTACCTTCAACTTCGGCATGGCGACCAATGGGACTGGCGGCATCTGCGCGATACGGCCTTCTCCTCGCCCTTGGATTTGCAGGCCTTGCTGATGGACACCCATCCGGAGGGCGCCCGACTTGTGGAAGTCGATGAGAAGGGTATTCCGCACAAGACCTCCTTCAGCTTCCTGGTCACCCTGTGGTCAAGCATCGGCTCCATCGTCAGCCCCCTGGCGGCGGCCTGGAGCGACATTCCCGAAGAACGTCGGGTCTCGCTCACGGCGTGGCTCAACGACGAAGGGGCGAAGCGACGCACCTTCGTCCTGCAACGCTCATCGGAGTTCTCAGACCTCTCGGAAGCCTGGATCGGCGCCGCTGTCCAACTGATGGCCAACTATGCGGCCAGCGCCGGATTCGGCGATTCGCCTTCCCGCCGGATCTGGTTGGTACTGGATGAGTTCGCCCAATTGGGCAAGCTCAAGGGGTTCCAGCAATTCCTCGAAGTCGGCCGCTCACGCGGTATCCGCTGCGCTCTGGGCGTCCAGGATCTCGAACAGCTTTCCGAGCTCTATGGCCCGGAAGCCCGCAAGACCTGGCTCAACACGATCGAGACCAAGATCATCTGCCGAATGAACGCCGGCCCTTCAGCCAAGTTCATCGCCGAAGAACTGATCGGACAGCGGGAGGTTTCGTGGACGGAGAAGACGGTTACCTGGTCGCCGGGGAGCTTGCGGGAGAAGCGCGGAAGCACGCGGAGCGTCAACAAGCAAGTCCGGACAGCCGTCGTCCCCGTCGTCCTGCCGGACTTCCTGGAGCGTGACCTCGGCCTGGTCGAGACCGGGGGAGAGACCAAGATTCGCGCCCTGCTTTTGACCGGCGGCAACCTCTATCAGGCCGATTGGCCGATCACCATTTGGCCGGAGCGGCGCCCGGCCGCCAAGCCGGCCGCCTGGACGGTGGCCTAGGTCTCCGATGAAGCCGCGCCAGCCCATCGTGGCCGGTTCCCCTCGAATGCCTCTGCCGGGTTATCCTCGCGAGGCGGTCGAGCCCTTGGTGGAACTGGTTCGCCTGCTGGCGCGGCAATCGGCCCGCGAGTATTACCGCTCCCGGCTCTCCCCTCGGTCCGTTGACAACGTCGATGGGTCGGATTCTACTAACCCGGAGGTCAAGGAAGGGAGTTGACGATGCGCGCCGTGATCTATGCCCGATATTCTTCGGATCAACAGCGCGCCGCCTCCATCGAGGATCAGATCCGCCTCTGCGCCGAACATGTCGGGCGCCTCGGCGCCGACCTCATTCAGTCCTATACCGACTATGCCTTAAGCGGCGCCACGCTCAATCGCCCCGGCATCCAATCCCTCCTTCACGATTGCCAGACCGGCACCATCCATATCGTCGTTGCCGAAGCGCTCGATCGTCTGAGCCGCGATCAGGAAGACGTCGCCGGCATTTTCAAGCGGCTCTCCTTCCACAACGTCAAGCTCATCACCCTTTCCGAAGGCGAGATCAACGAGCTGCACGTCGGCCTCAAGGGCACGATGAACAGCCTCTTTCTCAAAGACCTCGCCGCCAAGACTCGGCGCGGTCTGCGCGGACGGGTGGAACAGGGCAAGAGCGGCGGTGGCAACGCGTACGGTTATGACGTGGTCACCAAGCTGGCCGCCGACGGCACGCCTCTTCGCGGCGATCGGACCATCAACGATACGGAAGCCTCGATCGTCGTTGCGATCTTCACGCAATACGCCCAAGGCGAGAGCCCGCGGGCAATCGCTCAGAAGCTAAACCGGGGCGGCGTTCCCGGCCCGCAGGGGAGTACCTGGGGGCCCTCCACCCTCAATGGCAACGCAGCGCGCGGTACCGGCATCCTCAATAACGAGCTCTATATCGGACGGCTGGTCTGGAACCGCCTGCGCTATATGAAGGACCCCGAGACCGGCAAGCGGGTCTCCCGCCTCAACCCTGAGGCGGATTGGATCGTTAAGGACGTCCCGGACCTTCGCATCGTTCCCCAGGATCTCTGGGATCGGGTAAAGGCTCGCCAGATTGGTGTCGCCAAGTCGCACAAGGACACCGAGGCCCGCCCCTTCTGGAACCGACGCCGGCCCCGCTATCTCTTTTCTGGAATGATCAAGTGCGGCTGTTGCGGCGGCGGGTTCTCGATGATCGGCGAACGTTTGCTCGGCTGTTCGACGGCCCGCAACAAGGGAACCTGCAACAACCGCCTGACGATCCGGCGCGACGTCCTGGAAGCCCATGTCCTCGATGGCCTGCGCCATCACCTGATGGACCCGGGCCTTTTCGAAGAATACTGCGCGGAGTTCACCCGCGAGCTCAATCTCCTGCATCGGCGTGAACAGGATGCGCGGGCATCCCTGGAACGGGACCTGGAGAAGGTCAATCGCGGCATTCGCCGCATCATCGAAGCCATTAAGGATGGTGTCCCGGCTTCATCGATCAAAGACGAGATGATCGCCCTCGAAGCGCGCAAGCAAGACCTGACGGCTCGACTGCAAGCGGCGCCCGAAGAGAAGCCGCTCATCCATCCAGGCTTGGCCAAGCTCTACCGTCGCAAGGTCGCCGACCTCACCGAGGCCTTGAACAGCGACGAGACCCGCACCGAGGCGGCCGAGCTGATCCGCTCGCTCATCGAGGCGATCGTCCTGGTTCCGGAGGACGGGGCGCTCAAGGTCGATCTCAAGGGCGCCCTCGCCGGCATTCTTCAGCTTTGCGCGGACGACAAAAACCCCTCGCGGTTTTCGCCGGAGGGGTTATTGCAATTGAAGCTGGTTGCGGGGGCAGGATTTGAACCTGCGACCTTCAGGTTATGAGCCTGACGAGCTACCGGGCTGCTCCACCCCGCG
>NZ_JAOTID010000022.1 GCF_026163695.1 Shumkonia mesophila | reverse complement strand
GGACTTTGAGGCCACCATCGCCAGCGCTGAGGCGTGGATCTTCATCGCTTCGATCCGCCTCATGCTTCGCCGGATGGCAACCCCGCGTCATGCGTAATCCGAGTTTCGAGTCAGGCTCTAACGGAAACTCTTCGAACCGCCGGCGCCGTCTACGGCCGCTCGCGGGCCTTGAAAGGTGGCGCAAAACTTGATAGGAGAGAATTCTTGTGTAAATTCAATCAAAGGCTGCGGAGACCTTGATGGCTTACAGAAAGCGCTCGTTGCCCGAATTCTTGGATGACCCTGCAAGCAAATCGGAGGACGTGGTCTATCGGCATTCGCGTGATACGCGGGTAAAGGCCTATGTTCGCAAAGGTCAGAAGTTTATTGGCGAGGTTGAATTTCCGAAGGTCCTGTGCCTCGTTAAGGTCGTCGCCGAGCGTAAAAGCGACATTTTATTTCCGGAAACCTTCGCCGAAGCCCTGCAAATCATTAAAAGCCACACGTACGACCCGACAAAATCCGGCCTTTTCTTGCGTGGCACAGGCGGATACAGGGCGTTTGATGCCCTGATGCTCGAGGAATCGGCAATGCGCGGCTATGACGCCATCTTCGTCGAAGACGTCGCAAATCCGGCGTTCCCCGACATTCTCCTTCGCTACGGTTATCGCCTGTCACCCGGCATTTTCCCCAGCACTTCGCCGTCTTTCTGGAAGCCTCTGAGGCTGACGCATTCGCACGCCGTCGCTGCTTGATCCCGGCAACCGTGCATGACGGGCCGGGGAATGCGTGGGTGGCAAGGTCGGCCCCAGTGAGACTGTGGGTCCGCTCGCGTCCGATCCAATGGGGGGTCAACGGTTCCGCCTATCGGCTTCCCACGCGGCGGCGAAGGCCAGAGCCAGCCTCATGGCGTCAAGGCGGGCGCGGTGATGCACCGGCAAGTCCGCGAGAGCTCTTCGTGCTGCAAGGAAAGGCTGTCTGTGCTCCTTCCAGAAAATCTGGCCCCAGTCCTTCACCCTGAACGGCAGGCCCATGTCACTCGCAGGTTCCGCAAAAAGGACTTTCCAGGCAAACCCGATCATGGCCTCGGCTGCCGCACCAGACCGCCTCTACCCTTGGATCCCACTCGACTGTCTGGTGCGCGATGGTCTTGCCGGAAAGCCGGAAGCAAAAGCGCCGGAACGCCGCCCATGAATCTTGATGTGCGTCTGCCTGCACTACGACTACCGCCATTGATGCGGTTCTTTGGCCAGCTTGACCAGATTCAGGGTGCGCTCAGAAATCCCGATCTGGGCCTTGATGCCCCAATCGAAACGCAAGAAGTCTTGTTCGATACCATCGGCAAAGATCGCGCCCCCCTCATTCATTCGCGAGGTCAGGCATACACTTGTGCTCTGGCCGATCTCACCGAACGCTAACTTGTTGCCCGTTATCCGGCTCGGCCAAGGTTCACGGGCGAAATAGACCGCGCGCCTTTCATCGGGAGCAAAATCAACTTGGCGATGGGTTGCCGCCATGATCGACCGTGCCCACCCCGTCAGGCCGGTGCCGGTTGAAACGATGACGCCGGACGACGATTGAAACTCCGTCTTCCCTTCGAATGAAAGCTCATACAGCGCTGACTGGTGGGAGCGATGGCCAATGAACAGCTCGTTGAGCGCGGCCAGCGTCTGCTCGCCATCCAATTTTGCCTCCACCATAGTGAGGCGCCGCAAGTCCATATCCCCTGCGGCAACGCGCGGGAGTAGTTTCGACAAAGCTTCGGCAATCAGAGGCGTAAGGACGCCTTCCGTTCGATCCGGATCCGGCGTAACGCCGATGACGGGTTGCCCGGTCAGATACTTGGCCAAATTGGCGACTAGGCCGTCCTGGCCAATGGCAACCACAATGTCATCGGCAGTGAAGAGAAATCGATCGAGGTCGTCCCGCAGCACTTGAGCCACCGACCAATCATCAGGGACCGCCTGCTTGGCTTGATTGACCGCCTTGAGTTGCCGTTCTTTCTGGAACTCCAGTTCGGCCAAGCTTTGCCCACGTTTATCGAGGAAGAATTCGGCTTGCCCCCGGGTGGCGTGGGTCGCCAGCAGGCGGTCAAATTCCGTCCGCCGAGTGACCAGCACCACCCGGGGCGCGAGACTGGTCATCGGTTGGCCTCCGGGATGTGGGGTGCGTTGAAGAGGCCGCGCACCTGACCCATCAGTCCGGTCAGCATGTCGGGTGTCACCGTCAAATTGTCGATGCGCTCAAGCTTGGCCGCGAATTCCCGCGCGGCCAATGCCAGCAGGACTGTCGGCGGCAGCGCGGCATAGACCTCTATCCGAGCCCGTTCCATGTCGGCGCGAGCCTGGTCAATGACCCGAATGCGATCCGCTTCTGCGTCGGCATCGATCTTCATCGCCGCCGCGCGCGCCTCGGCCTCGGATCTTGCATTTTCGTCCTCGCGGGCGATCAGGTCCTTCTTACGGGTCGCAAGTTGGACCTTGTTGTTGAGCTCGTTCTCGGCGATCGCCCTCTCCTTCTCGACCGCCAACGCCCGGCGCGAGAAGGTGGCTTCATCCGCCTGTTGCTGCAGGCTCTCGAATGTCGGCGCCTGGAGGGCACGCTCCAGCTCCTTGCTGGGCGCGATATTGGCGATGTGCACGCCCACGACCTCAAGCCCCATGGCAGACAGCGTCCCGTCTTCAACGATCCCGCTCGTCACCGCAACCTGCAGAGGCGCGGCGCCGGCTTCGAGCAGCTCGCGCACCCCTTGCCGCTTCAGGTACACGTTGGTCAACTGACGGATCAGCGCGATCAGCGCGTTACCGACCTGATCGATCGGTTGCCCCACGTGCTGGCCAGTGGCCAAATCCACGGTGAAATCGATACGTTCACCCAAGGTCTCCGGGACTGCGGCACGCCAGACGATGGTGCCCTGCACGGCAATGTCCTGATAGTCGGCCGTCTGACCCCTCAACAAAAACGGCAACTCCCGATCATCCATCGGCACCTCGGCAATCGAGGCGTTGTCGGGCATGAACCAGAACGCCAGTCCGCGACCGGACCGAACCCGGCGACCTTTGTGGAACAACTGGATGTGGGCCGATGCGTCCGCCCGCAATTGCCGAATGAGCCCGTATTTTCGGATTTGCACCATTTCCAGTCTCCTTCTTCGATCATGGTTGCCTTCGCAGGATTCTCCTGGTCCGAAACACCTTGATGGTGCCCCAATGTCATGTTAGTGTCTATCTAACACGAACTAGTTAGTGTTGTCAATACACTTATTATCATGAGCTATACCTACGATTATCCGCATCCGGCCGTGACGACCGACATCGTGATTTTCACGGTCGATGAGGCGATGTTGAAAACGCTGCTCATACAGCGCGGAAGCCCCCCCTTTGAGGGAAGCTGGGCCTTGCCGGGAGGTTTCGTGCGCATCGACGAAGACGTCGATGCCTGTGCCAAGCGGGAATTGGCGGAAGAGACCGGTGTCCGCGATATCTATCTCGAGCAGCTCTACACGTTTGGCGCCGTCGGCCGCGATCCGCGCGAAAGGGTGATCAGCGTCGCTTATTTTGCCCTCGTCCCTTGTCGAGGACTTTCGTTGAAAGCGGGAACGGACGCAGCCAATGCTGCGTGGCATAGTGTCAACGCCCTGCCGGAACTGGCATTCGACCATCGGGACATCATCGCCAAAGCCCGAGAGCGCCTCACGGCGAAGATGGAATACTCGACCCTCGGACTGATGTTCATGCCGGAGGAATTCACGCTGTCCGAGGTGCAGAGCCTCTACGAAACCGTCTCCGGGCAGGAGCAGGACAAACGGAACTTCCGGAAGTGGCTACTCGCCCTCGATGTGATCGAGGAAACCGGCGCCATGAAAACAGCGGGCGCGCATCGCCCGGCGAAACTCTACAGGCTCAAGGACACGACGGGTGTCGTAATCATCCGTTGATGCATATCACCACTTGGTTCGCCATCAGTCCGCGGCGCCGCTCCGACATGAGAGGGAGGGCAGCCAGAATCTCCTCGATCAATTCATTGTCGCTTCATTGTCGCTCACGAGTTTCTCCCATCCGCCTGCCAGGCCGCGGCGAATGCGAGCGCCAAACGCACGGCATCGAGCCGGGCCCGATGATGAACGGGCAAGGCAGCAAGGGCTTCGCGTGCTGCCAGGATCGGACGGCTGTTCTCCGTCCAATAGGTTGTGAAAAGACCCTCCCAATACTTGAGGCGGAACGGCAGTCCCATGACCCCAGAGGGTTCTGCGAACAACACTTCCAGCCACCCCCGATCAGCGTTCCGGCTGTTACACCAGACAGTCCGCCCGCCCCATTCCCGTACGAGAATCTCGATGCACTCCGCAATCGACAAACCTTCCGCGAGGAGGGTCGAGCGGGCAATGCCATGCAGTGCCTCCGCCCTCGGATTCCATTCGATCGTCGAATCCACCAGCCAGCGATTGCTCGGCCGAACGAGGAAGCCATCGGATCGAAGCGCGTCTTCAGGTGTCTCAAATCCTGCGGGTAGGATGGCCCAACCGATTTCAATGGGGATCCCCGCAAATCCGGAGGCCTCGACGTCACAAAATATGAACGGTGGACCTGTCACGATTCCTCCCTCATGCATGACCATCCAGGCCGCGGGACTCAAGGAGCCGAATTCGGCGAGGCTCCGCCCTTGCCAGGAAGACGCCTCTGTTCATTCCGTGTCGTCCAGCTTTTCCTCTGCCGCGATCGATGACCTCGAAGTCCTCATCCGAAAGGTCATCGATAACAATTGCCTGACTTGCACGTGTCTACCCTCAGTCCTAACGCGAACTTCTTCATGCTGCCATCTTATCCATCCAGTTCTCCGAAATGCCGACCGGCCGTTTCCACCGGGTCGACATCGAGGCGCAGCACCGTCTGTTCGGGAAGACGCCAGAACACGGCCAGGGTCGTTGCCAGCACGCAGATTTTCTTGAGTGTCAGAGGTGCCGCCCGGCCAAGATCGTACCTTCGCAGTTGCGAGGACGTTATTGCGTGTGAGAGGTCTGGCGCCATGAACTTGACGGGGCTCGTTGAGGCGATGTTCCCATCGGTCAAGCCGCCGCGACCGAAGACTCTGCCAATCAATACATACCCGTTGATAGGATTGCCCACGTACGCGAGCGACCACTCATCCAGGTGAGCATCGAGCTCGTTGGCCATCAATACGAAACCTCCGGTAGATTGAGCGCCGGGCCCCAGCCCCAATGGAGGAGCAGCGCGCAGAGATGGAGAACGTGCTCCACCGGAGGGGCGCCTTCACCGATTTCAGCCAGGGTGTAGATCGACCTCGATCTCGTCCTCACTTTGCCGCTCGCCCTGTCGATCATGACAATAGGACTCGTTCCATAGTTCTCACGTCCACGGTTTCCGAGAAGGACGAGCGTGATCGGTTGCCCCATGACATCGAGGGCAATCATGCGCCAGTCACTGATTATACCTCGATCGTTCCCCTCGCCGATGGGGCCCGCGAGTGCGTCGATTTCCGCTTGCCTCGCGAGCCGGACGCGGCACCAGTCAGGCCGTCCGGATACGTCGGCGAGGGTCAAGCTCTGCAACTGCTCCAGCGTAAGCGATCTCATTCGTTTTCCTTCTTGCTACCTCGCGGGGAAGGAGCGGCAACCAGACGACAACTGGAGCCAGCACCGGCAACACCGCCGCGTGGGAAGATTAGGTCCGTGGCGACCTCCATTCCCGCCCCTGCGGGCTCTTCCTCTCGGCTCGACCGAGAATGGGTTGCCAATCGCTCGGTGAGGTGACCGACCAGGCCGCGGCGACCTCCACCTCCGCGGAAGGGTTCCTCGGCGTGCCCGACGGCGACAAAGCACGCAGCGCAGATGCGCATTCTGTCGACGCTGACGAGCCCTTTGGTCATGGCGGTCGCTGGTTCCAGGCGCAAACGGTTGCGCGAGATCGAACGGGGCAGGCGCACGGCCAGGCCCAGACCGTTCTCGGCGGCCAACACGACGGCTTTCGGGAAAGCCGGACGCGCGTATGGGCCGTCCCAACCATGTCACGCATGACATTGCCAAGGGCGCCAAGCGCGTTGATCTCCGGCCAGCGCCGCGCATGCCAGAGCGACCCTTCATGCGTCTGCCGCGCCGGCCGCCAAACGATGGCCAGTGGCGGAACGATCTCCGAAGGATCCGTCATCGTCAGGTCATCGGCCTTGGGAATGGCCGTCGCGCAAACGGATCGGTCCGGCGACTTGATCTCCGCCAACCATGGGCCACAGGGTTTGCCCGCGGAAATCGGCACGATCAGGTCCGCCCCCGCTGTTATGGCGCCGGGCGCCCCGAATTCGGGCAGGCGATCGCCGGTCCGCCTCATTTCTGCTCCTCCCGGGATTTCGCTTTCACCGACGCTTTCGGTTTGGTCCGATGGTGTCGCGAGAGTCGCGAGGCGTGGGAGACCACGCGTTCGAGCCACATCTGCAATCTCAGCCGCAAAACGTCGTCTTCCCGGAGCCGGTAGCTCGGGGGCCGCCGCCGGGATGAAGCCGGCAAGTTTTCCCGATCGCACCGCCCTCCGGGTCACGGCGCGTGACAGGCCGTTGGCGGCGTGAGCGGCGGCGAGCGTCAGAAAGTTTGGATTCGATGCGGCCCGCCACGAGCGAAGTCGGTGCGCAAACGCGGGTTCGCCGGGTTCGGACTCCGATGCCCCGCGTGCCCCTCCCGCCCTCTTTGCGTTCCTGTCTGCAACCATTGCCGAAGGCCATAAATAAAAAACAGACACGACGCGTACTATCGCAAGTCAACAACAGGTGTCAATATAATTTTTTCCAACTGAGTCGGCCATCAAGACAGTTATTATTTCCTATTTTTATAAAAAATGGCCGGTAACGTCGGGGACTATTTTGTGGAAAATGACTTTCTTATTGCATGTTATTAAATTATTTTTTGAATATTGCTGTCAGTTTTATTGGACTAGGGCTCGAATGTTTTTTCGATTTATCCGATGAAATATGAAAACGTCGAAATTAGCGAATAACGCCGGCCCTACCATTGGCGGCGAAAAATCGCGAATTATTCGAAAAAAAATGGTCTTTATCGGCGATTGGCCCGCACGCCAAACAGAACCGGCGCGAAATCCGGCATCGGAGCACTGAACGAAATACGCGACTGGAAATACGAAGACACGGAACCCAGGCGCGACGCGAAATATCCGCCGGCGCATTTTCTGCAATGACCCTTTTGAATAATTCGGGCAGCATTTCTCGTTGGAAATTCCCTCATCGGAAAATCCGTCACCGGGCCGGCAAGCCCCGGTCTCGCCGCAACCGAAGGACGCTGGAAACTTTTCCTATGAGGGACCTCGGACCAGCCGAGTCGCATGTCGGATGTTATGAAAACGGAGGCGCCGATTGCCCCGTGGTCTCAGGCCCTTGCGCCCGGGGCCATAATTCCGGGGCGCCGGCGGCCGACCCGGCGGTCAGAAGGTCTCGCCGGCCGTCGGCGGGCGACTCCAAGCCTGTCATAAGGGGTATCGGGCCCCCCAAGGGGCCCGAGGTTGACCCTTACCTTGAAGTCGTTCCGGCTATCGCCGTTACGGGGAAGCACAAACTGCTTTTAGGTCCACCTCAAACCGACAGGGGCTCGCCGGATCTCGCCAGCGAATGGAATCCACGGCATCCGAGCATACGGCGTCTTCAAACAGTCCCCATTTGCTGTCCGAAGTGCACACGAGGATCACCCCCTGGGGACGCCCGATGACAACCAGTTCCATCTTGGTATACGGCTCGAGGAGACCGGGATCATAGGATGTGGCCTGGCGAACCAGCTCCTGTCCGTCGAGGGCCGCCGCATCCGGATGGGTGATGGCATAACGTCGCACGGCCCGACCCAGGTCCGCCGCCGTCGCCGCGAGGGGCTGCAGTTTTTCATCGCCAAGGTCCGTGGCGCAGCCCGCCAAACCTCCCAACAAGACCACGGCAATGACCATCGAGGCCGCAACGGGCCAAAAGCCTTTAAAGAAAACCCGTTCATGTCTCATCATTCCCCCCACGCATCAAACGAGCCCTTTGCCGTTCGGCCACAGGTGAAGCCGCTTGCGCGCGTTGTCGATCCCGGTGTCGAGACTCCAGTCCCCGAAGACACGCGTGTGTTGCTCGCCGAGTTCGTCTGCGAACAGGTCATTGGCCAGCACGCCCCAGGCCTCTTCAATGTGGCCCAGGGCTTTGTCGAAGACCTGCCTGAAATTCAGGGAGGCATTTCGGTCGACCGGCTGCTCGTCTGCATTGACGGCATCACTGCCGGGGACCACCAAGTCCTCAACATATTCCAACTTGACCGTCTCGGGGTAAGCGGCGCCACCGCTCACGAGGTGGCGGCCAAAGACGGGGATCTTTTTTGAGTTCTCGGCGAAGTCGACCAATGCCAGGAAGGCGGCATGCCATTTGTCGAGCTGCTCATCTGCGGGCTTCTCGCCGTATGTTCCCTCCAAACACTGACTCCACAGTTCCTCAATGTTGTCGTCGAGATCAAAGGGGCGGCCACAGCTCCGGATTTCTCCCTTCATGTTGTCGGAGAAACTGAGATCAAGGCTCGTGATTTGCTTGTAGATCCACACATCCTGGTTCATCTCGCAGATGCGGTGATGGTCCTTATTCTCCTCGTACTTGCCCACCTTGATGTTGACAACCGGATGGATTGTCACGTCCGCGACGACGTGTGAGACGAACCCCAGAAGCCATGCAAATCGCTGTCGCCATGTCTGATCGTCAGGGGCCTCCCGTCGCTGACGGAAGATCAACTCCAGGGCTTGGCCGATCATGCTGTTGGCCTGGCCCTTGTGCATAAGGTCGGCCCAGTCGGCGTCGAGGCCGAGATACGGATAGTCGGGGCTGACGCCGCCCAGGTATGTGTAACGCCCCCAGTAGTCGAGAACGGTACCCAGTTCTCGTTCAGGGACTGATGGATTTGGCCCCATAGCCGATCTATTGCTTGCCCATCGAAGCGCGCTCCTGACGAGCGTGAGATGTGTGTATCCGCCTGCCACTTCTCTTCCTCCCAAAACTTCAAATCAGCTTCTTCGTGTTTCTTTTCTCCAGAGAATGCACGTTATAATTCTAGATTGGCACAAGCGTTCAACGTAGGGCAACGCAGCAAGCCAAGAGGCGCGCCGACGAGACGCCAATCCAAAATTGGGGGGAAGGCATGCTTACCAAATCGGACCTCCAGTCATTTCTGCAGTGTTCCAGGAAACTCTGGCTCGAGCGTCATCGGCCGGAACTGATCCCGGTCGGCAACTCATCATCCCATCGACGCGAGTTCGACGGCAACATTGTCGGTGAGAAAGCGCGCCTCCAGCTGGGGGCAGAGTTCATCTGGCCGGCCTCTCAGGGGACCCGAGAATCCGCGGCAGAGGAAGCGAAGAGACTGCTCGACGCCTCTCCCGACCGCCCCGCTGCCGAGGTGCCGATGTTGGAGGGAGGTGTCTATGCGAGAGCGGACGCGCTGGTACCGATTGGCCCTGGCTACGCCCTCAGGGAAACGAAGGCTTCCAGCTTTCCACTCAAGGGCGACAAGGTCACACCGGCCTCCCCAAAAGAACACCACCTCGAAGATATAGCCATCCAGGCATGGGTAATGACACAGGAGGGTATCCCCCTGGCCCGTGCCGAACTCAATCTCCTGAACAATCAGTGGCGATATCCAGGTGGAGATGACTATGGCGGACTGTTCCGTCAACTTGACGTTACCGCGCAAATTGCTCCCCTGATGGATCACGTACCCCAGTGGCGTGACGAAGCCGAAGGGGTGGTGGCGGCCGACGACATGCCGGTACTGACCACAGGAAGACAGTGTTCCGAGCCCTATAAATGCCCTTTCGATGTGTTTTGTGCTGAACTCGATCCAGCGGGCCCCGAACATCCGATCGAACTTCTCCCAGATGCCGCTGGCAAGAGCCTCGCTCGCAAACTCAAGGAGGCAAAAGGCTACGTCTCGATCCTTGAGCCCGCCCCAGAGGAGTTGACTGGAAAGCAAGCTGATCTATATCGCCGCATCCAGGAGGCCCACCGAACCGGAAAGGGCATTCTGGTCCCCGGCAGCACCGAACGCATGGCCGAACTTCCTTACCCGCGCTATTTCTTCGATTTCGAGGGGATCGATTTGCCTGTCCCTCGGTGGCCGGGAACACGGCCGTACGAGCAAATCGCCTTCCAATGGTCCTGCCATATCGAACGCGTCCTCGGGGAATTTGAGCACGCCGAATTTCTGGACCTTTCCGGAAACGATCCGTCTCTGGCCTGTATCCAACGCATGATGGAGACAATCGACCCCGATGATGGGGGGCCGATCCTGGTGTATCACGCGACCTATGAAAAAGGTCGCCTTGCGGAGCTTGCCGATCGCCACCCCAAGTTTGCGCCCGTGCTTCAGACCTACATCGATCGGGCGGTCGATCTCCTCCCCTTGGTGAAGGAGTTCTTCTACCATCCAGCCATGCACGGTTCATTCTCGATCAAGAAGGTCCTGCCCGTCGTAGCACCTGACCTAGACTACGAGGAGTTGGACGAAGTTCAGGAAGGAACCGGTGCTCAAGTCGCCTATATCGAGGCGGCGCTCAACCCGAATACATCGCCCGAAAGGCGCGCCGAGATCGAACAGAAGCTCAAGACTTACTGCTGCCAAGACACGTGGGCGATGGTGGAGGTAGCGTACTTCCTTGCTCAAGCCGGGCGACCTGTTCGACCTAACGAAATGTGAGTGACTTGCTCCCGCTAGGTTCCCGTAGTTGATATGAGAATTCATCAGCAAGAGATGGACGATGAGGAAGATCAGGTCAGGGGCCGGGAGCAGACTGGCGGCTTTCTGGAAGGAATGCGAAAATACAGGCCCCATCAGGCCTATATGACCGGCCACTAAAGGAGAAAGATCTGTGCCACGAAAACTAACTGGATCTGATGGACGATCGGTAACTATTCCGGATGGCGCACGAGGCTTGCAAGGCAGCGACGGGCACATGGTCGTAATTCGACCTGGCGCCCGCGGCCTTCAGGGATCCGACGGGAGAATGGTAGAAATCCCAGCTGGTTGGCGAGGACTGCAAGGATCGGACGGCAGGATGATCGCAATTCCTCCTGGTGGGCGCGCCCTGCAAGGCTCAGATGGACGAATGGCAGCTATTCCCGCTGGCGCTCGTGGTCTGCAGGGTAATGACGGAAGAATGGTCGCAATCCCATCGGGATATCGTGGTCTTCAGGGACCAGACGGCAGGATGGTTGCGATCGCGCCTGGGAAACGCGGCGTGTCAGATGCAAAAGGCCGTATGCGCAACAAGCCTTAACTCTGGGCAGCTGTGCTTGAGTGCAAACGGGGCCCAAACCAGCCCGGAAAGTTCTGGAGCGCGACGATGGTATAGCTGTCGTTCGCCAACGCTCGAAATTACGGTGGTGCCATCCCTACAATTCAAATATGGGGCCTAGCGCTGGACAACGGGCTAGAGGCTGTATTGGGGAGGAAAGCATGAAGATTGGCAAGGTCAAGATCACTAACTTCAAGTGTTATGAGGAGACCTTCACCCTCGCCTTGAACGACGGCCTCAACGTGATCGTAGGTGCCAATGAGTCCGGGAAGACCACGATCCTGGAGGCGATTCATCTGGCGCTGACAGGAATGCTGCACGGCCGCCTGTTGAAAAGCGACCTTACGAGCTATCTCTTCAATCTGGCAGCTCAGAACAAATACGTGCAGAGCCTAGACACAGCATCCCCGCTCCCTCCACCAGCGATCACCATCGAGCTGTTCTTCTCGGGGGCCTCAAACGAACTGGCGGAGCTAGAGGGCGACGGAAACTCGGAGAAGGTCAAGGGCAGCGGCGTCGTCTACAAGATCGAGTTCGACGAGGAGAATTACAAAGGGCCGTATGAGGAGCTGGTGAAAGCCGGCGCGCTCAGCGCCATCCCGGTCGAGTACTACACCACGACCATGCGTTCGTTCGCGCGCAAGGGCATCACCGCCCGCAATATCCCCATAAAGTCCGCGCTGATCGATTCCTCCAGCACCCGGCTACAGAACGGGTCTGACGTCTACGTCTCCCGGATCATCCGCGACGTGCTAGAAGAGAAGGAGCGCGCGGCCATTTCCCAGGCCCACCGAAAGCTCAAGGAGGCTTTCGTGGCGGACCCGAACCTCAAGCTAATCAACGAGCGGATCACCCAGGCCGCCAAGATCAGCCAGAAAGCGGTCAGCATCTCAGTTGATCTGTCGTCCCAAACCGCCTGGGAAAGCAGCCTGATGACCTATATCGACCTTATCCCCTTCCAATACATCGGCAAGGGAGAACAGTGTGTGATCAAGACCAAACTGGCCCTCAGCGCCAAGAAGAACGCCGAGGCGGCGGCGATTCTGATGGAGGAGCCGGAGAACCACTTGTCGCACGCGCGGCTGAACGGGTTGATCGCCGACCTTACCGACCAGCACGGGCAAAAGCAGATCATCATTTCGACGCACAGCAGCTTCGTGGCCAATAAGCTCGGCCTCGACCACCTGATCGTACTGCGTGACGGTGAGGTGGCGCGCATCTCGGAACTGGAAGCCAGCGACTTCTTTAAGAAGCTGGCGGGTTACGACACTCTGCGCTTGGCGCTCGCCGCCAAGGCAATCCTTGTGGAGGGCGATTCCGACGAGCTGGTCGTTCAGCGCGCCTATAGGGATGCCAACGAGGGCAGACTTCCCATCCAAGACGGCATTGACGTCATCTCCGTAGGCACGGCCTTCCTGCGCTTCCTTGAACTAGCCAACGCCCTGAAAATCCCGGTCGCCGTAGTCACCGACAATGATGGCGACACCGCCGCCGTCGAAAAAAAGTACGCGGCCTTCAAGGACTCCGACACCGTAAGAATCTGTTTTGATTCCGTCGTGGACACCGGGCTCCTGATGATCAAGAACAAGCCCTTCAACTACAATACGCTGGAGCCAAAGCTCCTTAAGGTGAACGACCGCGCGACCCTGAACACCATCCTCGGGACGTCGGCAAAGACAGACGACGAACTTCGCATTCACATGCGCGCCAACAAGACCGAAAGCGCCTTAGCCATCTTCAATTCTGCGGCCGCGATCACCTATCCTGATTACATCCAAAAGGCCATTGCACCGTGATCGGCGATAACAAACTCGTCATCGCCGCCGCCGGCTCGGGCAAGACCACCTACCTCGTCGAGGAGGCTGTGAAGATCAACGACGAGCGAGTGCTGATCGCGACCTATACGGAGTCAAACGAAGCCGAGATTCGCCAGAAGTTCTTTGATCTGGTCGGCCATGTGCCAGCGAACGTGGTGATTATGACGTGGTTCAGCTTCCTGATCACCCACGGCGTCAAGCCGTTTCAGGGCGGCCTATTCGAGTTCCCGGTCTCAGGCATGGTGCTGGTCACGACACAGTCTGGCCTGAAGTTCCTGAACTGCCAAGGTCGTCACCCCGTCTTCTGGTCCGAGAATGACGTCGATAAGCACTATTTCGACCCGTTTCGGCGGGTCTATTCCGACAAGCTTCCCAAGCTGGCGATTCGCTGCAACGAAAAGAGCGACGGCGCCGTGATCGACCGGATCAGCCGCATCTTCCCGCACGTCTTCATAGACGAGGTACAGGATCTGGCGGGCTACGATCTCGACATCCTGGCGGCGCTCGCCCGCAGCTCCGTTCGCCTGCTCATGGTCGGCGATCCGCGACAGGTGACCTACCTTACGCACCATGAGCAGCGCTACAAGAAGTACGCCGATGGTGGCATCGCTGACTTCTTGCGCAATGAGCTTCCCAAAAAGGTGACGGTCGACATCGACGAGACAACCTTGAACCGGTCGCACCGCAACAGCGCAGTCATTTGCGCAGTGTCATCGCGACTGTTCCCGGCCCTGCCCGCCAGTCTGCCCTGTGAATGTGTCCAGTGTCGCAATGGATCGGCGGCGGGGACTAGCGCCTTTATCCTTCAGATGGCCGACTACGCCCAATATATAGCGACGGTCGGGCCGATGCAGCTACGCGACAAAATCACCAGCCCCGGCGTAGATGACCGATCACCCGCCATGAACTTTGGGGAGTCAAAGGGTCGAGGCTTCGACCATGTAGTCATCCTGCCCACCGATCCCATGCGAAGGTGGCTCTCCAACCCCGCGACTGACCTGAAGCCCCAGAGCCGGGCGAAGTTCTACGTTGCCCTGACGCGCGCTCGCCACAGCGTGGCGATTGCGATGGATTGGGGGGCCGCGCCGCTGCCCGCGGGATTCTCGCTCTACAAGCGTGCGGCGACGGTGTGACATCGGTGCCGGCGGGCAGATGGCTGGTACAGGGAACGGCGACGGGCATCCTGAATGACGAGAAGGGGCCGTAAGTCGTCTGTCTGCTCTGTGCGCAGAGCCGCGCAATCTACAACAGATCTGCTTTGGCCCGGGCCTCCCAATAGGGAAGCGCATCATCGAAATGCAGAAGTGAAATCGTAAAATCGTACTGATCCGAATAGAGCACAAATTCCTTGCAAGGCTCGTTCCGCCAGACGCCGGAATCGTGTTCGGCCTCTCCCGCGTGGCCTATCACGGAGTTCTTTTGCGCCGCCAATGATAGCGGGGGGATTTCAACGGGCGGTCGGTTCCTCGTCCTATAGAGCAGCCCGGTTTTCATGGCGGCGGAACTGGAACGAGCCCAAAGAATGAACCCGTCTCTGGAGACTACAAGAACCGATCTCCTCTCCGTGTACTGAAGCCACCGAAGTATGGCAGCAATGAGGGATACCTGATACCGATCCCCACAGCTCCCAAGATCATCCAGGCTTGGTCTCAACCTGACGCCGATCTGCTCCCGGAAATCATCGAGAGGCATAAGGAGATTGGCGGCAAAGACGTTGGCCTGTTGTTCGATCTGAGCATATTCCGATTCCCAGCTTGCCATGTCCTCGTTGCTGCACTGGAAGCCTTTCGGGTAGGCTTTCCTGTGCAACAGGTAGTGGCCGAATTCATGGCCTAGGGTGAAATTGATCCGCCCCTTCGAGGTAAAACCATTGTTGTAAAAAATGCCCCACCCGACCTTCCCTGGTGGTGCCGGCGACAGAGAACCTTCAAAGCCTGGCAATACGTCACCGCGGACTACCGTGATCGGGTCGTCCGGAAACTTGATCTGTGAGATCTCTTTGGCCACCACCTGGATGTTGACGGGAATGCGTTCAGCGCCGAGTACCGTCCGCAAGATAATGGAGATATCGTTGGCCCATCGCGTTGGCGACAGCGTTTCCGTCATTCTTCCTCCCAGATGTCAACCATCTTGCGGATCCTCTTTTTCACGTCAGGATCCATCTGCCGGTACTTCCGGAAAAACATTTCATCGGTCGCATCGGTTTCGGTAACCCGTTCCTCCTGGTCGAGCAAATACTCCATGGTCACGCCAAGCTGCGTGGCGATCTTCGATAATTTCTCCGCCGAAGGACGGGGTGGGTTCTTGTTCTCCAGCTCCCAGATGTAGCTTTTGCTGGAGTCGGCCAGATCGGCGAGCTGCTCCAGCGTGAGCCCTTTCTCCTTCCGCAGCTTCTGGATCTTTTCCCCGAGTGCCGTCGTCATGGCTAGCTTCCTTCTTTGGTCGAAAAAGTTCGGTACTATGAACAATATGGTGTTGACTTCCGGAAATCAATGCCCCATATTGTTCATAGTAGCGAACTTTTTTTCCACAAAACGATGGCGGATCGCAGATTTTGATGCCACATAATCATAGGCCACAGCATGTAGTCCCGACGAGCAGCGGGGGATGGGCCGTGAGCCGACGTGACGCAAAACGCTCACCGACCCAGCCACTGACTGAGGCAACGCCAGGAGTAACGCCATGAATAACCTTGATCCTTTCCAGCAGACAAATACCCTCGATGAAGTGCTTCTTGATATCGCGGCGCTGATCGAATTGAGCCCCCGTGACCGTCGTGTCGCGGAAAACCGTTACCGCCTTCTCAAACAACACGTCGAACGCAAGGCCAGCCCTCTCGCACCGTATCTCGTGGATGGAGTCAGCCTGATCTACGCGCAGGGTTCGATTGCCACGAGCACGACGATCGTCAGCGGCACCGACGACGATCGCTTTGATGTCGACGCAATCATTGAGATCGATGTGCCGGCGCATTGGAATAACGACCAGGCGCTTGATCTTCTTGAAGAGTCTCTGCAGGGCTTTCCAGGCGTCGAGAATATCGAACGTTGTACGCGCTGCGTCCAACTTCAGTTCCCGTTCATGCACATGGACGTCGCCATTATGGACCGCCGCGCTCGGATCGCCGTTGAACGAGCCGGCGATATTTTCCATTCCCCAGATACCGGGGAGTCTAAGCGCGTGCCATCCAATCCCTGGGGGTTCACGGCTTGGTTCCGGGGTAAGGTCGGTGTCGGGCAGGAATCTTTTGCGGAAGTCCTCAGCCTTCACCGCGCGGCGGCGGGACGGGACCGGCTGTCGGTGCTTGATGAAAATGAAGGCCTCGTTATCGCTGCCGAGGCGCAGCAGGTAGATCTTCCCCCGATGATCCCCAGCGCGGTCGACACGCAAGAGGCCGTCGCGCTCAAGCTTCTCAAGCGTTTCCTTAATTTGCGCTATGAGGACCTTCCGGAGAAGCGGCCGCCTTCGATCTATCTGACTAAGAGGGCTGGAGATGTCGGTTACGTCCGCCAGGGCCTAACGACGCAACTCTACGCACTCGCGGATTCAACGGCGAAGATCATGCGCAACCATATCGCGTCAGGTACGCGCCCCCACGAGTTGAACCCCTCTTACCATCCGGACCTCATCAATGACCGTTGGCCGGCTGCCGGCACGGTGGGCGTCAAGGACATGAAGGTGTTCGCGGAGCAGCTTGAATATTTAACCGCTCGCCTCGGTGAGATGGCAAACGCGCGGCTTGACGTAATGGCCAAGGTCATCGACGAATTGTTCGGTGAGCGCGTCGGGAAGGAACAGCGCGCCGTGATGGTCGCCCGATACGACCGGCGTCGGGAGCCGAACCGGCTGTTTGCCGCGCCGCGGAGCGGCGCCATCGCCGCACCGGCTATCGTGGCGGCGCCGCAGACGTACCACGAAGTTCCAATCCATAATTTTCACTCCATGATCCTTTCTCGGTGGCGAAAATGAGGATTGAGCCCGCGAAACGACGTTCGTCCAAAGTGCAACTGGCGGCGATGCGCCGCCAGTGGCCGGATTTTGTTGGCCGTCGCCTCAACGACGGAACACTCATTTGGCACGGATCACTGCGGCCGAAGGCGCAGGCCTATAGAATCGGCATATTATGGCATCCCACAATGCCCCTGCCTTACGTCATCGTGTCTGATCCACCACTACAGCCGCGCCCAGGTATGGCCTTCGCAGAAATTCCCCACCTCATTTATGACGCCGACGAACCGAAACAGTCCGGTCTTTGCCTTTTCGATCCTGCAGGTCGCGAGTGGTCGCCGGCCGACCTGATCGCCGACACCACAGTGTGGTGGGCCGCCGAATGGCTGACCTACTATGAACTGTGGCACATGACAGGCAAATGGCTCGCGCCGAGCGTGGGCTATGAGAGTGTCGCGCAGATGATGAGCGCGGAGGTGGAGGCTGCCATGGCGGTACTTGACGATGTTCACTGACCGTCGCGCCAATAGCTTGGGCACGCGTCGGCGTAAGCAGCCCTGGCCCGCCGATCGGCCATTTAAAATCCTATCGCTCGACGGCGGAGGTATTAGAGGCGCGTATACCGCTGAATTGATGCGCCTTTGCGAGGAGCATTTCGGCAAGCCAGCCGCGTCGGTTTTCGACATGATCGCCGGCACTTCGACCGGCGGAATCATCGCACTGGGGCTTGGTCTTGGCATATCCGCTGCCGAAATCTACGAATTCTACCGCGATGACGGGCGGAAGATATTTCCGCCGTTGCCAAGCCGAAAACTCGCGTTCTTTTGGAGATGGGTGCGCTCTGTGTATAGCCCTTGCCTCAAACATGAGGAACTGGAGAGCGCCCTCCAGCGGCGTTTTGGGGAGCATCTTCTGGGCGAGTCGACTTGTCGTCTCGTAGTTCCCGCCTTCATGATGCCAGAGACCGAGATCGCCGTTTTTAAAACCGACCATCATGAGGATTTCCTCAACGACCACGCCACACCGATGTGGAAAGTAGCGCGCGCCACTTCGGCGGCCCCGACTTATCTCAGAGGTCTGGAACATGAGGAAAGTGGCCGCATATTCCTCGACGGCGGAGTCTGGGCCAACAATCCGGCTATGGTTGCGTTGGTTGACGCGCTGACGGACTACGAAATCAGCCCAGACCAAGTGGAAATTTTGAGTATTGGCACGGGCAACGCACCTTTTTCCCTCAACAGGGACGACGTTATGAGCGGCTTGTTCGCTTGGCGCGAAGCCATCAAGGCTGCGATGTTCCTGACGACCGACAATGCGACCGCGCAGGCCAAGCTGCTGCTCGGTCCCGAGCACTGTTTACGGATAGAGCCGACACGGGACGACGCCGCGATCGAGATGGACGATTACGATGCGGCGTTTGCCTCTCTTCCGAAGCTGGCCGCTATGCATTTTGCTTCCTACCAAGCCGACATTGCGCCGTTCTATGAGCAAGTCGTCGCGCAACGCGAACGGCACCGCACCAAGGCGCCAGACCGGGACTAAGAGCGGCAAAGCGATCAGCGTTCCGACCTCGATTCCACTATTTCCGAAGTCCGACACTGGAGGCGACGAGGTCCCAGCGTGGCGACGACTGGCTCCTTTAACGCCCCAACCACGCGGATAGTCGCATTTAATGAGGCCAGTCGCATTAATTGGGTCACCCTACACAAATTCAGCGGCTTTTGCGGTCTGAGTGACCTGCTACCAAACCGCAATGAGCGGCCGCCTGAAACCGTTTAAAAATCAGAATATCGAGGAAATTCGCCAATTTGATCTCAGGCCGGGTCCGAAGAATGTGCAAGACTCCCACCTCTGCTGCGAACCCTTATCTGATTCCGGACTAACCGTGCCGCCAACCATCCCCATAACCGATCCTGACGACCCCCGCATTGCCGCCTACCGCCACGTGCGCGAGCCCGATCTGGTATACCGGACCGGCCGGTTCATAGCCGAGGGCGAGGTGGTGCTGCGCATCCTGCTGACCGCGAGCCGGCATGGTGCCGAATCCCTGCTGATTGCCGACAAGCGGCTGGCCGCGCTGGCGCCGCTGCTGGCCCGCGTGCCCGAAGACGTTCCGATTTATGTCGCCGGCCAGAAGGTGCTCGACACCGTCGCCGGCTTTCCCCTTCATCGCGGCATCCTGGCTCTCGGCCGCCGGGCGCCGATGCCGTCGGCGGAGGAGCTGTTGGCGGGGCTGGGGCCGCGAGCGTTGGTGGCGGCTCTGATCGGCATCGGCAATCATGACAATGTCGGCGGCATCTTCCGCAATGCCGCCGCCTTCGGGGCAGACGCGGTAATCCTTGATGCCGAAAGCTGCGATCCGCTGTATCGGAAAGCGATCCGCGTTTCCGTTGGGGCCAGCCTGATGGTTCCCTTCGCCCGCCTGGGGCGCGGCACGGATGTTGTCGCCCTGCTGGCCGGGCAGGGTTTCGAGCCGGTGGCGTTCAGCCCGGCGGGAAACATCCCGCTGGCCCGACTAGCCCGTCCGCCCCGGAGCGCCATCTTGCTGGGCGCCGAAGGGCCGGGCTTGCCCGCTGAAATGCTGGCTCGGGCCCGGACGGTCCGTATCCCGATAGCCGACGGCTTCGACTCCCTCAACGTCGCCACTGCCAGCGGCATCGTCCTTCACCATCTGGCCGATTTGGCGCAGGAGGAATGAAGTTCGCCCCATTCACGGCCTATTCCCACGGAGGAACAATGAGCGAACCTTGAGCCCGACAAAAAAAGGCCGGGAACGGTCTTTGTCGTGTTCCCGACCTCGATTTCACTTTATGCGAAAAAAATTCACGTATTCCGGAGTCCGACAACTACATGCTCCCGCCCCCAGCAGGACTCGAACCTGCAACCAAACCATTATGAGCGGCCAACTTTAACCAATTGAAGCTCCTATCCGGCCCCCTTGGAGCCGGCCCCCACCTCTTTCGCGTAGCCTAGTCCGGTCGCCTCCATGCTGGCCCGCATCCTGCCGTCGAACAGCCCGGCCGTCGGAAAGTTCCGGCCCGCTGAAAACCCCATTCCTTCAACTCTTGAAGAAACATGAGGGCATCGGGCGAAGACATTTTGAAGAAAATTTCCAACTATCCACGAAAAGAAGGGACCGGAAGAGGATGCCGACCGGAGTGTGGGGGCGCGGGCCAGCCGGACGGGGTGCTGCTTTGTTGAGAAGGACGCGAATATCGCGCCGCCAATAATTTAGAGGCACCGTCGAATGACCATTCAACAGATGATATTTCTGCCACAGCCACAAAGGGTGAAAGGGCGCCGGCCAACGTCACATCGAGGTATCAGCTGCCTTCCTCTTCCAGCACGCTCTCAACGACCTCGGGATGCTTCGCGATCACCTGCAACAGGATCCGCGATGCAGTATCAGGCTCGCTGCGCCGCTGCTCCCAATTCCGGATAGTTGAGACGTCGAGCCCGTAGCGGATCGCAAACTCTTCCTGGGTGTCCCTTCGCCGCTCGCGTAGCTGTCTCAACATCTGGCTTACGTGGCGCGGGGCGGTTCTCTTGTGAACAGAAACTCCCAGGGCCTGGAATTTCTTCGCGAGCTCGTTAAAAGGTTCGGCCGCGGTCAGCAGAACCGGAACGTCTTCATCTTTCGTCAGCCTGGCCAGAATGGCATGGGCTTTCGACAACCTAAGGCCGTTCCATACCAGCGTCCTGACGACATCCACTGGCCGATCAAGGGGTGCTCTTCGCGACAAGACCACGGCGACGGACGAACCGGACGGGTTTTGGGGCATGGCCAGGACGGCATCCGGTTGTTCGAACGCCTCCATGAACAACGATTTCTTCAACATCCCAATCCTCCATTGCCACCTGCGCCAAAGCGTTCAGTCCGTCACGGCCAATCTTGCCGGAGCCACTATCACCATGAATGTGAAACTCGGAGAAGCGAATCCTACGGCCAGGCAAAACCTCAACTCTTGTAACCACGTCGATCTTGCCAATCTTCTTTCCTCGCTTCCGCACCAACGCGTAGAACACGAAACTGGGTGGCTCGTCATCCTCGAAGCTTTCGTCTTTCCCTTCGAGGACCAGTTCGATTTCCCAGTCACCATACATATACGCAAGTTGCGTAGCTTCGTCAAGGTCGCCACTCACCCCGCACCCCCCATTTCAGATCCGACGTCCTGGACAGGTCGGCTATTCAACATACGCAGACATCACGGCGAACGATAGATGTCTGGGGCAGCCCCATGGCGACTGCTATACCACGTTGAGAGCGGGCCGATGCCTTCGGGCGGACCGCCTCGTTACCGGCTAGAAAGCCCGGTGCCGGCTTGAACGTCGGGGCGATCGGTTCCGGCCACCACAGGCCCCACGAGGCGGTACGACGAACCTACCGGCCGACGGCATTCTTGAGCAGAGCCTTCAATCCGTCGGCAAAGCCCATCGCAAAGCGCTTATAGCGCCCCTTACCCTTCTTGACCCACCGGCGCTGGTTCCAGTGGAACACCGCCTCGTCGACATAACATTGCAGGTGCCGCCGGCTGGTCCAGTGATAGACGCCGAACTGGGCCTGCTCGATGATCACAGCGAAACCGTCGGCGCTGCTCATGTGGACCGCCCCTCGTGCGTACTCCTTCTTGCTGTGGTCCACCACCTCGTGCGAGGCGAAGGCCCGGCCGGGCATCGTGTAGGCGCCGTTCTTGTCGGTGATGAGCGAAGCCGACGGACGGACGAAACGTTCGAGCTGCAGTTCGATACAGGCCCGGTTGTTGCGCTCGATGACCGCGGCGCGGACCTGGCCGCGGCGGGCCACTTCGATGAACACCGGCGGCTTGTCGGTGCTGCGGCCGCGCTTGTGCTTGACGCCCCGCCTGAATTTCGGCCGGCCGCCGATGAACTTCTCGTCGGCCTCGACGATATCGTCGAGCGCCGGCCCCTCCTCCTGGCGAAGATCCATCATCTCGCGGATCGCGTGCCCCACCTTCCAGTCCGTCTTCTGGTTGAGGCCGAGGAGGCGGGCGAGCACCACTGATGAAATCCCCTTGCTAGACGTGAGGACGAGGAAGAAGGCCTGAATCCATTTCTTCAGCGGCAGCTTGGTGGCATGGAGCGGGGTGCGGGTGTTGACGGTGAACTGGTGATGGCAGTAGGCGCACTCATAGAGACCATAGCGTGCTGTCTTGCCACGGATGGCCCAGGTCTTCAGGCCGCCGCAGTGGGAGTGGAACCGCCCCCGGCGCCAGATGATCGATTCCAATAGCTGCCGATAGGCGCGCTCATGGGGAAACGCCACCCGCAGGCCTCAAATGACTTGATGCGATCCAACATCTCCCGTCCTCCCAGAATCCCCGACCGACAGCGAGATGGGATCGTCGAGGAAAAGTAGGGCTCTGATGAATGGAGGGAGAAACCTCGCCCAGGTGGCGCTTGTCACCTTCTTTTCGTGGATAGTCGGGGAAAAATTTGCCGCCTCCCAATAAGTTTATATGTCCATTCAGTAGGACCTAATAACAAGGAGCAGCAAATGCCCGATCTCAGCATCCTCGACCCCAATCGCCTTTTCTTCGATTTGCACGAAGTCGGCAAAATCACCGGGATAAAACTCCGCACCCTGCAACGGTATCTCGAGCAAGGGGAACTGAAGCGGGCCTCGCGGCCACGCAAGAAGGTCCGGATCGCTCGCGAAGAGCTGCTCATCTTCATCGACAAGATGCACCGGGGCCTGGTGTGATGAGGCGGCGCAGATGGCGGAGCTTGTCGTGGTTTGGCAGGGGTTTACGATGCCCGGGGGAGAAAGGAGTGGATGTCACCCGCACGGGGTCGCTTCGTCCCCTTTCACCCCCCTGGCGAAGTTTGGCGCCCCTTGGCGCCCCCAGGCGGACTTTGGCGCACCCGGTTGTTCCCCTCGGCGCCCTGCAGGCCGAAAAATACAACGCATGGCTCGGGTCGGACGGTCGCCGTCTGAGTGACGACCGCCCGACCCGAGTCCAAGGAGAAAAGAAATGTCCAAGCATGATCCCGACCTCGCAATGAAAGCCGTTCATCCCGCAGCCCCCCTGTTGAGAGACTACTGTCGCACAATGGGCGTCTCGATGCGGGCGCTGAGTCTCAAGATCGATCGGAGTGCGAAATACGTCTCAGACATCGTCCACGGGAACAGCCGCTTCCCGGATCGGCGGGCCCTGGAGGCGCTTGCGGCGGAAACCGGCATTCCGATCGAAGTGCTCGGCCATGGGGTTGAAGACGCTCCGCATGCTGGCCTCGCCAGCAAGCTCCGCGTGGGCCTCTTCTTCGACTCGGTCATCAAAATGGTTGAAAGTGAGAAAAGCCTCTCCCCGGAGATGAGCAAAGAAATCCTCGACGACGTCCGTCACTTCTGCCTGAGGTGGATTGGACGCCAACCTGAGGCCGTGCCGGCGGACGCCCGCAGCTTGCGGAACTACTCGAAAGGCTGGACGCCGGAAAAGTTCGGCATCTCGCAAAGGCGCTATGACAACGTTTGGGGAAGTGTCCGCAGGGCGCTCCGTATTGCCTCCGTCATTCCCGTCGACCGGAAGCCATGTCGCTCGCTCGGCCAAGCATGGCGGACCTTGAACGACGACCTGCGGGCGGGGCCGGATTGGGTTGCGCCAGACCTCAGCCCATTCATCCGCTACTGCGACACATTTGGCATTGCCCCGGAAGAAGTCACGGATTGCGCGGTGGAAGCATTCGCCGCGTATCGCCACGAATTCGATCTCAGCCCGGATATTGCAGGCAAGATCACCGACACCCGCAGTGCATGGAATCGGGCTGTCGACACCATCCCGACTTGGCCCCAGGTAAAACTCTCGGTCGGCAAAACTCGAAAGCTCTTGAACCTTCCTAAAGAGTCGTTTCTGCCGAGCTTCCGCCACGACATCGACCGTTACATGGCCTGCCGCGGCCTTCGCAACGGCGAGATCCTTCCTGGTATGACCCTGCTCGAGGAAGCTCGTGCTACGTATCAGCCTCGCATGGCGGCCAAGGACGAACGCGAGGGACGTTTTATGGGGCCGCTCTCAGAGGCAACTTTGGAAAAGCATGCCGAAGCGCTCTGGTTCGCCGCGTCGGCGATGGTGCGCCTTGGCCACATGGAAGTCGAGGACATCACGTCGATCGCCGATATTGCCGACGTTGGTATCGCCGACCGCGTCATCAATGATGACATAAGGCCGCGGCTCGGCATCGAGAGCCAGTATGCGGGATCCCTCGTGAGCGGTCTGAGGTCGATTGCCCAACGATGGGTTCCAGAAATCAGCCAAGCCGAGATCAACGACTTTGCCAAACTCAAGAAGCTCGTTAATGACAAAGCCGAGAATCTCGGCCGCATGCCAGACAAGGATCGGCGGCGGCTCGCTCCCTTCCTCAATGACCTTGAGACGATGGCCGGCCTACTGTGCATTCCCCGCTGGGAATTCGAGGACCTTGAGCGTGAACGTCGCCGCAATAAAGGCGTCGTCACCGGGGACATGGCCTTGCGGGCCGAAGCGGCGATCGGCGTGCTGCTGCAGGAAACTCTTTGCGTACGCTGGGCAGATTTCAGGCGCACTCGGATGGACGTTAACATCATCCGCCCCACCAAGAGAGGCGGTGCTGGCACCCTGCACTACAAGATCCGCAAGACCCACAAGAACGGCATCACCGATGCCCAGGCGTCCCTGGCACCTTGGAAGATGCGACTCATCGAGATCCACTGGAACCAGTACCGACCGAAGCTGATCGAGAACGACCCCACCAATCCGTACCTGTTTCCGGGGGCAGACCCCGGCGCCGCCAAGTCCCATGGGCAGCTCGGGCGCCAGGTCACGCAGATGGTCAACGATTGGACTGGCCATTACGTCAATCCGCATCTTTGGCGAAAGCTGATGGGTGGCTACCTGCTCTACGTGACCCACAAATTGGAACTGGTTGCCGCTTTGCTCGGCCACAAGCCGGGTTCTCGCGCGACCAATGTTTACGTGGAGATCAAGTCGATGTGGGCCGCGGACGAACTGGACCAGCACGCCGGCCGGCTGGCCGAGAGGGCGATGAGACCCAAACGGACACGGCGGCAATGAAGGAGGCGGCACCATGAAAGAAAATACGATCCCGATCATTCCCTTTGCCGACTGGCCCGAGGATGAACGAGCCCGATGGGCCGAATCTCGGACGGTCGCGCGATGGTCGAAAGGCTATGCTCGGCGCGTGGCCCGCGGATACGGTCGCTTTCTGGCATTTCTCGAGACAGGGACGGAAGAGATCATCTCGTCAACGATCGACGATTACGAGTTTTTCTTGGCGTCACGCTTCGCGGCCTCCTCCGTGGCGAGCTACTTGGTCGATCTCTACTATGCTCTCTGTGTCGTGCACCCAAATGCGGACTGGCTCTGGCTTTGGAAAAAGGCGCGCTTGCCCCTCACGCAGCCGCCGAAAAGCCCTCCGCCAAGCCCAGTCGGGCCACGCCGCCACCCAGGTCTGGACCAATGGAGTCCGGAGCACCGGCAAAAATGGCAGGGCCAATTGGACGCCGGTCCCCGTCTTGGCACGTTCAAGACCCGAAAGGAGAGAAACGCGACATCACACGAGGCCGACGCAGACAAGTCATCCCCCTGGTCCTCAGTCCCGCTGCATCTGCTGACGCCCGTTCGTCGCAAGGCCCTCGAAAGGGGATGGTGCCGCTGGCTGGCTTGGGTGAGAACAGCCGCCAACGGCCAGGAAATGCCCGCACCCGAAACGTTGAACGGGTTCGTCGCCACCTGTGAGAGGCGGAAGAATTCCCCGGTGACGATCGCCACCTACGTCGGCCTAGTCTATCGGGTCGCCGCCGAGCTCTGGCCCGAGGTCGATTGGCGATGGCTCAAGCGCGACTGGCTGGCCCTGGAGAACATCGCTGAGCCGTCCCGCGACAAATGGGCGAAGTTCGTACCGATTGATGAGTTGTGCGAACTCGGCATTCAATTGATGGTGGAAGCGATCGAAGAGGCTCCCACCCCGCGGACGGCCACGAAGTTCCGCGACGGCTATCTCATCGCCTTCCTCGCGTTGCGACCCAAAAGGGTATCTAACATCGCGGAGATCGAGGTGGGCATCAACCTTGCCTTCGGAACAGATGGCCTGCCGAACCAGTTGTGGTGGCCGCGAACGAAGAACGGAGATGAATCCTCTCTCCCCTACCCCACAGCCATTCTCGGAAGTTTCCATCGCCTGTGGTGGGACCAGTACAGGCCAAAGTTGATGGCCGCAGGCTCCGATGAACGACACCTCTGGATCGGCCGCTTCGGCAGGCCATTGTCCCCAGACGGCATTTGGCGACGCGTCACGCACTGGACCCGGAAGCAGCTCGGCCGGGCAGTCGGGCCCCACGCATTCCGGACCAATTACGCGACGAGCATGGCGATCGAGGAGGGTCGCCTCCTGCCGTTCGTGCGCGTCATGCTGGACCACCGCGATCCGCGATCTATAGCCCATTACCAGTTGATTTCCGAATCCTTCAAGGCGGGGAGGGCTCTCGACGAGGCGGGCAAGAAGCTCATCGAAGCCGTCGGACCGAAATTGGAGCGGAACCACCGACGGCCCGG
Source organism: Shumkonia mesophila (assembly GCF_026163695.1). Lineage (NCBI taxonomy): Bacteria > Pseudomonadati > Pseudomonadota > Alphaproteobacteria > Rhodospirillales > Shumkoniaceae > Shumkonia > Shumkonia mesophila. The sequence continues at coordinate 21,191 of NZ_JAOTID010000022.1, read as the reverse complement.
TCGCCCGCTTCGGACTTCGTGACCTCCGAATGTAGCCGTTGGCGCTCATCGGTTCTGTCGAACTGCCGGCGACCTCACCCGGCGGCCATGTTTCCTACCGACCCCCGCCGTTCAACCCGCAACTGCCGGACCAACAGTCGCGATCCGTCGCTTCCGGATGTGTGTCATCTTCGGTCGTCGGTGCCTTGCCCTGCCGCAGTTGGAGCGGCCATCGGTGTCGGCTTGGCTCTCTTCAACTCATCACCCAAGCCGGACCAAGCCGACATGACCTGCCCGCCTGACAGCATGCGAGCGACCCACCGCCGAAGCCTCGCGACCGATCGCCGTCAAGCATCGACCGCCCACGGTCCGACCTGGGCTCCAACGACGTACCATCCATCGTCATCACGGCGCCAGCGAACGAACTCGGCGACATCACCGCGGGCCGGTCCGGGGGGCTGGCCCAGCACGGCCAGCGGATGGGCCCGGGCCATGGCGAACGCCGTGGCGAACCCGTAGCCGAGCCATTGCATGACGTTGCGCAGGCAGCCATCCAGGGTCGCCGACGATCCGGCGAGATAGGGCGATCCCGGTTCGCGCACGAGGGTCGGCCCCTCGCTCGATCGCTAGGTTGCCGAGCGTATAGCGGCCAGGGGGGGGCGGCGGCAGCGGTGGCATCGGACACCAGCACCGTCCGCTCGGGCTGCTTGGCGCGGATATACGACTGCAGCATGTATGGCGCGATGTGGATGCCGTCGGCGATGAAGCTGGCCGCCAGACGATCCTCGCCCAATTGGGCGAACAGCGGATTCTCGTTCTTGGCCAACTGATGGCCAATCCCGTTGCCGAGGTGGGTCGACAGCCGGGCACCAGCCGCCGCGGCCCGCTCGATCTCGGCGCAGGTGGCTTTGGTGTGGCCGATGGCGACGCCGATGCCGCGTCCACACAGCGCCGTGATGAGGGGGATGGCTCCATCCCGTTCGGGAGCCACCGTGACGAGGCGGACGGGCGTCCGCAGGCCCGCCCCGTCAAGTCGTCGTAGGTGGCGATGCTCGGCGGCCGCATGGCGTCCTTGGGATGGCAGCCGGCATAGCCGTCCTCGGGCGAGAGGAATGCCGGCGCCACCATCGGCGGCCCGCATCGCCTCGACCATCTGGTCGGCCGACGGCGAGGCGAAGACGTCGCCGATGGCGGCGGCGTCCACCAGCCCCGGCCCGACATAGCCGGTGAACACCGGCAGATGGCCCGAGCCGCCGCCGGTGACGATGCCCACCTTGCCGGCGATCGGTTGCCTCGGGCCGCTTGATGACGCGGGTCCCGGGGGCGGTCTGCGCGTAATACTCGGGATGGGCGGCGCACAAGCCGACCAGCATATCGTCGACGTACGAATAGACGTCGTTCAGGATCTTCTTCACGCCTCGTCCTCCTGGGCGAACAGGCCCGCCGCGCATCGAGCGGGCCCCATGGCGGCGGGGGGGGTTATCCGGCCTTGTTGGTGGTGATGGTGGCGCGGATCCCCTGGTGCAGCACGTCGCGTACCCAGGCGTACGCCATGAAATCCTCGCGGATTGTCCGTCCGGTCGCACGGATCCGGGTAGACACCGCGTCGACGAAGGCCTTCACGTCCGGATGGGAGTCCTGCCCCGGATGGCCGAGGCTTTGCGCCAGGTCCTGCATGCCGAAATTGAAATAGTCGATCCCCGGCACCTTGAGGATGGCGTCGAGGTTGGCGAGCGCCTCCTTCTCCTCGATCATGGCGCCGACGGAGATGCCCTCGTTGATCTCGGTCCTGCGCCGGGGCATGTCGGTGATGGCGATGCCGTAGCCCTCGCCGCCGCGGCTGTCTCCCCACGAGCGCTGGCCGAGTGGGGCGAAATAGCACGCCTGCACGAGACGCTCTGCATCGGCTGGGGTGGCGATATGCGGGCCGATGATGCCCTGCACGCCGCGATCGAGGAAGCGGTTGATCATTCCCGAGGAAATGTCGGGGACGCGGGCGATCGGGGTGAGGCCGACGAGGTTCGCCGCCCGGCAACAGTTCTCGATATCGTGAAGATCAAACGCGCCGTGCTCGCCGTCGAAATAGACGAAATCGAGGCCCTGCGATGAGAGTATCTCGATCAGCGCCGGGCTGGGAAAGGACAAATGAAGCCCATATACCATTTCGCCAGTTCGCGCGGCGGTCTTAACCCGGTTCGTTTCCATGACAATTCCTTCTTTCCTGGGGGATCAGCCGGAAACCGGCTGAACTTCATTGCAACCCACGGGTCGCGATGGGGCCGAAAGGGCGCGGCACGTCAGCCGCGCCCTTTCGAGATCGGCTTGCAGACCTATTCCTTGGTCCAGGGAGACGTCTTCCACAGATCGCCAAGGTCTTTGTAGGCCTTCTGAAGGTAGGCGGCGTAATCGTCATGCTTCATGCAATCGAGGGGAAGCGACATCCCCGCCGATTTCTTGACGAACTCGGGATCTCGACAGGCCTTGAACGTCGCCTCGGAGAGCACGTCGACCGCCTCCTTGGGCATGCCCTTCGGTCCAATCAAGCCGCGCGCGGCACCATTGAAGAGCGGAAAGCCTTGTTCGGCGAAGGTCGGGATGTTCGGCGCCGTCTCGAGGCACGTTTTCTTGTGGATGCCGAGAACCGTCACCTTTCCTTCCTCGGCAAAACGCTGCATGTCCCCGATCGCCGATGCGCACAGGTCGACGTGCTTGCCCAGGAGAGCGTTGCGGGAGGCCCCGCCCCCGCCGAACGGAACGTGGACCAACTTGATGCCCGCGGCCTGCTCGAACATCATGAGGTCGATGTGCGTGTTCGACCCGATTCCAGCGGACGCTACCGTGAGTTGGCTCGGATGCGCCTTGGCGTACTCGACGACGTCTTTCAGGGATTTAAACGGGCTGTCCGGCGTCGTGGCGAGGACCGAATAGTCGAACACCATGTTGCCGAGGGGCTCGAAACTGTCGACGGTGTAGCGGGTTTCGCGCTCGAACGGATGCGTGAGCATATAGGGGACGGTCAGAAGGCCCACCGTGTAGCCGTCCGGTGCGACGTGAGCGATCTCGGTGGCGCCGACCTGCCCTCCGGCTCCCGGTCGGTTCACGATGATAACCTTGGTGCCGCCCAAGTACTTCTCGAGGTAGGGCGAGAATGTCCGGGCGGTCAGATCGGTCCCTCCGCCCGGCGCGAAGGGAACAATCAGACTGATCGTCCTCTCGGGATAAGTCGCATTGGCCGGGGCGCCCATCAGGGTCAGCACGGCTATCGACAGTGTCAATCGCAAGACACGCTTGAGCATCGTCCTTCTCCTCCTTGTTTACTGCTTTGAGGCGTACTCTACCTTGGCCGCCGTCTAGACGGCGCTCGACCGTTTGACGGTCTTCTTCTTGATCAACAGGGATTGGATGTCTTCGACGGTTCCACCGCCGCGAATGGCCTTCTCCATGCCGGCCTCGAAGGTCATGAGGTCCTCGATCTGGGTCAGGATCTCCTCGGCCCGATCGGCCGGAACGACGGTGATCCCGTCATCGTCGCCGACGATGATATCGCCCGGCCGCACCTGGGCCCCACCGCAGTCAACGTCGACGTCGTACGCCCGCGGTTCGACTTCGCTGGGCGGACGGACTCCCGGTCCACGGCAGAAGACCGCGAGATTCAGTTCGCGCAGGCCGGAACAGTCGCGCACCTTGGAATCCGTCACGATGCCGTTCAGGCCGCAGCGTTCGGCGAATGCCCCGACGTTGTCACCCAGCAGATTGTCCCTGGTCCCGCCGCTTCCCACGACCATGACGTCTCTGGCCGCCATGCGGGAAATTAGCGCGTACATGCTTTGCTGCGGCTTTCCGGCACCCCGGATCGGACCGAACGCGATGGTACGGGCTCTCCCCACGACGTGCGTGCCGGGCACCAGCGGCAGAACGTCGTCCATCCATCCCCTGAGGCCCAGGCGGGAAAGGGCATCGGTCACGAGGCCGGTGGGGATCGGCATGAACCGGGCAACCAAATCAGTCGTGTCAGGCAGGTCGTCTTTGTCGTGCATTGTCCGTTCCTCTTTCATAAGTCTTCGAAGGGGGCCTCTCGCGATGCCCGTTCGTTTCGCCGACCTCGGTTGGACCACTAAGCCCGCGCGCGCTTCCAAAAAAACTGGTACGCGAGGAGGAGTACGATGACCGCGATGATGATCTGCGACACACCGTGCGAGACGAAAATCGTCCAGTCTCCCTGCGACAACAGGAGCGACCGACGCAAATTGGATTCGACCATATCGCCCAGGATCAGCCCGAGGGTCGCCGGCGCCAGCGGAATATTGAGGCGCTCCATCGCGTAGCCCAGCAGCCCGAAGCCGAAGACGACGTAGAGATCGAAGGTGCTGTTGTTGATCACGTAGACGCCGATCACCGTGAGTGCGATGATCATGGGCATCAGGACGACCCGGGGAATGCGGAGGACCTGCGCGAAGAAGCGGGCAAACACCAAGCCGCCGAAGACGAACAGCATCGCCGCCGTCAGGAACATCTGAATCATGAAGCCGTAGACGATGTCCGGATTTTCGCGGAACAACTGCGGTCCCGGCTGCAGGCCCTGGACCAGGAGTCCCCCCATGATCAGCGCCGCGACAATGCTGCCGGGAACGCCCAGCGTCAGGGCCGGGATCATGGCGGCGGCGTTGTCGGCGTTGTTGGCGCATTCCGAGGCCGCGACACCGGCGGGATTGCCCTTGCCGAACGACGACGGGTCGTGCGAGGTCCGCTTTTCCTCGTTGTAACTGATGAAGGCGGCGATGTTCCCGCCGGCCCCCGGCAGGATCCCTACGATGATGCCGATGATCGAACTGCGGAGCCAAGTGGCCCACAGACCGAACAATTGGCGGACCGGCAGGGTCTTCCCGGAGAAGCGCAGGACGGCGCGGTCGATCCCCTGGACCACGGCCTCCTCGGCCAGCATGATCGCCGGCGGCAGGGCGTAAAGTCCGATCAGCAGCACGACGATGTTGAAGCCGCTGACGAGGTTGATGCTGCCAAACGTGAAGCGCTCGTGTCCCGTCATGGGATCGACGCCGACCATGGCGATGAGAAGACCGATGGCGGCACTGATCAGGCCCTTGATGGTATCTTCCCCGAGCAGGACGGAAATGCTGGTCAGTCCGAAGACGCCGACCCAGAACATTTCCGACGGCCCGAAGGCGAGTGTGACCATCGACAGCGGCGGCGCCAGGGCGATCAGGGCGATCGCGCTCATCATGCCGCCGACCGCCGACGAAACCGCGGCGACCTGGAGGGCCTGACCGGCCCGCCCCTGCTGGGTCATGGGATAGCCATCGAAGGTCGTCGCGATGGCCGCCGGTGTCCCCGGAATGCGGAGCAGAATGGCGGGAATGGAGCCGCCATAAATGGCGCCATTGTAGACCCCCGCCATCATGCCGAGTCCGACCAGCGGGTCCATGGTGAAGGTCAGTGGGAGAAGGACGGCGACGCCCATGGCCGCCGTCAGCCCCGGTAGGGCGCCGACAAGGATGCCACCGATGGTTCCCGCGACCATGGCCAGAAGGTTCTGCCAAGCCAGGACCCCGGACATGGCATGTACCAATGCGTCGATCATGCCGTTCCCTCCCATATTCGAACGATCAAAGCCCCGTCCCCCTTCACAGGATTTTCAGGATCCACTCGGCCGGCAGCGGCCGCTCGAATAGCGCGACGAAGACCAGGAAAATGATGGCGCAAAAGGAGACAGCCATCACGGCCAAGTGTCCGGCCTTGCGGTATCCGAGCTTCCAGGCGGTCAACGGAAGGAAAGCGACGGTCGCGGTGAAATAGCCGAGCACGGAAACGCCGTAGATGTAGACGACGATGGCCGCCGCAGTGGCGGTGAAGCGCCGCCCGTTGATGAAGAAGGGCCTGTCAGGTCCGCTCGGTCGGCCGCCGACGAAGGTCTTCGCCAACATCACCACGGAAAGGATGGCCAGGAAGGCAATCACCATCCTCGGGAAAATCACCGCGTCGGTGGGAAATCGTTCGCTGCCCGTCCATGCCAGCCCACAGACGAGAAGCAGCACGATTGCGCCAATTCGGTCGTGAATTTTGACCATCCCAGCGTACCCCAGCTATTTCTTCGTTGTTGAGAGCAACGCTAGTCGATGCCAATTTATAAAAAAAATACATACTTTTTATGATGCTGATATAAATTCGTTATATCACTTACCGCATGGCAAATCGGAGAGGTCACGTGCTGCTCGATTCTCGTAGGCTCCTATATTTCCTGCGCATCGCCGAGTTCGAGTCGTTTTCGCAGGCGGCAAAGAGCCTGCATATCGCCCAACCGGCGCTCAGCCATCACGTGCGCCAATTGGAGGAGTCCCTGGGCGTGTCGCTTTTCAACAGGCGATCGCGCGGGATCACTCTGACCGAGGAGGGAACGGCGCTGCTCCATCACGCGCGTTCCATCGTCAGTCGCATCGAGGATGCCGAGAATGAGCTCCGCAATCGTACGCTCGAGGTGACGGGCAGTATCACCTTGGGTCTGGCCAGCTCGATCGCTGCGCCCCTGACCCCCCTGCTCCTCAACTCCGTACACTCGAAGCACAAGGGGATTACGCTTCACCTAGTGGAGGGCACCAGCGCGGCCTTGGCCGAATGGGTGATATCGGAACGGCTTGATATGGCGTTGAACCTAGAAGACGTCGTCGAACATCGGTGCATGCCCCTCTTCAACGAAGATCTGTATCTCGTCGGTCCGGCCGGCGCCTTCGCCAACGACGGCGCCACCCAGATTTCTTTCAAGGCTGCGACCCTCCGCCCGCTGATGCTGCCGGCGCGCCACCACAGCATGAGAATGCTGATCGAAAGAGAAGCCGTGAAAAGGACCCTGACCATCAAGACCGCCTACGAGATCGACGGTCACGGTCCTCTGAAAGCGGCGATCGCCGCCGGTTTCGGCCATTCCATCCTTTCGTGGGCGGCCATTCAACAGGAATGCGCAGCCGGCCTTCTCAGCGCCGCCCGTATCGTCCGCCCCTCTCTGCGCCGGACGATGGTCTTGGATATGCCGACGCGAGGACAACCATCCCGCGCCTCGCTGGCGATCCGCACGATCCTTCATGAGATCATCGCTGAACTGTTTCGAAGCAAGACTTGGCACGGTCAACTGCGCTTTCAGCCAGGAACCTCGTCGGAGTGAATCGACTTGGGGCGCCCGAGAAAGTTCCTCGACCCCATTGCGGGATTCTGGGCGCTGGCGAAGAACCAAATCGAAAACTCACACCAGCCGTACGATGTCCTCCGAGGGTCTTCCGTCTCGTCCCGCCACTCATTTGCCCCCCGCTATGCCCTCGATCATGCAGCGGAAGGCAACCATGCCGGGATCGTCGAGGCCCACGGTCTTGTCGCCAAAGATGCGGGCCCGGCCGATACGGCACGGCTGCGGCCGCATGCGCTCCAGCACCTCGTTGACCGCTCTGCCCATCGCCGCAACGATGGCGGCCGGTTCATCCAGCCCCGCCGTCGCCTGACGGCAGGCATCAAGGGCATCGATCACCGTCTTGTCGCCCAAGGCGGCCTTACCCCGTTCCATTGTGGCCTGGCAGGCACCCGCCAACAGAGCGGACATCTCTGACCACGGCACCTCGCTGCGCCCCTTGCATGCCTTGGCGGCACTCATCAGGGCGATCGCCACGACCGTCGCGTAACTGGAGCCGGAGACCTTGGTGATAGCCTGAACGCATTTCGTCAACGCCATCCCGACGTCGTCGGGCAGGTCGTCCAGGACGTCGCCGACGCCGCGGCCGATCCGTACCATGGTTACACCGAGGTCGCCGTCGCCAATCTCGGCGTCCAGGCGGTTGAGTTCTTCCGCCGACACCTCCATCCGAGCGGCAATGGCAGCAAATCCCGAAGCGAGTTCCCTGCTTGTCAACGGCATCGCATCACACCTTCCAGAATGCGCACTCGGCGGGCGCCTTAAGATACCTCTCCAGTTCTTCGTCCAGCTTGCAGAAGGTGAACGACACGCCGGCCATCTCCATCGACGTGGCGTAGCGGCCAACCAGCGGCATGACGATCTTCACCCCCAGGTCGTCCAGCCGCCGCTTGACATAGCGGTAGAGGATGTAGAGCTCTTCCGGTGGCGTCGCTCCCAGGCTGTTGATCAACACCGACGCCCGGTCGCCGGCGGCCAGCCGCTGGTCGGCGAGAAGCGTGTCCATCATCTCGGCAGCGATCTTGTCTGCCGTGCGCATGGGTCCGCGCCAGACACCCGGCTCGCCGTGGATACCCATGCCCATCTCCATTTCGGTTTCGCCAATCTGGAAAGTGGGCTTACCGGCCTGCGGCACCGTGCACGACGTCAGGGCGGCACCGATCGAGCGGACGCTATCGGCCGCCTTCCGAGCTAGGCGAGTGACTTCGTCAAGATTCTCTCCGGCGTCGGCCGCGGCGCCGGCCACCTTGTAGGCGTAGATCAGGCCGGCGACGCCGCGCCGCTTTTCAGCCTCGGCCGCCTTAGCGCTGGCCACGTCGTCTGCCAACACCACCGCCGTTGTGCGGATGTCCTCCATCTCGATCAGATCGCGGGCCATCGAGAAATTCATCACGTCGCCGCCGTAGTTGCCGTAGATGCAGAGAATGCCGGCGCCACCGTCGGCCGCCCGCATCGCCTCGACCATCTGGTCGGCCGACGGCGAAGCGAACACGTCGCCGATCGCCGCCGCGTCGAGCAGACCCTGACCGACGTATCCCGTGAACACCGGCAGATGCCCCGAGCCGCCGCCCGTCACCAGGCCGACCTTGCCCTTGATGGGAGCGTCCGACCTTTTGATCACGCGGGCACCCTCTGCCGTCTGCGCATAGTATTCAGGATGCGCCGCGCAAAGCCCAACCAGCATTTCATCGACGTAGGAATACACATCGTTCAGGATCTTCTTCATTGAAAATCACCTCTCTTGAAGTTTTCAATTTCCCGCCCGGAAAATGCCACGCTTGTTCACGATATGCTGGGCAGGACCCAGATCAGCATTCCCAGCACGTAGCACACGAGGGACGCGACCAGCGTGAACGGGACGCTCCACGAAAGGAACTCGCGCAGCGAAACCTTTCGACCTTGCTCCTTCTCGCCGATGCTAAGGGCCACGTAGAGTGCCGGTGCACCGGCAATGGTGAGGTTGCTGCCGAGGGTCCCTGACCACACCAGCATCCACCAGAGCGGCCACGTCGGAATGCCGTCTACGCCCAAATCCCGGATGGTGTAGAGGAATGTGAGGATGTAGGCGTCGTGTTCCACGAGGCCAACGATGGGGATGGTTATCCAATAGAGAAGCGTGGCGCCCAGGGCCAGGTTTTCGGAGAACAACGGCTTCAGTTCGCCGGCCAGTAGCGCCAGGACGTGCGTCTTTTCCAACCCGCCAACCAGGGCGAACAACGCGATATAGAAGAACACCGCACGCCAATCGAGTGCCTGGAAGATCTCTTCGAAGCTCGGGGCCTTGAGCCGGTTGCCCAGCATCTCGACGACGAGCACCATAGCGACCGCGCCGGTCATAGCAATGAACCCCAGTTTCACGTCGAGGGCTTCCCGGAACGCCATTCCCAGGATCGTCAGCACCAGCATGACGGCAGCTATGGCGGCAAACAGGGGATCGGGGATATGGCCCTCGATCTGCGCGTTCATGACCGCCGCCGGCTTGGCCGTCCGACGGAAGCGGTAGAAGTACATGAAGGCCAGGGTGACGGCGAAGGTTACCATCAGGATTGGAAACGAGGACGGCCGGCCGTGCTGCCAGATGAAGCCTCCGAACTCGATGCCGGACACGCTGTGTAGCATCTGGGGCGGCAGGTCACCCAGCAGCAACGCCGTTCCCATGAAGTTGGCGCTGAACCCAATCATCAGGACGATGCGCGTAGCGTCGATGCGCAATGCCCGTGCCAGCGGCAGGGCCACCGGCGCCATCATCAGGATGGTCACCACGTTGTCGACGAAGATCGAGATGAGCCCTGCCAGCAATGACAAGATCACGACGAGCAGCCCGGGCCGACCGCCGGAAAGCCGCAGGGCCTGGAGCGAAAGCCAACCGGGGATGCCGGTCTTTCCGAAATAGCTCGCAAGCACCCATATGCCGACGAGGATCGCCATGACGTTCCAGTCGACCAGCAGGAAGGCCTCGGTTTCCGTCATATTGCCGATCCAGATCATCGCCACGACCCCGACCAGCGCGGTGGCGGTGCTGTCGATCTTGTTGACGATCACGGTTGCGATCGTCGCCGCAAACACGCCAAGAATCAGCACCTGACTCCAATCCATTGGTAGCGTTCTCCCGCTTGGTTCTTGATGTTCGGGAGGTTCCGTCCATTCTATAACGACGTGTCATAGCCGGAGCGATTCCTCCTCGCTGGTTTGTCCTTGCTATGGCCGGCGCTTTGGCCAGACCCGCTTCGATTCGCGATCCCCCTTGGGGGGGACAGAAGACTGGCGGCGGGTTGACACCGCCCGTACCCGTCGCCGCCGTGCCGATTCCGCGCCGCTCAGTGCATGACGACGCCTCCACTTACCTCAATGACGGTTCCCGTGACGTAACCGCTGGCGATTTCCGAGGCGAGATAGAGGAAAGCCCCGACCACATCCTCGGCAACACCGACCCGCCCCAAGGGCACCCGCCCGATCAAGCGCTCCATGGTTTCCCGGCTGGTTATCCCGTCGTGGAACGGCGTGTCGATGAGCCCCGGCGCCACGGCATTGACCCGGATGCCGGAGCCCGCCAGCTCGCGGGCCAACCCGCGGGTGAAAGAATTGATGAAGCCCTTGCTGGCCGCATAGACGACGGACCCGCCGCCGCCGCCCGTCCACGCCCCGATCGACGAGGTGTTGATGATCGTGCCCCCGCCCTGTGAACGTAGTTGTGGAATGACGGCGCGGCTGGCCCTCACGACACCCAACACGTTGAGGGAGATCAATTCGTCCAGATAGGCATCGTCGGCATCGGCCACCTCGACACGCCAGACCATCGCAGCGGCATTGTTGACAAGGATATCGATGCCGCCGAGGCTCTCGATTGCCCGCTCGACCACCGCCGATGCGCCGCCGGCGAGCGCCAGATCACCTCCGACGGCGACGGCGGAACCGCCAGCCGCCTCGATGGCGGCGATCACCTTTCGGGCATCCGCCTCCGATCGATTGAAATGGACGGCAACCGTTGCACCGGCCCGTCCGAAACCAAGGGCAACGGCGGCGCCGATGCCGGAACTGCCGCCTGTCACCAAGATCTTCTTACCCTTGAGATCTTCCATCGAATCCTCCCATTGGTCTTTCCCGGTGTCGCACGAACGACCCCTTTAATCGGGGGCGCCGTCCGTCATTGCGAAGCGTCAGCCGCCCTCCCTCTTTCCATAATCTCATTTATCGAGATGATATTTTATATATTGGAATATGCGATGTATAGGGGTTATTATCGGTTTCCCACCCCGGCCGCATCCGTGGCCATGGCGGCGGGACAGCGACGACACCGGGAGAGCCACCACTAGCCTGTCGGCTGGTTCCGGCCCTCTCCGAGGATCGGAAGCGATGGATGAACCAGAGTGGTTATTGTCGATAAGGAAACCTCAATGGATGCCATAATGGGTACCGGCGCCTATACCTATCGCGCCGAAGAGAATTGGCCGACACTTCCCAAGGACATCGAGATAGGCGATGCCGCGGCCGTCGCCGTCGACAAACGGGATCGCGTCTATCTTTTCAACCGGGGACCCAATCCGATCATCGTCGTCGATTCGGCCGGCAACTTCCTCGACACGTGGGGTCAGGACGTGTTTTCAGGAGCGCATGGCCTGCATATCGGCGCCGACGATTGCATTTATTGTACCGACTGGGTGGATCATACCGTTCGCAAATGCAGTCTCGACGGCAAGGTGTTGATGGAATTCGGGGTTTCCAACAAGCCGGGGCCCTACATGAGCGGCAAGCCCTTTAACCGGTGCACCCACACGGCCTTGTCGCCGGACCTCGATTTCCTGTATGTGACCGACGGTTACGGCAACGCCCATGTGCACAAGTTTTCCGCTGACGGCAAGTTGCTTCATACGTGGGGCGGGTCCGGCGCCGACGAAGGCCAGTTCAATCTTCCGCATGCCATCTGCTGCGATGCCGACGGATGGCTCTATGTCGCCGACCGGGAGAACCATCGCATCCAAATCTTCGACGGCAACGGCAAATACGAAACGCAGATCAACAACCTTCACCGGCCATGCGGCCTGTGTCTATCCAACGATGAATCGCCCATTTGTTATGTGGGCGAGATCGGCCCCTACTACAGCTTCAATCGCACGGCGCCAAATCTCGGCCCCCGGATCAGCATCATGACGCGCGATGGAAAGCTTCTGGGGCGGCTGGCGGGAGACCCCCCGGCCGGTAACAACCCCGGTCAGTTCCTGTCGCCGCACGGCCTTGCTGTCGATTCGCGCGGCAATCTCTATGTCGGCCAGGTCGGGACCCTGTCGTGGCCGTCCCTGTTCCCGGGGACGCCGGTCCCCGACAACCTTTGCCGGGTGAGGAAATTGACCCGTATTGAGGACGGCCAAGCGAAACCGGCTTCTTGAGGGCCGCAACGTCGGGGGGCCATGATCTCTGTCGAGCCGAAGGATGGTTGTATCCTCAGACTTCGGGACGAGCCCGAGGCATCGCGGGCTCGTCGTCGCCTCTCAAGCGATCTGCCGCTTCGAGTTGAACCCGAAAACAAGCGGTTCTTCTTGTCCATCGTCCGATCGATCACTGATCTGCGGTGAATCGGGAGGAGTACCGCGCCCCCCCCTCCAGACGTGAGAAGCAAAGATGCAGAATTTTTCTTTCAGGAACCCGACCAAAATTCTGTTCGGCAAGGGACAGATCGGCAGCCTCGACGGAGAGATCCCGACCAACGCCAGGGTCATGATCACCTATGGCGGCGGCAGTGTGAAGAAGAACGGCGTGCTGGACCAGGTCAGGGCCGCCCTGGGCGGGCGGACCGTCCTGGAGTTCCCGGGAATCGAGCCTAATCCTACCTATGAAACGTTGATGCGGGCGGTCGAACTGGCGCACCGTGAAGACATCGACTTCTTGCTGGCGGTGGGCGGCGGCTCGGTCGCAGACGGCACCAAGTTCATTGCCGCGGCCATCCCCTTCAAGGAAGAGCCGTGGGACATCGTAGCCGAAGGCACCCCGCTGTCCGAGGCGATCCCCTTCGGCGTGGTCTTGACCCTGCCGGCCACCGGATCGGAAATGAACAGCGTCGCCGTGATCACCCGCCAGGCGACCCGGGACAAGCTGCCCTTCAGCAGCGTATTGGTTTATCCGCGCTTCTCCATCCTCGATCCGACCACGACCTATAGCCTGCCTGCGCGGCAGACCGCTAACGGCGTGGTGGACGCCTTCGCGCATGTCCTCGAACAGTATCTGACCTATCCCGTCAACGCCGCCGTCCAGGACCGGTTTGCCGAAGGGCTCATGCTCACCTTGATCGAGGAAGGGCCCAAGGCCCTGGCCGCCCCCGAGGACTACGACGTGCGGGCCAACATCATGTGGACCGCAACATTGGCGTTGAACGGCCTGATCGCGGCCGGTGTACCCGAGGATTGGACGACCCATATGATCGGCCACGAGTTGACGGCGCTCTATGGCCTGGACCATGCGCAGACCCTGGCCGTGCTCTATCCAGCCACGATGGCCGTATGCCGCGCCGGCAAGCGGGGCAAGCTGGTCCAATACGCCCGCCGTGTTTGGGGCATCGACAATCCGTCGGACGAGGCCGCGATCGACGAGGCCATCGCCTGCACCCGGGATTTCTTCGAAAGCTTGGGCGTGCCAACCTACTTGGCCGACTATGGCATCGAGGCAAACGCCATTCCGCAGGTGATCGACCAGTTGAGGCGCCATGGAATGGTCGCCCTTGGCGAACGCAAGGACGTGACGCCCGGAGTCGCGGAGCAAATGATCGCGCTTTGCCTGAAAGCTGATCGTTCCACCGGCCTGAACGCCAGAGCGACATGATCCCCCGAAGGCCATCCCCGACGGGGAGGACTCCTGACCGGGCCTCGCCGTCGCTTCGTGGCGACACGCAGGCGGACCCAATGGGATCAGCCTTCCGTGGCCGAACCGATTCGCTGGGCGATCACGGCCGCCGTCTCCTTCAATACCCTGACGTATTCAGGGACGCGGGCAATGTTGAAGCGAAATTCCGGCACCTGGAATGCGACGCTTCCGACGACCTCGCCTTGCACACCGAAAAAAGGAACAGCGACCCCAACAGCGTGCAATACCCGGTGCGATTCGGTCATCGCATAGCCGTTTTCCCGGACCGCCTGCAACGACGCCTGCAACTCCGGGAGGTCGATGCCCCTTCCACGCGCGTCTGTTTCGTCACATATGGCGATGGCACGGTCGACTTCCTCGGGAAGCAGGTGCGCCAGCAGGGCCCGTCCGGATGCGCCCCAGACGATCGAGACGCGCCGGTTCAGATCGATGGTATAGCGCATGGGGTCTTTTGGCGCGGCGGAACTGGCGATGTACATTTTAAGCTGTTTGCGCTCCAGAACCGATAGTAGCGAGGTCTCCCCAAACCGCTCGGAAAGCGAGGCGAGCAAGGGTTCTCCTATTTGCGCGTACGGTACGGCCACGCTAAGCCGCCCGGCGATGCGATACAGCTCCAGCCCTGGGGCAAACAACCCGGGGCCTTTTTGGGTCGCAAATTCGGCGGCGGACAATGTACGGAGCAACCGATGGGTGGTGCTGATTGGCCATCCTAAGTTCAAGGCGGCCTGTTTTGCCGTGATGTCGGAATGATCGGCCAGCAAACTGATCAGTTTCATGACGCGATTTACGGTACCGCTTTCGTTCATCATTTGGACCGGCGTTCCTTCTATCCGTTGGCGAATAATGACCGGCTGCCTTCGGCAAATCAACTTCGGCTCCGGATCGCGGCCCGCTCGGAACGGGTGCCAGCAACCCAATAGGCCCGAGAAGGCAATTCTTTCGGCTCCTCGGATGATCGGTATACAGGTCGGGATATTGCAGCGTGCGTTGGTCGGGAGAAGACCTCCCGCGGTTTCCTGGTAGAGGGCAAGGACGATGAAAGAGACATCCATAGAAACGATCATGGTGGTCGGGTGCGGCGTTATGGGACGGGGCATCGCCGCCGTCTTCGCCGGAGGCGGCATACCGACGGTGATCTACGACCCCAACGTCGATCCGGCTACGCCGGTACCGCAAGGCGTGCGCCTGGTCGGCACCCTGCCGGATGAAGTGCCTGACCTCGTGGTCGAGGCGGTCTACGAAGAGATAGAGATCAAGCGTACGGTCTTCCGGGCCCTGGAAGAGGTCTACGGCGACCGCCCCATTTTCGCCAGCAACACCTCCGGCCTGCCGCTTGAGGACATCGCTATCGTCCTCGCCCATCCCCAGCGTTTCCTGGGTATGCACTTCTTCACGCCAGCCGAGGTCTCACCGCTCGTCGAGGTGGTGCGTACGAAAAAAACGTTCGACTCTGCGGTGCGAAAGGCAACGGCGGCCCTGGCGCGGGCGGGCAAGGAGGCGATCGTGCTTGCCCATCCGATCGTCGGCTACCTGTGGAACCGCTTGCAGCACGCCATCCTGCACGAAGCCTACCACTTGATCGAGACGGGAACCGTCAAGGCCGAGGATATCGACAAGGTTGCGAAGCGGCTGCTCGGGCCCCGCTTCTGCGTAACCGGCTTGCTCGAGGGCAAGGACATCAACAACCTGGAGCCGCATATGCGCGCCCAGTATTCGATCGTGCCGCATCTGAACCACACCAAGGAGCCATGCGCCATCTTGGGCCGGAAGTTGGAGCGCCGCGAGTTTGGTGTCCGCTCCGGACGCGGCTTCTACGATTGGAGCGGCCGCGACGCCGATGGTGTCGTCGCCTCCGCCAAGCGGCGCCTGGAGAAGCTTAGCACCTTCCTTGAAAACGAACTGCCCAAAGGAGAGCCGGATTTTTCGCCGCGCGCCTCCCTTCCACCCGACTGAAGAGGATCCTGAGGTGGCGGCCGGCAGCGGCGCCTTGAACAAGTGAGCGTCGCCGCCCCCTTCCCTGCCCCAGAAATGCGAGCGCCGTCCTTTCCCGCGGCGTCCGAATAATGGGCGGCCCCTCTTCGGCAACCGCCCGCGGGACATAGCGTGAGCCGGAGCACCGTTGCAGGGGGAAGCTTCATTGACACCCCTGGCCCAAAGTGCCATAGTTCAAAAAACGATAAGACGTCTCAATAAATGAGATGAATGGATGGAGGCAGTTCCCTTTGCAACCTAGCCACTGATACCCGCCCTCTCTCCAACAGACGTTTCTCCTTGCGGGAGGCGGCCCAAACCTCCTGTAGGCTTCTGGTTCGGGATAGGATCAAGGAAATCATCATGAAAAAGTCGACTCTACTTACGGGAATGGCGGCACTCTTGCTGGCGCTGCCTTCCGCTGCTCAGGAATATCCGGCCAAGGACCGTACGATTACCATGATCATGCCCTCTTCTCCCGGCGGGGGCGCAGACACGGCCGCGAGGCTTTTTGCTCCGCTGATGGAGAAGGACCTGGGCGTACCGATCGAGCTCATCAACAAGCCGGGGGCGTCGATGCAAATCGGCGTCAGCGAGGCGCTCCGGGCGAAGCCCGACGGGTACACGATCTTCTGGTCAATCCTCCCGACCCAGGCGAGCATCTACCTTGATCCGGAACGCAAGGCCACCTTCGGACGTAAGGACATTCAAACCATCGGCAATGCGTACGGGGCGCCTTTTGCCGTGTCGGTGCTGGCCACCAGCCCCTACCAGACCATTCAGGACGTGATCGCCGCGGCCAAGGCCAAACCAAAGGAAGTCAGGAGTGGCACGACGGGTTTCATGTCGACCGGCCATTTCGCCAACATCGAGTTCCAGCGGGCGGTCGGAGTCGAGATGGCAACTGTCAACTTCCAGGGCGGCGGGCCGCAGATTACGGCTCTCCTGGGTGGCCATATCGGCGTCGCCTTCAACTCGATCGGTGAATTGCTGACCCACCAGAAGGCGGGAACCATTCGTGTTCTCGCGGTCATGGATGACGAGAGGAGCGACTTCCTGCCCGGCGTCAAGACCCTCAAGGAATTGGGCATCAACGCCAAGCCGATCGGTTCATTCGTCGGCCTCGCCGCGCCGGCCGGTGTGTCAAAGGAAGTCATCAAAGTCTTGTCCGACTCCCTGCGGAAGGCGACCCAGGACCCGCACGCCAAGGAGCGAATGGACACGCTTGGCAACACGATCCAATACCTTGACGCACAAGGGTACGACGCCTTCTGGACCAATTTCGACGAGAACCTGAAGCCCCTCATTGCGATCGCCAAAGAGCAGAGCAAGTAAGGCTTCACACACCGATTCGAAATCCGAGGAGGACCGGACGGGGCAAGGGACTGTTGTTGGTAGTCAGGCCACAGGCGGCATTCGAGTTTCGCCCGCTCAATACGATCGTGGCCCCCAAGCCGCTTGCCCCCTTCCCTTGCAGCACCGCTGCACGTCCGGCAGGGAGAGAGGGCCGAGGCTGTCCCCCGGCATAATCAAAATGACCATGCAACGCGCTTATCGGATTGCGGGAACGCTGTTGCTTTTGCTCGCATCGCTCCTCGTTTACGAGTCCCTCCAACTGACTTACTTCACGTCAATCGGACCCGGACCCGGGTTCTTCCCCTTCTGGCTGTCCCTCATCCTCGGGGCTCTCGCGGTCGGCATGCTCGTGCAGACATTTACACAGCGCCGACCGATGTCGCTGTATTTCCCCACCAGCCGCGTCCGTTATCTGCGGATGGCGGCGGTTGTCCTGTCACTGGCGTTGGCGGCTCCCCTTATCGAGACGCTGGGTTTCCGCCTCACCACGTTGGCCATGTACGTATTCCTACTCGGCACGCTGGGGCGGCATCGTCTGATCGTAACCGTGCCAATTGCCCTGGCTGGAAGTTTCGGCGCCCATTACGTGTTCGTCCATTGGTTGAGCGTGCCGCTTCCCGTCGGGATATTCGGTCTCTGATAAGACTCCAGAAAGCAAGGGCGAAGGCGTGGACACATTTCACCTTCTCATGAACGGCTTTGCGACGGTCCTACAGCCAACGTACCTAATGTTCGCGTTAATCGGCTGTATCGTGGGGACCCTGATCGGCGTGCTGCCCGGCGTGGGCCCCGCCGCCGGCACGGCCATTCTCATCCCCCTTACGGCAGCGCTGGATCCGACCGGTGCCATCATCATGCTGGCCGCCATCTATTATGGCGCCATGTATGGCGGCACCATCACTTCCGTCCTCATCAACACCCCTGGGGAAGCCGCGTCTGCCGTGACATGTTTGGACGGATACCAGATGGCCAAGCAGGGCCGTGCCGGCCCGGCCTTGGCGATCGCCGCGATCGGGTCATTCGTCGGCGGGACGGTGGCGACCGTCGGGCTGGTCGTCATGGCCTTGCCGCTGACCCGGCTCGCCTTGAAATTCGGCCCCCCCGAGATCTTCGCTCTGCTGGTGGTCGGCCTATCGCTCGTAACCGGGCTGGCCAGCCAGTCCTTGCTGCGGGCCCTCATTGCGGCCGTTCTCGGCCTGCTACTGGCTCAAATCGGCATCGATCCGGTGATGGGAGCACCTCGCTTCACATTCGGCAGTTTAAACCTGCTCGACGGGTTCGGAATCGTGCCGGTGGTGATGGGGCTGTTCGGCATCGGCGAGATACTTCTGAACCTCGAGAGCGGCAACCAGGGAGTCTTTGACAAGAAGGTCTCCTCCATATTCCCATCGAAACGGGACCTCAGGGTTTCGGCCATGCCGATTGCGCGAGGCACCGTGCTGGGCTTTTTTCTCGGGCTGGTGCCGGGACTGGGGTCGATGATCCCCACATTTCTCTCGTATGCGATCGAGAAGCGGCTGTCCAAGACGCCGGAGCTTTTCGGGACGGGCATGATCGAAGGTGTGGCGGCTCCGGAAACGGCGAACAACTCCTATGCCAACGCCGCTCTCATTCCGCTGTTCACCCTCGGAATCCCGAGTTCCCCGACCATCGCCATCCTGATGGGTGCCTTCATGATGAACGGACTCATCCCCGGACCTTCACTGTTCACCGAACATCCGCAATTCGTTTGGGCGGTCATCGCCAGCCTGTGCATCGGTAATGGCATCCTCCTTATCCTGAATCTGCCCTTTATCCCGGTGTGGGTCGCGTTGTTGCGCATCCCCTACACGATCCTCCTGACGCTGGTCTTGGGCTTCTGCCTTATCGGCGTCTACAGCCTGAGAAACAACGTCTTCGACATCGGCTCGATGCTGGCGTTCGGGATCATCGGATACCTCTTCAAGAAACTCGATATCCCCCTGGCTCCACTTGTGCTCACACTGGTCCTAGGACCTCTGATGGAACGCGCACTGAGGCAATCGCTCGAAATGTCGAATGGCGATATGTCGATCTTTGTCACTGAGCCTATCGCAGCAACGCTGCTGCTATTTGCCGCCGTGGTGACCTTCGCCTCGTCGTTCCGGGCATTCAGCGCGGTCCGGGGCACGGACAGCGAGGTTTGACGGGCGATCCGATGAAAGGGTATCGGCGATGGATCTTGGACTGACAGACAAAGCGGCCATCGTCACTGGTGGCAGCGCGGGGATTGGAAAGGCCGCCGCACGACGCATCGCGGAGGAAGGCGGGCACGTCGCCGTCGTCGCTCGCCGGGCCGATGTCTTGGAGACGGCGGCCGACGACATCCGGCGGATAGCCCGGGGGCGCGTCCTCCCGATTCCCGCCGACGTCGCCGATCCCGGCGCACCGGCCCAGGTGGTCGCCGCCGCCCTGGAAGCCTTCGGTCGTATCGATATTCTGGTGAACAACGCCGGAACATCCATGGCGAAACCCTTCGACGCGGTGACCGAAGATGAATGGAAAGCCGATCTCGACCTGAAGCTCTGGTCGGCAATTCGCTTTATCGCGGCCGTCGTTCCCGAAATGCGGAAGGTGGGTGGCGGCAGGATCATCAACGTCACGAACCTGGCCGGGCGGACACCCCACGCGGCGTCCATGCCGACGGCCGTATCAAGGGCAGCAGGAATAGCACTGACCAAGGGTCTGTCGAAGGACCTCGCAAAAGATAACATCTTGGTCAGCACGGTCTGCATCGGCTTCATTAAAAGTGCGCAACACGAAAGACGCTATGCAGCCAAACTGGCCGCTGATCCGGCAACATCCATGGACCAATTGTACGCGGAAGAGGCCAGGACCAGGGGCATTCCGCTGGGTCGGGTCGGTGAAGCGCCCGAAGCCGGAGACGTCATCGCGTTTCTGGCTTCCGCGCGGAGCAGTTATCTGACGGGGATCGCCAT
This sequence comes from Shumkonia mesophila, assembly GCF_026163695.1. NCBI lineage: Bacteria > Pseudomonadati > Pseudomonadota > Alphaproteobacteria > Rhodospirillales > Shumkoniaceae > Shumkonia > Shumkonia mesophila. Next base: position 887 of record NZ_JAOTID010000022.1, on the reverse strand, counting down.
CAACATCGATGGCGGCACCTCGATGGTCGTATGAACCGCTTCCCCAGCCGAACGGTCAAATCGGGCAACATCGATGCATTTCGCCAAATGAGCCATTTCGTTCTTTCGGTGTTTGCCCCGCGCGTCGTCCCACGCGCTCAACCTCGGTCGCTCGTACGCGTCCGGTGACGCTTTCAATTACCCACAAGCCCCGCGCCGAGCATGGCACCCAGTTTGATGTCGGTTAGGCGGGAGACGCCGCGCCACATGACCGTGTTGCCGGGCGGCGGATCGCTGGCGCGTGCGAGATAGCCGCCGAGCCGTGCGATCTTGGTCAGATAGACGGAGAGCGTCCTTTCGCGCGGCGGTCGGGGATCCTCGTCCGGCAGCAGCCGGTCGAGCAGCATCGTTTCCATATCTGTCAGCGCGATGCCACGCGCGGCGTTTGGGACGGTGCGGTTGATCATGGTCATCCAGAACACCCGCCAACTCAGGATGCAGAATACCGAGATCAACCGCACCAAACGGTCTGCTGTCCTGAGCCTTGCCTCTTCGGCGCGGCAACTTGACTTCAGGATCTTGTGAAACACCTCGATCTTCCAGCGGAGAGCATACCAGCGAAGCTTTTCGATGGCCGCCTCGTGGGAGTCAACAGGCAGGTCGGTGATCAGCTTCCAATCTATTTTCGGTCGATCGGCAGGCTCGCTCTGCTCCTGGGCGTGCAGCACGGTCAGGACAAGCGCTGGATACCGCTTCTGCTTTCCGATCGACGGCAGGACGCGAACGCTGCGGTATCTGATCTCGACGGTTGCCGTCTCGACGCGGCCCTTGCCGTTGCGAACTTCGACTTGGTGCTCGCCGGCGATCTCGACAGCCGTCATCTCGTCGGCGATCGTATGGTGGCCGTT
>NZ_JAOTID010000021.1 GCF_026163695.1 Shumkonia mesophila | reverse complement strand
CCGCCCGTCCCGCCGCCGGCTTCCCTGCCCGAGGAGGACATCTCCGACATCGCGCCGTGGCTGACCGGCGCCAAGAAATGGTGACGCATGACGACAGAAGACGACAAAGGATGACAAACCTACCGCGCGCCCGTCGCGATGCCCGGCGCGGCGGCCGATGCCGGCGGGCCGATGAACGGGGCCGTCGCCCGCGGCCGGAAATGACGACACATGACGACGGGGGACGACAAAGGATGACAAGCCTATGGCGGGCCCATCGCGGCGCCGCGCGGAACGGGGCGCGCCCGACGCCCCTCATGCCGCGGGCCGTGCTTAAAGCGCGGGTCGCCCCGGTTCCCCCTCGTCGGGCCCGGCCCGCCTTACTCCGCCAGCAGCAGGCCCAGGTGCTTGTCGAAGTGCCGCTCGACGAAATCGAGGTGCATCTCGGCGTGCTTTTCCAAAATCGCCATCAACCGCTCGCGGAACGGCCGGCCCCTGGCGTCCTGGCCCAGGGTCAGCACCGAGCCGTAGGTGACGTGCATGAGCTGTCGGCCCTCGTTGAGGTCCAGGAACATCCGCTCCAGGTCGCCGTCGGCGACGCCGCCCAGCCGCTCGACGTCGGCCTCGGTGGTGGAGAGGTGATAGCTGGCGCGGTCGGTGGCGAAGCGGCCCCGACAGTACTCGACCAGTTCGCGGAAGAACGGCCTGTCGACGCGCACCACGACGCGCAGCGCCTCGAGATAGCTGGTGCCGGCGGTCTTGACGTGCAGCATCTCGCCGCACAGCCGCCCGAAGATGGGATAGACCGAGAACTTGTCCGACCCCGAATGCAGGCTCAACTTGTAGGGGCCGCAGAACTTGGCGATGGCGACGTGCTGGCCGATCGAGGCCTCGAAGGCCGCGAGGTCGCCGCGATAGTCCACCGCCTTCTCGAAGTCGCCGATGAAGCGCGGCGCCAGGCTGATGAACTCGACGCCCCGGCGCTTGAGCTCGCGGGCGACGAACAGGTGTTCCAAGGGCGTCGTCGGCACCTCGGATTCGTCGACCGACATCTCGATCTCGTAGGGCCTGCCGCCGGCGGCTTCCTTGAGCGCGGCGGCCAGCCTGGCGCAGTGGCGCACGGCGCGGCCGTATTTCACGGCGGCGCGCAGCAGCGCGGGCTCGTCGAAGGTCAGCGCGAAACCGTTGTCGATCTCGAAGCGCTTGCCGAGATAAAGGTCGCGCAGGCTCGATCCCTCGAACACCCCCTCGGCGATCAGCGCCGTCTCGCCGCGGGCCAGTTCCTCGGGCCCCATGGTGTCGGCCTCGTTCACCACGTGATCGGAGGGATCGAAGGTGAAGAAGGTGAAGCCGGCGGCCGCCGTGGCCCTGACGTCGTCTTCGGTCTTCAGGTGGTCGGCGTCGGCGCCCCAGTCGGCCTTGTAGGCGGTGCGCATGACCGCCCGCTGGGCGTCGGCCATGACGTCCTCGGGGCTGCGCTTGGTGCGCACCATCTCGCGGATGGACTGCTGGGCGAAGATGGGGATGAAGTCGGTCTTGCGGCAGGCGGCGACGTGGCCGGGGGTGGCGAGGCCGAGACGGTCGCCGAAACCAAAGGATTTCCGAAGGCCGATGACGGCCGGAGTGGGGTGGATCATCGTTGCGTTCCCGTCTTATGGTTGTTGCCGCACGGCGAGGCCGAAAACCTGCTCCTGCCGGACGGCGGCACACAGCCGGCGCGCGTCCACATGGACATCGCGGGACCGCCTGAAAAGGATAAATGTTTTGACATGGGCAAAGTGGCCCAGCCACTTTAGAAGCCGCGCGGGCGCCGCGCAATTCAAAAGACGCGGCGTTCCGGCGGCGAAACGGCTAGGAGACGATCAGGTGAGCGAACTCCAGGAAAACCTCCCCACCACCCACGAGCGCGTCGTCCGGCTGCTCGACGGCGGCGGCGCCCGCTATCGCATCGTCGAGCATCCGGCCGAGGGGCGCACCGAGGAGATCGCCAAGATCCGCGGCAACGACCCGTCGCAGTCCCTGAAGGCCATCGTCGTCACCCTGAAGGGCGGCGGCGCCGGCAAGCGCACGGTCATGGCGGTGGTGCCGGGCAGCCGGCGGCTCGACATGAAGGCCCTTTGCCAGGCGGCAGGGGCCCAGAAAGGGGGCTTCGCGCCGCCCGAGGTGGCGAGTGCCATCACCGGCTGCGTGATGGGCGCCGTGCCGCCCTTCACCTTCTGGGCGGAACTGCCCCTGATCGCCGATCCGGCCATTCGCGACAACCGCGAGGTGTGCTTCAACGCCGGCCGGCTGGACCGCTCCATCTTCATGGACGTCGACGACTACGTGCGCCTCGCCAGCCCCCGGTTCGCCGCCATCGCGGATTAGTTTTGGGGACACCAGATTAGTTTTGGGGACACCATACTTAATTCATTTCGAATTAAGTATGGTGTCCCCAAAACTATGAAGTATGGTGTCCCCAAAACTATGGTGTCCCCAAAACCGACGGCGCCTAGATCGCGCAGCCGCCGCCGTGCTTCTCGTGATAGCGCTGGTGGTATTCCTCGGCCCGCCAGAACGGGCCGGCCGGCGCGATCTCGGTGACGACGGGGCGGGGCAGGCGCCCTGATCGGCCGAGGCGCTCCTTGGCGGCGCGGGCCGCCTGTTCCTGGCCGGCGTCGTGGAAGAACACCGCCGAGCGGTACTGGGTGCCGACGTCGGGGCCCTGGCGGTTCGGCGTCGTCGGATCGTGGATCTGCCAGAAGACGTCGAGCAGGTCCTCGAAGCTCGTCACGGCGGGGTCGTAGGTCACGCGCACCGCCTCGGCGTGGCCGGTGCGGCCGCCGCAGACGTCTTGGTAGGTGGGATCGCGGGTGGTGCCGCCGGTGTAGCCCGACTCGACGTCGACGACGCCCTTCACCTCGCGAAAGGCGGCCTCGACGCCCCAGAAGCATCCGGCCGCGAAGGTCGCTTGTTGCGTGGTCATGGGATTCCCTCGGTTTGGACGCCTTCTATGTAAGAACGGCGCCGCGCCATGCAACGGGCGGGAAGGAGGGTCACGGACCTTTGAAAAGGAAGGGGCCGCCGGCATGGCGCCGGCAGCCCCGAGATGTGCAGGCCGAAGTTTCGGCGCCGGTTCAGGCGACCGGTGCGGCGTCGTAGACCGTTTGGTTCAGTTCGCGCTCGCTCTTGGCGACGAGGCAGGAAACGAACGCATCGCCGGTGACGTTGATGGTGGTGCGCGCCATGTCGAGAACGCGGTCGATGCCGGCGACGATGGCCAGTCCCTCGAGCGGCAGGCCGATGGTGGTCAGCACCATGGTCAGCATGATCAGCCCGGCGCCGGGAACGCCGGCGGCGCCGATCGAGGCCAGCGTGGCGACGATGACGATCATGAGGTAGTCGCCGCCCCCCAGGGTGACGCCGAAGACCTGGGCGACGAACAGGGCGGCGATGGCCTCATAGATGGCCGTGCCGTCCATGTTGATGGTGGCGCCCAGCGGCAGCACGAAGCTGGAGACGCCGACGGAAACGCCCAGGTTGTCCTGCGTGCAGCGCATGGTCACCGGCAGCGTGCCGGCGCTGCTGGTGGTGGTGAAGGCCACCATCTGGGCGTCGACGATGCCCCTGAAGAACTGCATGGGGCTGAGCCCATGCATCTTGAGAATGAAGCCATAGGTGATCACGGCGTGCAGGATGCAGGCCACATAGACGCAGAAGATGATCTTGGCCAACGGCAGCAGGATGCTGAGGCCGTATTTGGCGGCCACCCAGGCCATCAGGGCGAAGACGCCGAGCGGGGCCAGTTCCATGACGCCGGCGGTCATCTTGTACATGACCTCGGCGCCGGCCGCGATGACGCGCTCCAGCGGCTCGGCCTTCTGGCCGACGAAGTTGATGGCGATGCCGACGACGATGGCGAAGACGATGATCTGCAGGATGTTCCCGCTGGCCAGCGCGCCCACCGGATTGGCCGGGATCAGGTTGAGGAAGGTGTCGACCACCGACGGCAGGGCGGCGGCCTTGGTCGCGGCGGCGGCGACCTTCTCGACGCCGGCGCCCGGCTGGAACACCAGGCCGAAGACGAGGCCGATGACGACGGCGACGGCCGTGGTCACCAGGTACCAGGCGATCGTCTTGATGCCGATCCGTCCCATCCGGGCCGGGTCCTTGAGCGAGGTCACGCCGACGACCAGCGACAGGAACACCAAAGGCACGATGAGCATCTTGATGAAGTTGAGGAACAGCGTGCCGAACGGCCTGATCCAGGTTTCGACGACGTTGGGCGCTCCGCTCAGCAGGATGCCGACGATGATGCCGAGGACCAGTCCCGCGGCGATCCGCTTCCACAGTTTGATACTCGACCAACTCTTCCACATGGTTTGCTTCCTCCCACCTCGCTTGTTAACGACGATGCCCCGTATCCAGCGGACACGGGGCGTCTACCCCTTGTCATGCGATCAAAAACACGGGCGCCGACGGATTTTCCGCCAGCGCATTGGAAATACGGCCGATGTTTCAGGCTTCGCGTTCAGATTCCCCAATGTCATCGGACATGCCGTTTCTTGTTGAAGACGACGTTAAGACCGACGCGGTGCAAAACTGTAATCCCGTTGTTTGCATCTGTTCAAGGGGATTGCCGTTTTTTCACTTTTTAGTTTTATTAATAAACGACGGTATATTGCATGATTGTTTAGAATTATTCCTCTTTTGATGCAGGGAGCCTCATCCGCGACTGAGACTTTTCCCATACCGGCAGTTGTGCCAAGATGCCCGCAAAAGTGGTGGCAAGCCGTCGTTCGACCGGCTTTGGGGGGATGTGCGATGGACGATCATCGGGAAGCGCCGACCGCCGCGGCGCCGCCGCCGGCAGGCCCGGTGGTGCCGCAATTCCTGGGACGGCGCGGTGCCCTGTTCGCGCTGGTCTTGAAGACCATGGGGCTCACCCTGCTGACGCTGGGCATCTACCGCTTCTGGGCCAAGACCCGCCTGCGCCGCTATTTCTGGGGCAACGTGGTGATCGCCGGCGAGCCGCTGGAATACACTGGCAAGGCGAGCGAGCTGCTGGTCGGTTTCCTCATCGTCGTCGCCGTGCTGGTGCCGCTGTCGGTGGCCTCCTCGGTACTGCGCGTCATGGCCGAGGGCGGTCCCGCGTGGATTGGCCTCGTCCTGAACTTCACTTACGCCTTCGTGCTCGTTTTCCTCATCGATTTCGCCACCTACCGCATGTGGCGCTACCGGCTGACCCGCACCCGCTGGCGGGGCATCCGCTTCGGCATGGAAAACGGCGCGCTCAAGTACGCCGGCCGCGCCTTCCTGTGGCGGATAGGCCAGGTCCTCAGCCTCGGCTTGATCACGCCATGGATGCGTCTCGACCTCGCCAAATACCGCGTCGACCGCATGCGCCTGGGCGACCAGGCATTTGCCCTGAACGGCCCGGCGCGGCCGTTGGTTCTGGGCTGGCTGGGTGTGTGGGCAACCCCTTTTGCCGCCTGGAGTCTTATCCTTGTCGTTACGTGGGTAGCGATGGAATTTGGCGCCTTCGGACTTTCACCACCAACGAGTTTCTTCGAAGATGATCCACTTCTAAAGGGCGTCGGCGTGGTGTCGATTGGCGTCGCTTTACTTTCGGCGATCCTGGCGTTCGCATTTTACCGGATCTTCGAGGCCCGCTATTTCATTGACTGCACGGCCGTGGGTACCGTCCGTCTGGAAAGCCAGTTGCGGGCCCGCTCGATTCTGCCGGCCTTCGTGTTGGCCTGGGCGATTGTGCTGGCACTTTTTTTCGCCATCATCTTTGGTGTTATTTTCATTGGCATTTTTGCCGTTTTCATGAAGACAGGAATGGCTTCCCCCGAGGTGCCGGTTGTCGGCATGGTGACAGGTATCGCCGTCGCCGGCCTGATGCTGGTGCTCTCTCCCCTCGTTACCTACCCCATCGCCGTCTTCCAAACCGTGCGCCACGTCTGGACCACCCTTTCCATCCACGACATCGGCGCCCTCGACCGTGTCGTTCAGGCGCCCGCCGGAGAACCGCGCTTCGGCGAGGGGCTGGCCGACGCGCTGGACGTCGGGGCCATCTAGGCCATGCGTTTCGCCGCCACCTACCGCGACGGCGTATCGGCCGAGGGCCGGCCGGCCTTCGTGGTCGCCGACGGGGCGTTTCTCGTCATCGAGGTGGAGGGCGGCCGTCCGATGCGCTGGCCGGCCGCCGAGGTGCGCGACGCCGACCCGCCCGAGGCGGTGCGGCCCACCCTGCGCCTGCGCCGGCTGGGCAGCGACGAGCGGCTCAGCGTCGACGATGCCGAGGCCGCGGCGGCGATCCGCGCGGCGTGCCCCGACCTGGCGAAGGGCGAGGGCGGCGGCCGCGCGGTGTGGCGGCCCGTCCTGCTGTGGGGCGGCGCCGCCGTCGCCGTCGTCGGGCTGTTCTTCTGGCTGGTGCTGCCGGCCCTGGCCGGTTTCATCGCCGAGGCCATTCCCAGCGATCTCGAACGCCGCTTCGGGGCCCGTCTGGTCCCCGGCATCGCCGACGCCGTCGGCCGCCGGACCGGCGAGGGGACGGCCGTCTGCGGCGATTCCGACGGCGACGCCCGGCTGACGGCGCTGGTCGACCGGGTGCGGCCGCCGGCGGACGACATCGTTCCCCTGCGCGTGTGGGTCGTGCGTTCGCCCCTCGTCAACGCCGTGGCGCTGCCGGGCGGTCACATCGTGGTGTTCTCCGGCCTGCTCGGGTTCGCCGAGTCGGGCGACGAGCTGGCCGGCGTGCTGGCCCACGAGATCGGCCACGTCATGCTGCGCCATCCCACCCGCATGGCCATCGAAAGGGCCACGGTTTCCGCCTTCTTCGGCCTCTTCTTCGGCGATGTCGCCGGGGGCACGGTGCTGGGCGGGGTCGGCACGCTGCTGCTGGGCAATGCCTATTCGCGGGACATGGAACGGGCGGCCGACGAACTCGGCGCCGACATCCTCGGCCGCAACGGCCTCGACCCCCGTGCTCTGGCCCGTTTCTTCGAGCGGTTGAGCGCCCAGTACAAGGACCAGGAGCGCCTGCTCGCCTTCTTTTCCACCCATCCCCCGTCGGACGAGCGGGCGGCGGCCTTCGATGTCCCGCCGGCCGAGATCCGCCCGATCGACCCCGAGCAGTGGCGGTCGGTCCGCCGCATGTGCGGGAAATAGGAACCCCTCCGGGCGGTTTCGCAGGTGGCGGAGAGGGCGCCGCCCACTATACTCCGCACCATGAAGCCCAGCGTTCCCCCCTCCGCCCGCGTGCTTGTGCCGCAAGCCCCCGCCGTCGTCGCCGGGCTTCGCGCCGCCGCCTGGGTAACCCCCGACGGCGAGGTGGAGACCTTGGCGCTTCCCGAGGCAGCGCGCCGCTTGGGAGAGGGTGTGGCGCCCCTGGTCTGCCACGCCCCCGAAACCGCCCAGCGGCTGGGCACCGCCCGCTTCGAGGCGCTGGACCTGCTGGAGTTGTTCGCCTTCGTGCGGCCGGCCCGCTTCTGCCTGCCGACGCCGCGCGGCCTCGCCGAGGCCCTCGACCTGCCGCTGCCCTCGACGCTGGAGCAGGCGGCGGCGACGCTGCTGGCGGCGACGCGGGCCTTGCTGGCCGAACTGGCCGGCGCCGATCCGACGGCGGCGCCCATCGCCTGGGCGATGGCCAGCGGCGGCTGGCCGTGGGGCGGCGCCGTGCTGGCCGCCCTGGGGGCCGGCGAGACGCCGCATTCGCGCGGGCTGGCCAACGGCCTGCGCGTCTGGCTGCGCCTCAAGGAATGGACCGAGCGGCCGCTCGAACCGCCCACCGGCGACTGGCCGGTCGAGCCCATCGAGGCGCGGGCCCGCCTGGTCCGGCTGCTGGGCGAGGCGGCCGAGGAGCGTCCGCAGCAGGCCGAATACGCCTCGCAGGTGTCGGCGGCCTTCCAGCCGCGCGATGTCGCCGGCGAGCCGCACTTCGTCATCGCCGAGGCCGGCACCGGCGTCGGCAAGACCTTGGGCTACCTGGCCCCGGCCAGTGTGTGGGCCGAGAAGAACGGCTCCGGCGTGTGGATCAGCACCTTCACGCGCAACCTGCAGCGCCAGCTCGACGCCGAACTGGATCGCGTCTATCCCGATCCCGACCGCAAGGCCGAGAAGGTGGTCATCCGCAAGGGCCGCGAGAACTATTTCTGCCTCTTGAACATGGACGAGGCGGTGGCCCGGCTGCCGGTCCACGGCGCCCCGGGGGCGGTGCCGCTGGGCCTGATGGCGCGCTGGGCGCTGGCTTCCCGCGACGGCGACATGGTGGGCGGCGATTTCCCGGCCTGGCTGGCCGGCCTGGTCGGGCGCAACCTGACGCTCGATCTGACCGACACGCGGGGCGAATGCATCTATTCGGCCTGCCCGCACTACCGCAAGTGCTTCGTCGAGCGCTCGATCCGCCGCGCCCGGCGGGCCGAAATCGTGGTCGCCAACCACGCCCTGGTGATGATCCAGGCGGCGCTGGGCGGCGGCGAGGAAACGGCGATGCCGGTGCGCTACGTGTTCGACGAGGGCCACCACCTGTTCGACGCCGCGGACGCCGCCTTCTCGGCCCACCTGTCGGGTTTCGAGACCGCCGAACTTCGGCGCTGGCTGCTGGGCGCCGAGGCGCGCGGCCGCTCGCGCAGCCGCGGCCTCAGGGCCCGCGTCGAGGACCTGCTGACCGACGGCGCCGACAAGGCGGCCGAGGCGCTGGACGCCCTGCTCAACGCCGCACGCGCCCTGCCGGCCCCGGGCTGGCGGGAACGCATGGCGGGGGGCAACCCGGTGGGGCCGACCGAGGCCTTCCTGGCCCGCGTCCGCCAGCAGGTGCTGGCGCGCGATCCCGACAGCCGCTCGCCCTACGGCCTGGAGGCCCATCCCCGGCCGCCGGTTCCCGGCCTCATCGAGGCCGCCCGGGCGCTGGATGCCGCGCTGGCCGCCATACGCGGCCCGACGGCAGCCTTGATCGCCGCCCTGGCCGGCCTGCTCGACGACGAATCCGATACCCTGGAAACGGCCTCGCGATCGCGCATCGAGTCGGTCTGCCGCAGCCTGGAGCGCCGCGGCGTCATGGCCCTCGACGGCTGGCGCGACATGCTGGCGGCGCTGAGCGGCGAGACGCCCCCCGATTTCGTCGACTGGCTGGCCCTCGACCGCGAGGGCGGCCGCGAGATCGACGTCGGCATGCACCGTCACTGGATCGACCCCATGCGCCCGTTTGCCGCCGCCGTCGCCGAACCGGCCCATGGCCTGCTCGTCACCTCGGCGTCGCTCCGGGACGGCAGCGGCGATGCCGCGCTCGACTGGGCGGCGGCCGATCTTCGGGTCGGCATCCGCCACGTGGCCGCCCGCGAGCACCGCGCCGCCATCGAGTCGCCCTTCGACTATCCGGCCCAGACCCGCGTGCTGGTCGTCACCGACGTCGAGCGCAACAGCGCCGAGCAGGTGGCGGCGGCCTATCGCGAACTGTTCCTGGCGGCGGGGGGCGGCGGGCTTGGCCTGTTCACCGCCATCAGCCGGCTGCGCGAGGTGCATCGCCGGATCGGCCCGGCGCTGGACGCCGCCGGGCTCGGCCTGCTCGCCCAGCACGTCGACGCCATGGATACCGGCACCCTGATCGACATCTTCCGCGCCGAGGAGAACAGCTGCCTCTTGGGCACGGACGCGGTTCGCGACGGCGTCGACGTGCCGGGGCGCTCGCTCCGGCTGATCGTCTTCGACCGCATGCCGTGGCCGCGGCCGACCCTTCTGCACCGCGCCCGCAAGGAGGCCTTCGGCGGCGCCGACTACGACGGTATGCTGGCCCGCCTGCGCCTCAAGCAAGCCTATGGGCGGCTGATAAGGCGGGCCACCGACCGCGGCGTCTTCGTGCTGCTGGATCGGGCCATGCCATCGCGCTTCGCCTCCGCCTTTCCGGCCGGCGTCGTCCTCCAGCGCCTGGGCCTCGCCGAGGCCATCGCGCTGACGCGCACGTTCCTGGGATCGGAAGAAGGCGCCGCCGGCGCCTAAGCGCCGTATTTCGGGGACACCATACTTAATTCGATTTCACCGCTCGTTGCGCTCAAGGTGCAACGTCTTTTCGCGAATTAAGTATGGTGTCCCCAAAATACCCCTGTCGCCGAAATTCGAAATTCAGGTGCCGGGGGTGTTGCAGCCGACGAAGCCGGTGACGGCGTCGTCGAGATAGAGGTTGCCGGCCCTGAGCAGGCCGGAGAGGACCTCCGGGTCGACCGGCCGGCACAGGAAATAGCCCTGAAGCTCGGTGGCGCCGCGCCGTTGGGCCTCCTTCATCTGGTCGCGGGTTTCGACCGATTCGACGGTCACCTGGGCGCCCAGGCCGCGCGCCAGTTCGACCAGCGGGCCGAGCAGGGTTTCGCCCTCGTCGGCCTCGTCCAGGCGGTCGAGGAACGAGCGATCGACCTTGAGCCGGCTCACCGGGTGGCGCTTGAGCGCCTCGATGGAAGAGACGCCGCTGCCGAAATTGTCGAGCGAAATGCCGACCCCCATCTCGCGCAGCCGGGCCAGGCTCTGGGGGTTTTTCTGGACCGCCAGCAGGAAGGCCTCTTCCGAGAACTCCAGTTGCAGCAGCGACGCGGCCAGGCCGATCTCGTCCAGAATCTTGACGATCTCGGCCACCAGGTCGCGGTGGTGCAGCTCGGCCGGCGACAGGTTGATCGACAGCCGAGGCGTCGGCAGGCCGACGTCCCGCCAGGCCTTGACCTGCGCGCAGGCCTCGCGCATGACCCAGCGGCCGAGACGCAGGATCAGGTCGGTCCGCTCGACCGCCGGGATGAACTCGCGGGCCGGCAGGCGGCCGCGTTCGGGATTGTTCCAGCGGACCAGGACTTCGACGCTGGTGATCTCGCCGGTGACGGCGTCGACGGCGGGCTGGTATTCGAGGCACAGTTCGCCGACGTCCAGTGCGCGGCGCAAATCCCTTTCCAGGGCTTTGCGGGATTGGATCATGGCGTCCATTTCCGGCACGTAGAACTGATAGGTGTTGCGGCCCTTGGCCTTGGCCCGGTAGAGCGCGCGGTCGGCGTTGCGCAGCAGGACGTCGACCCCGGCGCCGTCGGCCGGGAAGGTGGTGATGCCCAGGCTGGCGCTGGTGATGACGCGTTCGCCGTCCAGGTCGAAGGGGCTGTTCAGCGCCGACACGATGGTTTCCCCGACAGTGGCGGCGCCGGTGGGGTCGGCGAGATTGGTGACGAGAACGGCGAACTCGTCGCCGCCCAGCCGGGTCACCGTGTCGGTTTCGCGCACGCTTTCCCGAATCCGCTTGGCCGCCGCCACCAGCAGGCGATCGCCGACCTGATGGCCGAGCGAGTCGTTGACCTCCTTGAAGCGGTCGAGGTCGAGCATCATCAAGGCCAGCACCACGCCGGTGCGGCGCGCCTGGGTGATGGCCTGGCTGGCCCGTTCCTCGAACAGCGTGCGGTTGGGAAGGCCGGTCAGGCTGTCGAAATGGGCCAGGAAGCGGGTGTGGGCGTCCTCGCGCTTGCGCAGCGAAACGTCGCGCGCCATCAGGATGAAGACGGCGACGTCGGCCACCGTCGTCCGGCTGACGCTGATTTCCAGGTGAAGGGCCTCTTCCTCGCGGGTGCGGCCCATGCACTCGTGGTTCTTGCCGTCGGCGGCCAGCTTGTCCCACAGGGAATCCATCTTGGCGTGATCGCGCACGCCCGTTCGCCGTTCACCCTGCAGCAGCGTCTCGATGGGCTGTCCGACAATCTCCGCGGCCGGATAACCGAACATCCGTTCGGCCGCTGGATTGAACGTGGCAATGTTCCCATCCTCGCCGAAGGTGAGGATGGCGTCGAGCGAACCCTCGATGATAGCGCGCGAGAGTTCGGGATGATTCGCCGTATGGATGTTTGACGCTGTGGTCATGCCACCGGCCGTACCCCTATGTCCGGATCGGAAAAACGCCGACGCCGCGAGCCGAAGCTTGCCGCCGATGTCTCAACGAGTCGGACGCCCCGATATCCCATACATGGCGATTCGCCGTTTGCCAACAGCGGATCGCACACCCCAATTGTGCAGATCTCCCCTCGAGTGCGCCGTACGCATGCACCCGTGCCCTGCTGCCGAGATCCTATTTGCCCCTCCGTCCGGACCCGGGAGGGCCGTGGCAACGAAAATATGGGGTTGTCCGATATTTTTCAATGAAATCGCATTTCCATCGCCGACATACCACTTATGGGTGGCAATGGCGGGCCGATCTCCGGCTCACGAAATCTTGACGACGCGGGCCGCCGCGAGGGTAGAATTCGCGGAACACCGGGCAGGGAGCGTCCATCCGGACGGATCGGTTCATGATCGGCCACCACACGGCTTTGATTTACATCATGGTTCTCGCATCGGCTGCCGACACCGACATCACCGATGCCGAAATGCGGCGAATCAGCCACATGATTTCCAACCTGCCGGTCTTCGCCGGCTTCGAGATCGACGATCTCGGCCAGACGGCGGCAGCTTGCATCGATCTTCTTCAGGACGAGGACGGCCTGGACAGGGCTTTCGAGCGAATCATGGCGTTGCTGCCGAAAAAACTGCGGGAAACCGCCTATGCGCTTGCCTGCGACGTGGTGGCGGCGGACGGCGAAGTCCATCAGGAGGAACTGCGTTTCCTCGAAATGGCCCGCCACCATCTCGAGGTCGACCGCCTGATCGCCGCCGGCATCGAGCGCGGCGCCCGCGCCCGCTTTGCCCGCCTGCAACCGGCCGATCTGGAAGTCCGGTAAGGCGGTTCCGGCCATAAAAAAGAGCCGCGCCCGAAGGCGCGGCTCCCTTTTCTAAAGGCTGGGACGAGGCAGGCTTAGAAGCCGCCCATGCCGCCCATGCCGCCCATGCCGCCCATGTCGGGGGCGCCACCCATGGGCTCCTTCTTCTCCGGCCGGTCGGCGACCATGGCTTCCGTGGTGATCAGCAGGCTGGCCACCGAAGCGGCGCCCTGCAGAGCGGTACGGACGACCTTGGTCGGGTCGACGATGCCGGCTTCCACCAGGTTCCGGTACGTGCCGGACTGGGCGTCGAAGCCATAGGTGGTGTCCTTCTGGTCGAGCAGCTTGCCGGCGACCACCGCGCCGTCATGGCCGGCGTTCTCGGCAATCTGGCGCAACGGGGCCTGCAGGGCGCGGCGCACGATGTCGATGCCGACCTGCTGGTCCGGATTGGCGCCCTTGACCTTGTCGAGGATGCGCGAGGAGTAGAGCAGGGCCGTGCCGCCACCGGCGACGATGCCTTCCTCGACCGCGGCGCGGGTGGCGTGCAGGGCGTCGTCGACGCGATCCTTGCGCTCCTTCACCTCGGTCTCGGTGGCCCCGCCGACGCGGATCACCGCCACGCCGCCGGCCAGCTTGGCCAGCCGCTCCATCAGCTTCTCCTTGTCGTATTCGGAGGTGCTGTCCTCGATCTGGGCGCGGATCTGGTTGCAGCGCCCTTCGATGTCCTTCTTGCCGCCAACGCCTTCGACGATGGTGGTGTCATCCTTCGTGATGATGATCCGCTTGGCGCGGCCCAGCATGGTGAGGTTGACGTTCTCGAGCTTGATGCCGAGGTCTTCGGAGATGACCTGGCCGGAGGTCAGGATGGCGAGATCTTCCATCATGGCCTTGCGGCGGTCGCCGAAGCCGGGGGCCTTGACAGCGGCGACCTTCAGCCCGCCGCGCAGCTTGTTGACCACCAGGGTGGCCAGGGCCTCGCCCTCGATGTCCTCGGCGATGATCAGCAGCGGACGGCTCGACTGGACCACGGCTTCCAGGACCGGCAGCAGCGGCTGCAGGCTGGACAGCTTCTTCTCGTGGATCAGGATGTAGGGGCTCTCCATCTCGCACGTCATCTTTTCGGCGTTCGTGATGAAGTAGGGCGAAGTGTAGCCACGGTCGAACTGCATGCCCTCGACGACTTCGAGCTCGGAATGCAGGCTCTTGGCTTCCTCGACGGTGATCACGCCCTCGTTGCCGACCTTTTCCATCGCTTCGGCGATCATCTTGCCGATTTCGACTTCGCCGTTGGCCGAGATGGTGCCGACCTGGGCGACTTCGCCGCTGGTCGAAACCTTGCTGGAGCGCTTCTTGAGGTCGGCCATGACGGACTCGACCGCCAGGTCGATGCCGCGCTTCAGGTCCATCGGGTTCATGCCGGCGGCCACAGCCTTGGAGCCTTCGCGCACGATGGCCTGGGCCAGAACCGTCGCCGTGGTGGTGCCGTCACCGGCCTCGTCCGAGGTCCGGTTGGCGACTTCGCGCACCATCTGGGCGCCCATGTTCTCGAACTTGTCGGCCAGTTCGATGTCCTTGGCGACCGTCACGCCGTCCTTGGTGATGCGCGGCGCGCCGAACGACTTCTCGAGCACCACGTTGCGGCCCTTCGGGCCCAGAGTCACCTTGACGGCATTGGCCAGCACGTCGACGCCGGCCAGCAGTTTAGCCCGGGCGTCGCCGCCGAATCTTACGTCTTTCGCAGCCATTGTAGTTATCCCCTATTTCTTCTTGCTGGTCTTCTCGATGATGCCGAGAAGGTCGGATTCCTTCATGATCAACAGGTCCTCACCGTCGATCTTGACCTCGGTGCCGGACCACTTTCCGAACAGCACGCGGTCGCCGGCCTTGACGTCGAGCGGAACGATCTTGCCGTCTTCGTTACGGCTTCCGCTTCCGACGGCGAGAATCTCGCCTTCCATCGGCTTTTCCTTGGCGGTGTCGGGAATGATGATCCCACCCGCCGTCTTTTCATTCTGCTCGACGCGGCGAAGCAGCACGCGATCGTGCAGCGGCCTGAATTTCATGATGTGTCCTCCGTAGAAATCACTGACGATAAATCGACAAACGATGTCGTTAGCACTCTCCCTGAGTGAGTGCCAACGATCTATGAGGGTTTGTTCCCCGTGTCAAGGGCGGGCGGTGCAAAAAAGGCTAGTTGCGATGGAGGACGGAGGGGTCGCGGGCGACCACGGCGGCCTCCCACACCTCGACCCATTTGCCGCGGAAGGGAAGGACCAGCACCGGCCCGGAGGCCGAGCGCCGGCTTTCGTAGGAAATGATGCGGCCCGTGGGGTTTCTGGTCGTCCACGCCGCCGCCTCCGCCATGTTGTCGATGATGTCGACGGGGGCGGTCAGCCGGCCCAGGAAGTTGAACTGGGCGTGATACTTTCCGAAATGGGCCAGCGGGCTGCCGGCCCGCTGCCAGTCGCCCAACTGGCGGGCCAGCGGCGCCTGGTCGAAGGCCTCGGCCAGCAGCGGGCGGGCCGCCAGGTGGACGGCGCCGACGGCGGCGGCGCTCATCAGGGTAAGGGCAAAGACGGCGGCCGACAGCCGGCCGCCGCGAACCAGCCGGACGGCGGCGGCGATGGCCAGGAACAGAAGGACGGCCCAGGCCGGCTGCAACAGGTGCACGGCGACGATGCGGCCGGCGAAGGTGACCGGCGCCGCGGCCAGCGCGATGCCGATGGCGGCGAAGATCAGCCCGGGCAACAGCAGGGCGCGCCGGCCGGTGGCCCGGGCCGGGTCGGCATCGGCAAGCAGGCGGCCCAGGATCAAGGCCAGTGCCGGGAACTCGGGCAGCAGGTAGTGGGGCTGCTTGCCGCTGATCGCCGAAAACACCAGCAGGGCCGGCACGAACCACGCCAAACAGAGGCGGACACCGCCCTCGGAAAGGGCAAATCTTCCGCCGGCCACGGCCCGCCAGGCCCCCGGCCAGGCCGGCCAGGGCAGAAGCATCACCGGCAGGAGCGCCGCGAACCACCACCACGGCCGCCCGTGGGCGAAGGATTCCACCATGCGGCCGGCCGATTGGCCCCAGAAGATGGCGTTGGCGTATTCGGGACCGCCGGACATGGCGGCCGGCACCGCCCAGGCCAGCCCGATGGCGGCGCCGAGGAGCACCGAAACCAGCACGCCGGCATACCAGCGCGGCCAGCCCGGCCCCGGCGCGGCGGCGCCCGAGGGCCCGATCAGGCGCGGCGCCCACAGCGGCGCCAGCAGGGCGGCCGGCAGCACGTGGACGAGGATGGCCGGCCCCTTGGCCAGCACGCCCAGGCCGATGGCGACGCCGGTGACGATGAACCCCCGCCAACCCGCCCGCTGCCGGGCGGTGATTAGGCCGCCGATGCCGAGCAGCGCGAAGAAGGCGAGAAGCGGATCGAAGAAGGTAAGGGTGGAAAACAGCGTCCAGAACAGGCTGCCCAGCACGATCACCGGCGCCAGGAGGGCGACCTCGGGCCGATCCGGCCACAGGCGCCGGGCCAGGCTGCGGGTCAGGAACAGGCAGCCCAGGCCGAACAGCGGCGCCACCAGCCGCGGCCACCACTCGTTGACGCCCGTTACCGCCCATCCGGCGTGCATCAGCCAGAACAGCAGCGGCGGCTTGTGGCTGTAGGGCTCGCCATTGATGTGGGGGACCAGGAAGTCGCCACGCTGCCACATGTCCCAGGCCACCGACAGGTAGCGGGTCTCGTCGACGGGCATCAGCGGCCGGCTGAACAGGGTGACGGCGACCAGCGCCAGCCACAGGCCGGTCCACAGCAGCGGTTGCGAGAGAATGTCGTCGGACGTGCGGCGAGCCAAGGTCCGGAGCCTCAATCGGGAATGCGCGGGCTGGCGGCGGCGGGCGCGCCTTCGGCACCGGTGGCGCCGCCGGCCATTTCGATGACGCCCCAAAGGGTAGCATCCTTGCGCAGCCGGAAATAGAGGTGTGTGCCCAGCAGCATGGAAAGGACAAAGAGGACGATGCCCAGGGTCAGGCGGATCTCGGGGTCGACGTTGATGCCGCTGCCGACCAGGGCGAACACCACCGTCTGCGGCAGGTGGCCGAGGGCCGAGGCGGCGACGAACGGCCACAGCGCGGCGCTCGACACCCCGGCCACCAGGTTGGTGGCGAGGTTGCTGCCGACCGGCAGCAGGCGGATGGTCAGGATCACCGAGAACGGGGTCTTGCCGAGAACGGCGTCAGCCCGGCGCAGGCGCCCGGAGAAGCGATGGGCCAAAAGGTCGCGGGCGGCCAGCCGGGCGAACAGGAAGGCGATGGTGCAGCCCATCACCGTGGCGGTCAGCGCCAGCGCCGTGCCCAGCATGAATCCGAAGCCATAACCGCCAAGGAAACACACCACCTGGCGGGGCAGCCCGAAAGCGGTGAACAGCGCGCCGACGGCCAGGAAGACGACCTGCCCGGTCAGTCCGTGGTCGCGGACGACGGCGTCGACCCATTCGGCATTGAGGAATTGGCCCTCTTCCAGCGCGCGCACGAAAAGGCCGGCGGCGACGAAGGCGGCGATCATGAAAAAGCCGCGGACCAAAAGGGTTGTGCGTGTCGGAACGGCTTTTTGAGGCACGGGCCGCTTCCTCAATCCCGCTTGGCCGCGATCTCGTCCGCCGTCGGGACGATGCGCCGCCGCTGCAGCCACATGACGCCGATCAGATCGAACAGCCCGACCCACAGGCGGTCGAAGACGCCGTACTTGGTGCGCCCCTTGGTACGGTGCCGGTGGTTGACGGGCACCGACACCACCGTGCCGCCGGCCCGGAGCATCAGGGCCGGCAGGAAGCGGTGCATGTGATCGAAGCGCGGCATCGCCAGGAACGCCGTTCGCGTGAACACCTTGAGCCCGCAGCCGGTGTCCGGCGTGCCGTCGCCAAGCAGGGCGCGGCGCACGCCGTTGGCGACGCGCGAGGACAGGCGCTTGACCCAGGTGTCGCGGCGGCGGGCGCGATGGCCGGCGACCAGCAGGCGGTCGGGATCGGGCGATTCCTGCAACTGCTTCACCAGGGCGGCGATGTCGGCGGGGTCGTTCTGGCCGTCGCCGTCCAGCGTGGCGATGGTCCGCCCGCGGGCGGCCTCGATGCCGGTGGCCAGCGCGGCGCTCTGGCCGGTCCGCGCGCGGTGGCGGAGCACCCTCAGGCGTGGGAAGCGGCCGAGGGCGTCGGCCAACAGGTCCGGCGTCGCGTCGTCGCTGCAATCGTCGACGTAGATGAGCTCGAAGTCGAACTGCCCGTCCAGCGCCGCCAGCACTTCCAGGATCAGCGGAACGACGTTCTCGGATTCATTGTGGACCGGCACCACGACCGAAAGCTCCGGCCCCGCCATCCTTGGCGCGTCGCCACCGTCCATCGGCTCTTTCAGGCTCGTTCCGCTCATCGTCCGCGCGCATTTCCACCCTGCCGTCGCTGCCGCGGCGGCCTTTTCGCGTCCCGCTTATGGCATAGGCCGCCGGGCGCGGCAACGCCCTTCGCCCGGGCGCCCCCGCGGGGGGATGGCCCTTCTCATGCGCCAATCCTTTGACGAGAGGGCCAGAAAGCCCGTATTGACAGGGACGGAGCGCCGAACGGGGAATCCATGAAGAAGCGCCTGCCGACCAGCCGACTGACCATCAGCCGGGTCCTCATGCGGGCCCGGCGGACGATCCGCAACGACCAGTTGATCCTGGCCATCCTGGCGATCGCCGTCGGCGCCCTGTCGGCCGGGGCGATCATCCTGTTCCGCGAGGCCATCGCCCTGGTGCAGGGCGTCTTCTACGGCACCACCAGCCCGCGCCTGGTCGAGCACGTGATGACCCTTCCGTGGTGGTGGGTGCTGGCGGCGCCGACGGCGGGCGGGCTGCTGGTCGGCCTGCTGTTCCGCTTCGTGATCCGGCGCCGGCGGCCGTCGAACGTGGCCGACGTCATCGCCGCCAACGCCTTTCGCAGCGGCCGCATGTCGCTGCGCCGCGGCCTCAAGACGGCGCTCGTCGACGCCGTTTCCATCGGTGTCGGGGCCTCGGTCGGGCGCGAGGGGCCGGCCGTCCACCTGGGCGCGGCGCTCGGCGGCTGGCTGGCCAAGACGCTGCGCCTGACGCGCATGCTGGCCCGTACCGTGATGGGCTGCGGGGTGGCGGCGGCGGTGGCGGCCTCCTTCAACGCGCCAATCGCCGGGGCCCTCTTCGCCAACGAAGTGGTCATCGGTTCCTACGGGCTCAGCTCGTTCGCCCCCATCGTGCTGGCCAGCGTGGTGGGGACCATGGCGTCGCGCGCCTATTTCGGCGACTACCCGGCCTTCATCATCGCCCAGCACCCCGGCGTCTCGCTGGGCGAGATCCCGGCCTTCCTGGTGCTGGGCGTCCTTTCGGCGGTGGCCGCCATCGCCTTCATCCGCGGCACCGCGGCGCTCCAGGACGGGGTGGGCCGCCTGCCGGGGCCGGTGTGGCTGCGCCCGATGGCCGGCGGCCTCCTGGTCGGCGCCATCGCGCTGGCGGTGCCCCAGGTCCTGGGCCTCGGCTACGGGGTGACCGACGACGCGATGCGGGGCGCGCTGCCGCTGGCCGTGCTGGCCGCCGCCTTCCTCGGCAAGCTGCTGGCCACCATCCTCAGCATCGGCTTCGGCTTTGCCGGAGGCGTGTTCAGCCCGTCCCTGGTCATCGGCGCCATGCTCGGCGGCGCTTACGGTACCGTGGTCACCCAGCTCGTCCCCGGCCTGTCGTCGGGGGCCGATTCCTATACCATCGTCGGCATGGGCGCGGTCGCCGCCGCCGTGCTGGGCGCGCCCATCTCGACCACGCTGATCATTTTCGAGATGACCGGCGATTACGCCGTGACCCTGGCGGTGATGGTGGCGGTGGTGGTGTCCTCGGTCATCACCAAGCAGGTCACCGGCCATTCCCACTTCACCTTCCAGCTGGCCAGGCGCGGCATCGACCTCAAGGCCGGCTTCGAGGCGGCGCTGCTGCGTGGCATCCGGGTGCGCGACGTCATGGATGACGTGTGCGTCACCGTGACCGAGGGGGTCCGCCTGCCGGAAATCCGCGCCCGGCTTCTGCAGTCGCGGGTCGGCGAGGTGTTCGTCGTGCGCGGCGACGGCACCCTCTTGGGCACCATCACGCTGCAGGACCTGAGCGAGATGGCCTTCGACGCCGATTGCGACGACCTGCTCACCGCCAGCGACGTCGCCCGCCTGCATCCGCCGATGCTGCCCGTCAACGCCGATCTTGGGAGCGCACTCACGGCCATGCGCGATGCCGGCGAGGAACACATCGCGGTGGTCGATTCGACGGACACCGGGGTGCTGCGCGGCTGCGTCCACGAGCGCGACGTCATCGCCGCCTACAACCGCGCCCTGGTCGACAGCCGCCGCGAGGAGCACGAGTAGGGTAATTTCGGTAATTTCAGGGACACCATACTTAATTCAAGGTGAATTAAGTATGGTGTCCCTGAAATTGGAAGGATGGTGTCCCCGAAATTGGCCTACAGGTCGCGCTTCAGGCGCAGCCAGTCGTGGCGGTCGCGGGAATGGATGACGCGCCGGCCGATCGTCATGTCGGCGGTGGCCCCGGACATGACGTCGATCGGAATGTCGTCGCCGGCCTTGCCCTGCGTGCGCACCTTGCGCATGAAATCGACCATGTCCTGCACGCTCTTGCCGCCGACGCCCATGATGATGTCGCCGGGTTTCAGCCCGGCCGCCTCCGCCGGGCCGCCGGCCACGACGCGCGCGATCACCACCCGGCCGCCCGTTTCGCCGGTGTAAAGGCCGAGCCACGGTTGCGCCGGGCCGGATCGCCGGCCGTCGGTCAAAAGGTCGGCCAGGATGGGCTTCAGGAGGTCGATGGGGATGAACATGTTGCCGGGTAGGGGGTCGTGACCGGCGATGGCGTCCTGGACGAACAGCGAGCCGACGCCCAGCAGCGTGCCGTCGACGCCGATCAGGGCGGCGCCGCCGAAGCCGGGAAGCGGCGGCGAGGTGAACAGCGCGTTTTCCAGCAGGTATTCCCAGTTGCCGGCGAAATCGCGCCGGTTGACCACCATCTGCGGCATCACCGGGGCCGGTCCCAGGCGGGCGATCGCCAGCACGCTGTCGCCGACCTCGAGTTCGGCCGAGCGGCCCAGCGCCAGCGGCTTGACCTTGAGCGGCAGCGCCGTGCGCACCAGGCCGAAGCCGGTCTCGTGGTCGTAGCCGACGACGGCGGCCGGCACCGGCCGGCCGTCGGGTCCGTAGACCGACACTTCGGCGGCTTCCAGGATCAGATAGCCGACGGTCAGCACCAGGCCGTTGCCGTCGATGACCATGCCGGTGCCGGTTCGCTGGCGGCCCAGCGATTCGACGCTGCGGGCGTCGGCCGGGACCTGGGCCTCGATGCCGACCACGGCTTCGATGATGCGCTGGACGTCTTCCTGGGCGAGGCTGTCGGCGGCGGCCGGAAAGGCGAGGCCGGCGATCGTTCCTCCAACGAGGATTCCCAAGAACCGCGCCGCCCGGCGGATGGGGGCGGAAATCTGCATCGGCGGTCCCTCCAAAGGGATGGCTCAGGGAATCAGGTGGGGATGACGGGGGGTGGTGAAAAGACCCCGGCCGCCGACACTTCGCCGCAGACAGCGCGTCGGCCTGTGGCTATATATCCGTCCATGTCCGATCCCTTCGAGTTCACCGATTCCCCCGGCCCCGCCGTCGCCGCGCCGTCGCCCTATCTGGCGGGGCTCAACGACACCCAGCGCCAGGCCGTGGAAACCACCGAGGGCGCGCTTCTGGTGCTGGCCGGGGCGGGCACCGGCAAGACCCGCGTGCTGACCACGCGCCTTGCCCACATCCTGCTTCAGGGCAAGGCCCGGCCGTGGGAGATCATGGCCGTCACCTTCACCAACAAGGCGGCGCGCGAGATGCGCGAACGGGTGGCCGACCTGCTGGGGCGCGAGGTCGAGGGCTGGTGGGTCGGCACCTTCCACGCCCTGGGCGCGCGCATCGTGCGCCGCCACGCCGAGGTCCTCGGCCTCACCCCCGCCTTCACCATCCTCGACGAGGACGACCAGCTGCGCCTGATCCGTCAGCTGCTGGAAGCCCGCGGCATCGACGAGAAGAAGACGCCGGGGCGCCTGGTGCTCTCCGCCATCCAGCGCTGGAAGGACCGCGGGCTCACGCCTGCCAAGGTGACGGCGGCGGAAGGCTCGGACGCCTGCGACGGCCATGGCCTCGACCTCTATGGCGAATACCAGGACCGGCTGAAGGCGCTGAACGCCTGCGACTTCGGCGACCTGCTTTTGCATTGCCTGACGCTGTTCCTGGCCGACCCGGAAGCGTTGGCCCACTATCGCCGGCAGTTCCGCTACATCCTGGTCGACGAGTACCAGGACACCAACGTCGCCCAGTACCTGTGGCTGCGCCTGCTGGCCGGCAACGACGGCAACCTGTGCTGCGTCGGAGATGACGATCAGTCGATCTATAGCTGGCGCGGCGCCGAGGTCGGCAACATCCTGCGCTTCGAGAAGGACTTTCCCGGTGCCCACGTGGTCCGGCTGGAGCGCAACTACCGCTCGACGCCGCACATCCTGGGCGCCGCCTCCGGGCTGATCGCCCACAACGAGGGGCGCCTGGGCAAGACGCTGTGGACCGAGGGCGAGGCGGGCGACAAGGTGCTCGTCAACGGGGTCTGGGACGGCGAGGAGGAGGCCCGCTTCGTCGGCGACGAGATCGAATCGCTCCAGGCCAAGAAACACCCGCTGAACGGGATGGCCATCCTGGTCAGGGCCGGTTTCCAGACCCGCGAGTTCGAGGAGCGGCTGATCACGCTGGGCATCCCCTATCGCGTCATCGGCGGCCAGCGCTTCTACGAGCGCCAGGAAATCCGCGACGCCATCGCCTATCTGCGCGTCATCGCCCAGCCGGCCGACGACTTGGCCTTCGAGCGCATCGTCAACGTGCCCAAGCGCGGCATCGGCGCCTCGACGCTCCAGGCCGTCCATGTGCTGGCCCGCGCGCAGGGCGTGCCGCTGACGCGCGCCGTCGAGGACATCGTCGCCACCGACGAGCTGAAGCCCAAGGCGCGGGCCACGCTGGCGGCGCTGCTGGCCGACTTCGATCGCTGGCGCGGCCTGCTTTCCACCATGGACGCCGCCGACCTGACCGCCCAGGTGCTGGACGAATCGGGCTACACGACGATGTGGAAGCAAAGCCGCGCCCCCGACGCCCCGGGGCGGCTGGAGAACCTGAAGGAAATGGTCGCCGCCATCGGCGAATTCGAGAACTTGGCCGGCTTCCTCGAGCACGTCAGCCTGGTCATGGAAAACGACGAGTCGACGGCCGACGACAAGGTCAACCTGATGACGCTGCACGGCGCCAAGGGGCTGGAGTTCGAAACCGTCTTCCTGCCCGGCTGGGAGGAGGGCCTGTTTCCCCATCAGCGGGCGCTGGACGAAAGCGGCACCGGCGGGCTGGAGGAGGAGCGGCGCCTGGCCTATGTCGGCCTGACCCGGGCGCGCCGGCGCGCCATCGTCAGCTTCGCCGCCAACCGGCGGGTCTATGGCCAGTGGCAGAGCGCCATCCCGTCGCGCTTCGTCGACGAGCTGCCGGCCGAGCACGTCGCCGCCAGGGCCGCCCCCGGCCTCTATCGGGGGGGCGAGGCCGGCGGGCGCGGCGGCTTTGGCGAGGCCGGGCGTTTCGGGTCGGGCGGCGGCTGGCCGCGCCGCCGCGCCGCCGCGCCGCTGCTCGATGACGTCGCCTGGAGCATCCAGCCGGCGACGGCGGCGGCCAGCCGCTTCGCTGTCGGCCAGCGCGTCTTCCACCAGAAGTTCGGCTATGGCCGCATCGTCGCCATCGACGGCAACAAGCTCGAAATCGCCTTCGAGAAGGCCGGCGACAAGAAGGTGATTGACAGCTTCGTCGAGGCCGTTTAACGCCGGGGGCCGCCGCAACCGGGGACGCATCGATGACCTTCCAACCCGCCGTCTGGCGCCTGTCGCTGATCGTGCCGCGCCATGCCGCCGAAGCGTTCGCCGAGGCTCTCGAAAGCCTGTCGGGGGCGGTGATCTGGCCGATGATCGAGGACCCGGCCACCGCCGAGATCCGTCTCGACGCCTTCCTGGCCGACGAGCCCGACCAAGCGGCCGTGCGCGCCGCCATCGAGGGGGCGGCCGCCGCCTGCGCCGTGGCGCCGCCCCGTCCCGACATCGTGTGGCTGCCGCCGCGCGACTGGCTGGACGAGAACCGCCGCGCCTTCGAACCCTTCACCGTCGGCCGCTATTTCGTGCACGGCTCGGATTTCGCCGGACCGTTGCCGGCCGGGTGCATCCCGCTCAAGGTCGACGCCGGGCTGGCCTTCGGCTCGGGCCGCCACGAAAGCACCGCCGGCTGCCTCAAGGCGCTGGACGGCCTGGCGCACAGGCCCATCCGCCGGGTGCTGGACATGGGCTGCGGCTCGGGCATCCTGGCCATCGCCGCCGCGCACACCTGGCCGGCCCGCGTGCTGGCCAGCGACGTCGACCCGGCGGCGGTGCGCGTGGCCGCCGCCAACGCGCAGGCCAACGGCGTCGCCTCGCGGGTGCGGGTGGTGTTGAGCGACGGCTACGCGGCGCGCGAGATCGGCCACCGCCGCCCCTACGACCTGATCGTCGCCAACATCCTGGCCAAGCCGCTGCGGCACATGGCGCCCGACCTCGCCCGCAACTTGAGGCCCGGCGGCTTCGCGGTGCTGGCCGGCTTCATCGTCGGCGATGCGGGCGCCGTGCTCGACGCCCACCGCCAGGCCGGGCTCGCGCTCGCCCGTCACGTCGACGTTGGCGGCTGGCGGACGTTGGTGCTTCGCCGGCCGCGGCACGACTGACAAGGGCGGACTGCCGAACGGAAGCGTGCTTCGACTCGGACCTGCGATCCGGCTCGGCGTGAGGTTCAACTTCCATGTCGCGTCCTCAACGCCATCGCTCGGGGCCAAAAACCATGGCCATGCGCTTGACAGACAACACAGCCGCTGAGCAACCGGCAAAGCCGGCGTGTCGAAGGACCCCCCAAAACAATTCCGGCCCCGCGGAGGGGGCCGGAATCACTGGGGTCCGCTGTTGGCGGAAGGTCAATCGGCGATGCACCACGGCCGCTGGAAGGTGCTGACCGAGGCGGCCAGCCCGTCGTCGGCGCAGCCGAACGGGCGGCCGCTGAACGCCGTCGCCGTCAGCCCGTCGTCGGCAAAACATGCGGCAACGCTCGACCTCATCGTGGCGGCCAGCCCGTCGTCAGCGCAACCGTACCCGGGGGCAAAGTTGGTCGGCGCCGTCGCCTGAAGCCCGTCGTCGGCGCAGCCGAACGGGCGGCCGCTGAACGCCGTCGCCGTCAGTCCGTCGTCGACATAGCAGACGTTAAAGTCGGTCGGCGTCATCGCCTGGAGCCCGTCGTCGCCCACGGCCCGATCGCCGCTCCGCCCCATCGCCTCGATGGCGCCGCCGGTGGCCCGCCACGCCGCCATCATGTCGCCGTTTCTCCCGGTATCCATCATGTGCATGTTCTTGTCCCTTGCCATGTTGTGGCTGAACACGTGCTTCAACCGTACGTCGTTGCCCGATCATACGCGCCCGCCCCCCGCCCGCGCAAGCCACGCGCCTTGAAGCCCCGCCCCATCCCGGGGTATGACGGCGCCATGGTTCTGGTTCCCGTCACCCCCGGCAACGTCGAGGCCTATGTCGCCTTCCTGTTCGAGGAATCCGACGCTGACGGCCGTGAGTACATGGCCACCGTCGACGTGCGCGGCTTCGTGCTCAAGCGCGGCCGGGATCGTTTCTATCTGGAAGGCGGGGCGCCGGCGGCCTCCCTCACCGTCGGCCGCACGCCGCGGGCGGACGGCAGCCTCCTCGTTTCGGTCTCCATCACGCCCCGGGGCGGGCGGGCCGGGCCGCTGCTGGCCTGCCTGGGCGAATTCCTGGACGGCGAGGAGAAAACCGGCCCCGCCGTCCGGCGCTACCAGCTGGCCGGGCCGCCCGACCTGGCGCTGCCCGAGGCCGAACTGGGCGCGCTCGGCTTCGTGAAAAAGCCGGGGCGCTGCAAGTATGTGCGCGATCCGGGACCGCCGCGCCAAGGCGAGTTCCCGGGGGCGGAGAAGGCGCTGGCCGCCGGCTACGCCATCCACGAGCTGACGCCGGCCATGGCCGCCGCCGAGCCGCCGCTGTTCGCCGCCCTGGCCGACCTCTACAACCGCGCCTTCGCCCACCATCCCGGCGCCGTCCCCCGGGACGAGGCCCAGATGCGCGAGCGCCTCACCGCCCCCGTCGGCGGCGCCCTGCTGGCGGTCAGGGACGGCGCCATCACCGGCTATCTGCACTACACGCCGATGAGCAGGGAGGTGCTGGTCGGCGAAATTGCCAGCCTGCGCCGCCACTGGGGCACCGGCTCGGTCGACCTGATGTGCCGCCACGTCACCCAATTGGTTGCCGAGCGCTGGGGCCTGCCCATCGTCGGCTACGTCGACGCCACCAACGCCCCGTCCCGCGCCGCCATGGAACGCGCCGGCCTGCGCCACGCCGCCGACTACCCGGTATGGGAATATGCCGTCGAGGCCGGCCAGCTCATCTCCTGAGCCGGTCCTTCGACACGGGCCTTCGGTCCTGCTCAGGATGAGGAAACCTATAAATAACCTCATCGCTGAGCCGCGTCGCTTAAGCGGCGCAAGTCGAAGGATATCAGCGCCTCAGCGCAACTCGGCCCGCGCCCCCAGGTAGATGCCGGCCATGATGATCGGGGCGCCGGCCAGGGTGGCCAGCGGAATGGCCTCGCCGAAATAGATCAACCCGAGTGCCGAGGCCAGGATCGGCTCGCCCAGCAGGCAGACGGCGATGAAGGCCGGATTGAACAGCTTGAGCGCCCAGTTGTAGCCGCTGTGGCCGATCACCTGCGAGATCAGCCCCATGCCGATCATGGCGCCGTAGGTGACCGGGGTGAGGCCGGCGACCGGCAGGCCGAGCGCCAGGACCAGCGCCCACAACAGCACCGCCGCGCCGCCATAGCACAGCGCGACGTAGGAGATGAGCGAGATGCCCCGCTGGCGGGCCAGGCGGCCCATCATCAGATAGCCGGCGGCGCACATGCCGCCCAGCACGGCCAGCCCGTCGCCCACCAGCGAGCCCGAGCCGTCGCCGGCGCTGCCCCAGGCGATGACGGCGCAGCCGGCGACCGACAGGGTCACGCTGGCGGCCACCAATCCGCCCGGCCGCCGGCGGGTGATCAGGGCGGTGGCAATGGCGATCCACACCGGGTTGAGCGTCACCAGCACGGTGCTGTTGGCGATCGAGGTCTGGCCGAGCGAGGCGATCCAGGTGATGAAGTGAAGCGCCAGGAACAGGCCGGCGCCGAGGCTGGCCAGCACCGTGCGGCGATCCAACGCGGCCAGTTCCCGTCGGCGCAGGGCGATGGCTACCGGCACCACGACGAGGGCCGCCGTGCCCACCCGGAAGGCCGAGACGACGAAGGGATGGGCGTCGGCCAGGCGCACGAAGATCGAGCCGTGCGAGACGGCGGCCAGCGCGATGGCCAGCACCGCGGCGGCGGCGGCGCCCGAGGCGCGGGGGGCGGCGGTCGCTGGCGGGGTGGAAGAAGCGGTCATGCGCGGGCTCTTTCGGCGGGATCGACGGACCTAATCATTTCGCGTGGGGGGCGGTCAACTCCGGCATCGCGCGTCCCGGTGGTTCTGAGAGCGTTTCGCAGACGGGGGTTGCGCCGGCCTGCCGCCCTTGCTATTGAGCGGCGGTTTTCGCGCACCCCCTG
Source organism: Shumkonia mesophila (assembly GCF_026163695.1). NCBI lineage: Bacteria > Pseudomonadati > Pseudomonadota > Alphaproteobacteria > Rhodospirillales > Shumkoniaceae > Shumkonia > Shumkonia mesophila. The sequence goes on along the minus strand of NZ_JAOTID010000021.1, from coordinate 20,669 downwards.
ATGTCAAAAGGGCTCCGGCCATGCAACAGCTTCGTTTCGGAATTCCCAAGGGCAGCCTCGAAGAGGCGACCATCGACCTGTTCGGCCAGGCCGGCTGGAAGATCAGCGGGCGTTCGCGCAACTATTTCCCGGCCATCGACGACGACGAGATGACCTGCGCCCTGGTGCGCTCGCAGGAAATGGGGCCGACGGTGGCCAGCGGCGCGCTCGATTGCGGGCTGACCGGGCTCGACTGGGTGATGGAAACCGAAGCCGATGTCGAGACGGTCTGCGACCTCGTCTATTCGCGGGCGTCGGACAAGCCGGCCCGCTGGGTGCTGATCGTCGATCGCGAGTCGCCGATCAAGGGCGTCGAGGACCTTCAGGGCAAGAAGGTGGTGACCGAGCTGGTCGGCTTCACCAAGCGCTATCTCGCCGAGCGCGGCATCGAGGCCAAGGTCGACTTCTCGTGGGGCGCCACCGAGGGCAAGGTGGTGCAGGGACTGGCCGACGCCGCCATCGAGATCACCGAGACCGGCAGCACCATCCGCGCGCACGGGCTGCGCATCGTCTGCGACCTTTTGCACACCCACACCGTGCTGATCGCCAACAAAGAGGCGCTGAAGGACCCCTTCAAGAAGAACAAGATCGAGCAGGTGGCGCTGCTGCTTACCGCCGCGCTGGCGGCCCGCCATAAGGTGCTGCTCAAGATGAACGCGCCGGTCGCCAAACTCGATGCGATCGTCGCCGTGCTGCCCGCCCTCAATTCGCCGACCGTCAACCCCCTGACCGACGAGAAATGGGTGGCCGTGGAAACGGTGGTCGACCGCGACGAGGTGCGCGAACTCATCCCCAAGCTTCGGGCCAACGGCGCCGAAGGCATCCTGGAACTCGACATCCGCAAGCTCTGCTGAGACGGGAATTTTGGGGACACCTTACTAAATTCGGGCAGAAACCACGGAAGAGGCGGAGGCGTCCGAATTTAGTAAGGTGTCCCCAAAATTCCAAAGGTGTCCCCAAAATTCCGTGGAACCTAAAGTGCGTGTGGCGGTTATAGGCCCCGCAGGCTCTTGAGGACGCAACGCGCCATCATGCGGGGACGCGCCATGATCGGCCGGAAAGCGGCCGTTTCGTCCGCTGCCAGACTTGCGGTGGCGGCGGTCCTTGCGCTGGCTGCGGCGTGCCAGGCCGGGCCGGTCGACAAGGGCGGACGCCGCGTCCAGTTGTCGGAATGGAAGGCCATCGACGTCGCCGACGTCGACCTCGACCTTCCCCTTCTCGTTCCCGCCAGGGTCACGGCGGTGCAATACCAGAACCGCGACAACCAGATCAACCACCACCGCATGGAACTCGACGGCGGCAAGGGCACCCTGGTGACCGAGCACTTCTCCACCGCCTGGTACAGCGACGCCACCGAAGGCCGCATGGGCGACATCGCCGTGTTCAAGGCGGCGCTGGCCCGGCGCTTCGAGCGGAGTTTCGCCAACTTCGGCGAGATCCGCGAAATCACGCACAGCCGCCGCAAGGCCATCGGTTTCGCCGCCGACGTCACCATCACCGACCCCGGCCGCGGCAAGTGCTTCTTCGCCATCGCCGCCTACCGGTTGAAGGAACGCACCGGCTATGGCAACGGCCCGGGCAACGTCGATACGGTGGTGACGCTCGGTTATTGCGACGTCGACGGCAACATTCCCGATTTTTCGCGGGCCCTGGCAAACGTCGACGTCGTCGCCGACCGCGCCGCCTTCGCGGCCGCCCTGGCCGAGAAGCGAGCGGGCGAGGCCAGCCAGTACAGCGGAAGGCCCTGAGCCGGCGGCCCCCCCCCACCGCTTTCCGAGAACGGGCCTTTTCCCCATCCTCAATTTTAAGTAGTATACCGCCGCGCAAACCGTCGAACGTCGATTGCGGCGGATGCGCGTTCGGGGGAGTTCATTGGGGGGAGGAATCCATGAAAAACGGGAAGAACCCGGCCTGTCCGGGCGTCATCCTTGCGGCCGTCGCCGCGGCCGGTCTTCTGCTGGTCTCGGCCTGCCAGACCGGGCCGGTCGACAGTGGCGGACGCGGCATGCAGCTGACGGAATGGAAGATCGTCGACGTGGCCGAGGTCGACCTGACACTTCCCCTGCTGATCGCGCCCAAGGTGACCAAGGCGGAATACCAATGCCGCGATAACAACATGAATCACCACAGGTTGCAGCTCGACGGTGGAAAGGGAGGCATCTATACACAGTATGTCGTCGCGTCCCTTTATGGCGAGGAGACGGAGAAATCGCTTAACGATGTCGAGAAGTTCAAAACGTTCGTGTCCGATTTTGTTAAAGGGGATTTGGCCGGTTTTGACGAGGTTCGCGAAGTCAAACACGGCAGTAAAAAATCGGCCGGCTTCGTGACCATCGCCGACGTCAAGAATCCGGTGCGGGACAAGTGCATTTTCGCGAGGGTTGGTTATCGCCTGAAAGGCCGCACCGTTTATGACAACGATTTCGGCAACCTCGATACGGCCATAGACTTCTGGTATTGCGATCCCAACGTGAAATTCGACGATTTCTCCCGCGCGCTGGAGACCGTCGGTCTCGTGGGCGACCGCGCAGCGTTCGCGGCGGCCCTGGCGGCGAAGTGATCCGGCCTCAGCGGTAGTGCACGGCCAGCCAGACGGTGGGCTCATCCGCCGCCGTCCATTCGACGCGGTGGCGGGTGCCGGCCGGGATCGTCAGCCAGTCGCCGGGGGCCAGCGGTCGGGCCGTCGCCTCGCCCTCGAACAGCAGCCCGGCGGCGCCGGCGAGCAGGGCCACCCATTCGTGGCGATCCTGGGTCAGCCATTGGCCTTCCGGCGTCGCCTGGCCGGTCGAAACAATGCGCTCGACGGTGACCCCGTCTCCCCCGGCCAGCCGCTCGAATACTTCCTCGGGCAGGCGGCCGGGCAGGCCGGCGAACAGGTTTCCCGCCTTTTCCGTCATCGGCTTCCTCCCGCCCCGGCGGCCAGTGCGGCATAGGCCGCCGCCATGGCGCCGCCGGCCCTGGCGTTGGCGGCGATCAGCGCGGTGTTGGCGGCGAGGCTTCGCCCCTCGGTGATGCCGGCGATGCGGGAAAGCAGCCAGGGCGTCAGCCGCTTGCCGGAAACGCCGGCGGCCTTCGCCTCGGCCAGCGCCACCGTCACCGCCTTTTCCATGACCTCGGCCGGCAGCGCGACGGCGGCCGGCGGCGGGTTGGCGATGACCAGCCCGCTCGCGAAGCCCAGCCGCCAGTGGGCCTCGGCGATGCGGGCGGCATCTTGCGGCGTCGCCGCCCGGCGCGGCGCGGCAAATCCGCTGTCCGCCGCCCAGAAGGCGGGGAACCGGTCGGTGGCCAGCCCGATCACCGGCACGCCCCGGGTTTCCAGCACCTCCAGCGTGGCGCCGATGTCCAATATCGCCTTGGCCCCCGAACACACCACGGCGACCGGGAAGCGGGCCAGGGCGTCGAGGTCGGCCGAAATGTCGAAGCTGGTCCCGGCGCCGCGATGGACGCCGCCGATGCCGCCGGTGGAAAAGACGCGGATGCCGGCCAGGCTCGCGCAGAACATCGTCGCCGCCACCGTGGTGGCGCCGCTGCCGCCGCGGGCGATCAGCGCCCCGAGGTCGGCGAGGCTGGCCTTCTCGACGGAAGGGTCCGCGGCCAGGCGCTCGATGGCGGGGCCATCGAGGCCGACGCGCAGGCGCCCGTCGATGACGGCGATGGTGGCCGGCAGGGCGCCGGCGGCGCGCACTGCCGCCTCGGCGGCCCGGGCGGTTTCCAGGTTGAGCGGCTTCGGCAGGCCGTGGGCGATGAGGGTGGATTCGAGCGCCACCACCGGCCGCCCGGCGGCCAGCGCCTCGGCCACCTCGGGATCGAGGGTGAGGTCGGGATGCATGGGCGGAGCCTAGCACGGAAGCGCCCGCGACTGAGAGGCAAAATCCCCGGCTTTCCTCGCCGGGTCGGGCGAAAAGGCGTATACTGTTTAGGGTCAATCGTCGGCGACCCCAAAGGAGGGTCAAGTCATGAAAAGCCGTGTCCTCAAGGGGCTCGTTCCCTGGACCGGACTCGGCGTGGGTGCGCTGGCCATCGGCGGCTATTTCTGCGGTCACGCGGAAACGGCCGTCTGTCTCCTTGCCTGCGCCGTCTTCGTCATCGGAATGGGCGTTCTCGCCTTCGTCGGGCTGGTGGCCCTGTCGTGGCTGCCGAACGGGCTGGCCCGCGCGATCAGCCGCTTTGGCCCGCCGCCGGCCCTGGGCTAGCCGCCGGCATCGCCGTCAGCGGCGCCGCCGTCCAGCCGCCGGCCGTTGCCGGGGGCCGGAAGCGGACGGGGACGGCGTTGCCGATGACGCCGGCGTCGCCCCCCGCCACCGCCAGCAGGCGGCTCAGCGCATGGAAGATGCCGCCGTGCGCCACCATCGCCGCCGGGCCGTCGCCGGTCAGCGCGAAGAAGGCCGCGAGCGCGCGTTCCACCCGCGCCAGATAGGCCGCCATCGCCTCGCCGCCCGGCGGCTGCGGGTGGCCGAGGTCGGCCGGAAACATCTGGCCTTCCCATTCCCCCCAGTCGCGCTCGCGCAGGTCCTCGATGACGGTGACGGGAAGGCGGTGCGGCGCCGCGATCAGGCGGGCGGTGTCGCGGGCCCGCTTCAAGGGGCTCGAACAGACGGCGCGCAGCGGCTCGCCGGCCAGGATCTCGGCGGCGGCCGCCGCCTCGCGCATTCCCGTCTCGGTCAGCGCCACGTCGGTCGAGCCGGCGAGAATTCCCCGCACGTTGTATTCGGTCTGGCCGTGGCGGACGAACAGGAAGGGCCGGCGGCGGGCGGTCATGGCGTCAGCGGGCATGATTGGCGACGACGGCGGTCTCGACGTCCGAGGCCGCGCAGTAGCTTTCAAGCGCCCCGGCCGCCCAGGCCAGCGCGGCCTCCAGCCCGGCGTCGCCGTCAAAGGCGATGACGGTCATGAAAAGCCGGGTCGTGGCCAGCGTCACCTTGGACCGCTCGCTGTCGCTGGTCGGGCTGCCGAAGGGGCCGTGGGCGTCGGCCAGCACCGGCAGGGCTTCGAGGTTCATCGGCCCGCGTCCGATGCCCTCGTAGGTTTCGCCCGGCCCGGCGCGGCGGAAGGTCAGCGGCGGGGCCAGCGTGGCGGCGTCGAACATGCCGACCGAATGGCCGGTCCTAAGCGAGATCAGGGTGTTGGTGTCGACCGCCGTGTTGATGCGATAGAGGCCCTGGCCCTTGACCAGGCGGCGCATCAGGGCTTCGGACGATACCCGGTAACGGGCCGGGTCCTTGCCGAAGGCGCGATAGGCGCGCCTGGCGGCGGCGATCTGCGGCACCTCGGAAACCGGGCGGCCGGCCAGCTCGGCGGTGCGTCTCGCCACCTCGGCGTCGAGCGCCGCCGCCAGGGCGGGATGGCTTTCCGTGACGGCAACGGCGCAGGCGACGCAGCCCAGGGCCACGCGCACGCCGGCTTGGGCGAATTCCTGGGAGATGGCGATCGGGATCATGGCGGAAGGTCGCGGACTGTTCGGAGGAAAGGCCGCCACTCTAAGCGTCGGCCCGCCCGCCCGCCAAGGATTTTTAGGGGCCTTTCCCGCCGCCCGCTCAGCCGGCCGTGCCGTCGACGCGCGGCCGAAACGCCATCGGCCCATAGACGGCGAGGAAAATGGCGAAGGCCCCCGTCCACAGCAGGCCGGAGAGGACGAGCAGCGGCCAGTAAAGATCGGGCGCCAGCGGCGCCGCGATGCGCAGCGGGGCCACGGCGATGACCATCGCATAAAGGACGGCGGTGGCCGGGCCGGCGGTCAGCGCGCGGCCGGTGTGGCCCAGGGTGGCGCGCGTCATCACCGCCAGGATCATGGTCGCCATGGCGCCTGCCGTCAGCGCGTGGATGGCCGCCGAAGCCGGAATCGCCGGCCACATCCCGGCGGCGCCGACCAGCAGCAGGCCGACCGGCACCCACAGGTAGCCCAGGTGCAGCACCCACACCAGCGGCTCGGGCCCGGTGCGCCAGCCGCGCCAGCGGGCCAGGCGGACGCCATGCAGGACGCCGGCGATCAGCGCGGCGACGGCGCTGGCGGCATGGTCGGGCAGCGCGGTCCACAGTGCCGCCCACAGCACCGTCGCGGCCAGGGTGGCGCCATCGAACATCGAGAAGGGGGCGGGCAGGGCGCTCTCCCCGCGCTTCGTCAGCCAGTTGCGGGTGAAGCTGGGGACGATGCGCCCGCCGATCAGCCCGATCATCAGCGTCACCATGGCGATGGCCAGCCGCCAGCCGATGGCGGCGGTGTCGGCCCAGCCCAGCGCCTCGGCGTGGAAAAGCCCGTTGGCGGCGGCAAGGATGATAAGCCCCGCCGCCATCGGCAGGTTGCGCCAGTTGCGCGAGCCGACGATGGCGGTGGCGATGACGACGACCAGCGCCGCCGGCAGCGCAAGGTCGATCAACGCCGCGGCCAGCGGCCCGATGACGGCGGAAACGGCGACGCCGACCCTTCCCCCAACCCACAGCAGGGCGAGGAGGGCGAGCGGCAGGCCGTTGAGCGGCGGCCGGCCGGTCCAGCTCGGCACCGCCGTCAAAAGAAAGCCGGCGACGGCGGCGAAGACGAAGCCGAACAACATCTCGTGGGCGTGCCAGGTGACGGCGTCGAACGCGCTGGGCAGGACCACCGCCCCCGTCAGCACGGCCAGCCACAGCACAAGCGCCGCCAACGCCCACGCCGCGGCGGCCAGGAAGAACGGCCGGAAGCCGTGGGCGAAGAAGACGACGCCGCCCGCCGGCCGGTCGCCGGGCGGGGAGGGGCTGGGGGCGGGGCTGGACGGTGCGCTCATGACGATCTCCGACGGTTGCGGTCGGACATTCATAGCCGACGGCCCGTCGCTCCTCCTTGTCCGCGGTCAAGCCCCGCGAAGTCGTGGCGACCCCGCGCACATGGGGCCGGCGCCGGGGGGTGTCAATGGAAGTGGCGAAGAGACAGGGAACGGGCGTGGCCGGAAGGAGCGGTCGCCGGGGAGGGCCGTCCGATCCCGGGCCCGTCGCCCGCCGCCGCGGGAACGGCGTCGAGAAGGCGTCGCACGCGGCCGAAAAGCGCGGCGCTTCTTTCGGCGAGCGCCCGCAATTGCGGATCGGTCGCCTCGTCCGTTCCGGCGTCGGGGGCCAGCGGTCGCCCGGCCATGCCGGCCAGCTCTTTCCGCACGGCCGACCACGTGGTCTCGCCGGCCAGGATGGCCTTCTGATAGAGAACCCAGGCGAGCACCCACTCGATCCGCTCGCACACCCGGAATCGCAATTGGATGTCGCCGAGATCCCTGCCCCGCGAACGGCACAGAAAATCCCGCGCCTCGACGGCCAGGCCGAGGGCTTCCTTTTCGATGGTCGGAAAAAGTTTCGTCTCGACTGTCATGATCAGGGAAACATGGGAACCCCGGTTCCCGTTCCCCATTCCCCAGTCGGAGGACCGGCCGGCTCAGAAGAGGCGGCTCTCCCTCAATGGAGTAAGCCCTATGGCGGACGAGCGCATCGGGCAAACGAGAGGGGCGGCCGTCGCCGTCATCCGCCCGGCATTCGGCGGAACGGCGTTCGAGTATTTCGGGGACACCATACTTAATTCGATTTCGCCGCGCGCCACGCAGGCGGCAACGTTTGAATTAAGTATGGTGTCCCCGAAATACCCGAGGGGCCGCGGGACGCATGGCGATGGGAAGGGACGATGGGGGGAAATGGTGGGCGCGGCTGGGATTGAACCAGCGACTTCTCGCGTGTGAGGCGAGCGCTCTCCCGCTGAGCTACGCGCCCGGGAAAGGCGGCCATATAAGGCCGCGAGGGTGCCTCTGTCAAGCAAGCGCGGCGCCCGGCCAGGTTAAGCTCCGCAAGAGGCGGGAAGCGGCTGCGTCCGGCAAGCCGGGATGGCTATGCGCCACCTTCGGACATTGTCTCCATCGGCATGACCGTGCGCTCCGCATACCCGCCCAAGCTGCCGTTTCGCGTACCTGGAGCGGATGCGAATCGGGACATGGCTCGCTGAGAACGATGGCGCAGCCTGCTTCACTTTCCCCGCCATGCAACCATCTGTTGAACAATCGGCGAGGGCCGTCATCTCATGGAGAGTCATTTGTTAACGGCTGTCATACGACGTCACATGTCGTCACACGATCGCATAACTTCTTGAAACGACTCGAAAAAACTGAAATCAAACCGCAACACGTCGGGAGCATATTGCTGTCGCCCCAAGTACGGCAAATGCTCACTGATCGCCGTCCCTCGGGCATCACCACATAAATCCAACTCCATCGCTCTTGAGGGAACACCAATGAATCTAGCCACTTACAAAATTTCCACGAAAATCCTCGCCGTCATTCTGTTTCTCGGTGTGGTTGCAGCCGGAATCGCAACGCTGGGGATCAACGCCCTCAGCCAATTGAATGATGCCACGGACAGAATGGAGGTCTCCGCTCATGAGGCCGTGCTGGGTGCCCGCGTGCGCCAGGGCGTCGTCGCCATGAACCGCGCAGAGTACCGGATTGCCTCCAATCCCTCGGCGGAAAACATAGCCGAAGCCATGAACAACCTCGACGAGGAAATCACCCGACTGGACCAGGTCATCGCCGAAAGCATGGCAACCGCCGGGGCACAACGAAAAAAGCTCCTGGAGGATCTGAAGGAGAAGTACGCGAGCTACCGGAAGGAACTGGACGGTACGGTGGCGACGGCCAGAAAATTATCGGGCTCGGTCAATCTGAGCGACCAGCAGAAGGTGCTTTTTGAAGAGGTCACGCGAAGCCAGCCGGCCGCCAAAGCGTTCGATGCCTCGGCCAAGCATTACGTCGACTATGTCGTCGAGGTCTCCAACAGCCGGTCGGCAGAGGCGACCGAAACTTACCATACCGCCAGTTTCTGGATGATCGGCAGCGCCGTCGCCGGCATTCTGGCGGGCCTCCTCCTTGGTCTTGTGATCTCGACCAAGGGCATCGTCACGCCCATTCGCAAGATCGTCGCGTGCCTGGCGCACCTGGCGGAGGGAAAGCTTGAAATCGACGTTTTCGGCACGGACCGTAAGGACGAGATCGGCGATATCGCCAAGACGACCCTTGTCTTCAAGGAAAACATGATCCGCAACAAGCAGATGGAGGAAGAGCAGCACAAGGCCCAAGAGGCGCAGGCGGAGCGGGCCCGGCGGGTCGAGGCCCTGTGCAAGGAGTTCGATGCCGCCTCGAGCGAGGCGGTCAAATCGGTGGCCTCCGCCGCCACCCAATTGGAGGGATCGTCCGAGGCGATGAGCGCCACGGCCGAGGAAACGACGCGTCAGGCGGCGGCGGTGGCCGCGGCTTCCGAGCAGGCGTCGGCCAACGTGCAGACCGTCGCCTCGGCCTCCGAGGAACTGGCGAGCTCGATTTCCGAGATCAGCCGCCAGGTGTCCCAGGCCTCGCAGATCGCCTCGGGCGCCGTGCGTCAGGGCGAGCAGACCAACGTCAAGGTTCAGGGCCTGGCCCAGGCGGCCAACAAGATCGGCGAGGTGGTGGCCCTCATCACCGACATCGCCGAGCAGACCAACCTGCTGGCCTTGAACGCCACCATCGAGGCGGCCCGGGCCGGGGACGCCGGCAAGGGCTTCGCCGTGGTCGCTTCCGAGGTCAAGAATCTCGCCAACCAGACGGCCAAGGCGACAGACGAGATCGGGGCCCAGATTGCCGGCATCCAGACGGCGACCCGCGAAGCGGTGACCGCCATCGAGGTCATCGTCAAGACCATCTCGGAGATCGATTCGATCTCGTCCTCCATCGCCTCGGCGGTCGAGGAACAGGGGGCGGCGACGCAGGAGATCGCCCGTAACGTCGAACAGGCGGCGTCGGGCACGCAGGAGGTGTCCTCGAACATCGGCGGCGTGAGTGCGGCGGCCAACGACACCGGGGCGGCGGCCACCCAGATCCAGGGCGCGTCGGCCGAGCTGTCGCGCCAATCGGAAACCCTCCGGAACGAGGTCGAGAAGTTCCTGGCCAACGTGCGGGCGGCCTGACCGTCCGTCGGCCCCGCGCCGCCCCGGTGGCGGCGCGGGGACCGGCCGACCGTGGCCGGAAGAACCGCCAATCCCTGGAAGTTTTTCCCCAAAAGCGTGAACGCTCCGAACCCGAGGAGCCCGGACCCGCCGGGAAATTCATGCGTTCAAAATTACGGTGATGGGATGGACGGCCTCCACTTGCCGGCGCGCCCCAGGGGGCGCCCAAATCAAATCTCGTCAAGCGCTCGCGCGTATGATGTGATTGGCAGATGACATTCATCGAAGCAGATCGCGAGGAGACGGGGCCGGAGGCGATGCGCGTCACGCGTCACGGAATTTTTTGGGGGGGGGATGGAGATGAGTCGCAACTCCTCCAGCCATCTGACAGCGAAGCGACAGCAGACATGCCGACTGCTCAAACTATACTTTTCTAAAAATCTTCCCGTTGTCCAACTTAAGGGTCATAACCTCTGGCCAGCCGCCCTGCGGCAAGGCAGCCAAATACCCGCCGATCAAGCGTCGGACCGCCTGGACGTAACCTTTGACCGTTGTCTTGCCGTCACGAACCAATTTAGGTTCGCGCCCATGCGCTACACAGTTGCGATCCCGGACGAGATCACTCAGCGTTTTCTTCGTGGCTTCGTCTACAAGCCTGGTGTCTCTTACAGCTTTCTCCAACTTCGGCGGGGATCGATCGAGGACGGCTAGCGAATGCTTACTAAGCAGGATTTCAGTGGCAATACAAAGATTCAGAATAGCTTGCTGATCGTGCCCCGACATGAAAGCAGCCATACCATCATAAAAGGCGACTAATCCTTGATCTGCGTCTCTCCCCTCCTGGGTGTGGTGGGCTGAAATCAGCCACTTCCCCCGATCCAAGGGGCTTCCAAATCCAAGGATAGGTTGGTGTTCGACAGCGCCATACCAAGTAGACTCAACAGTTCCTGCGCCTCTGTACTTGAGTTCAGGAATGATCCTGTAATCCTTTGTGATCGTCCCGCCCATTCTAAACGGCCCAAGCATCGGATTGTGAGATGATCTGATCCACCACTGATGGGTGAATTGGGCTATATGGTCCAGTAACAATGTCAGCGTAGGCAAACCGTTTGCACCATTTTCCACATCGATGCGGAATGCCCGAGACCACTGAAGTCCCTTGCCGACACCGTGTTCCATTCGAACTCCGCGTACTGCACTCGGGGGGAGTGCGACCGTTCTCGCCACTTTAGTCAGACCTTCAGGAACTGCGACATCCTCAAAAGCGCCAGACGTCTCGGTACGTTCGTTCACAGGAAAAGGAGGATAGATGCGTACCAGTTTGCCGTTCTCGCGGAAGACCAAAATGTCATCTACCCCTTCCTGAGATACAAGGATTGGAGTCGGCCATAACAATATATGTGACTCTATATTCTTCGCGAGATTCGCGTGATAGGCGGCTACGTCACTTGAGCTAAGTTCTGGCCACGGCACATTATTCTTGATACCATTTTCCTCCGACGCCACCGCTTTAACCGCGTACACTGCCCATGCTCGCGACAGATCGTCTGATTCATCCCGCTTTTCGACTTTTTCAGACATTTTTGGTACCCCTTCTGCCGATTGCCCCTTAGTTTCGCCGCAACACCTCGGCGATATCCAGCCTAAAACGGTAGCCGAGCCGTGGGGCAAAATGCCTCGAAAACCTCTTGCAGTTTTAGCCGCGCAAGCTCTTTCTGCTCAGGCGTCGGCTTCCTGGCCCGCAAGAATCCAATCTGGCCCGGGTAACCCGTGGTCTTGTTGATGAGCAGGAAGGTAATGTCCGGCAATCCCTGTCCGGTCTGCTCGCGGCTGATCTTATCGAGTACAGGTTTCCAGGGGCCCTGCGGGGGAATCCCCACGCGAGCGCCAAATTCCCGGTAGGACGGCGTCTCGCCCGCGCGGGCGCATTTCATCAATTCTGCACGGATTAGAGCTTCCTTGTCCAAATAGCGTACGGCGGCGGCCATTTGCTCACCTCCCATTCGCTGATGATTGACAACAACAGCTTCATTCAGAAAGAAAATGCTCTAACAGCGGAGCACTCCCCCATAGGGCCGACGCGGCGCCTTCAGGGCCTTAAATTTCGAATCCCCCTTGCCTCATTGAGCAACCGTTCGAGGTCCACCCTAACACCGCCTTTTCTGGCCTCGTCCGATGCAGTCTGTTCTCTCCCAACCTCCTTTTGAGCGATGTAGATAAACCTTTGCAGCCAGTCTCCTGAGACAATCTGCATGGCTAACCGCGTGTCTTCGTCGGCAACAGGCCAAGCGCATGCAAGCTGGTGGGCAACGACAAGAGGATCGAGTATTGCAGACCGATAGCCGCGATACGGCAGAGGCTTTTCGGTGCCATAGTCATCCACGAGTTCATTTTTGAAGAACAAGCGCCCTTGCTCCACCAAAATCGAAGTCCGAAAGACCAGATCCGCCACCTTTTGTTTTACCATCTGCTCATCCAGGAGAGGGTCCTTCACGGCACAGAGGAGCCGTAACGTTTGCAGTGCCTCAATGGCTTGGTTGGCCCACGCCAGGACGTCGTTAATTCTCAGTACAGCCTGTTTCTCCTCGCTTTGCCGTCTCAATTCATCTTGCCGCTGCTGGCGTTCAAGTACCTGTTCCTCTCGCCGTTCCTTGCGCCAGCCAAAATACAGGGCGAGCCCCGCGATAAAAGCAGAGGCGATCGCTGCCACGGTCTCCCACATTGTTCCCCCTCGCCTGCCTGTTTCATTGCAACTTTTATGGGCAGTGCTGCATAAGAATTACCGCCAAACGGCGCATCTTGGCAACAACTCCCGGTGGGTATTGAAACCGAATTGCGGTGGATAGGCCGGCGCCCCAGACCTATTATTTTGATAGGCCCTCATTGACGGCCGCCCTACCTATCATTATGATAGGTTCATCATGAGCGCCGAGGTTCTGCCGCTGCGGCTGACGGCCGCCATGGCTACGAAGATCGCCCGGGAAATCGCCTCCGACACCGGCCGCGTGGCGTTTTCGTCTCATGCCAGGAGCCAGATGCGCAAGCGCGGGATCAACGCCACGCAGGTGTACCGGTGCCTGCGGGCCGGCGTTCTGGCGGAAGGGCCTTATGTGGACATTCACGGGTACTGGCGGTGCGCGTTCGAGACGCTGACGGCCGGCGACAGCATCAAGGCCGTGGTCGCCTTCAACAGCCGCGAGCTGCTTATCGTCGTCACCGCGATATAGGGAAACGGAGCATGTATCACTATACCGAGTGCGGCCTGAGCAGGGTCTGGCTGGCCAACGGCTACAAGGCGTTCAAGACGCCCTATGGCAAGTCCGTCGCCATCGAGAGGGCCGACGAGTTGCACCGGGCGATCGCGCTTTCGCTGGCCAACCACAAGCCGCGTTTGAGCGGCGGGGAATTCCGCTTCATCCGCAAGGAGCTGGGCCTTTCGCAGGCGGCCCTGGCCTCGGTGCTCGGCAACGACGCCCAATCCATCGCCCGCTGGGAGAAGGGCGGGCGCATCCCCCGGATGGCCGAGCGGTTCGTGCGCGCCCTCTATCGCGAGCACGCCGAAGGCAACGCCCGCATCGGCGAGCTGATCGAGCGCATCGGCCAGCTTGATGCGCGGCCCGAAACGCGCCTCGTCTTCGAGGAAACCGGCGGCGCCTGGGAGCCGAAAAAGGCGGCGTAGGGGCCGGGGCGTGGCGGCGATGGCCTTGTGCGGGTGGCGGATGCCATGGAGGGCGCGATGCCGGTTGACTTTTTCCTATAAAAGGTATATAGTCATAATTCTTATGGCTCTTTGAGACGGTCCATAAAATTCCCGCACCGGCGCTGCCCACGCCGGCGCAACCCTCTGTGATTCTCTAAGACTCTCCGTGTTTCCTGTGTTTCCCCTTTTTTCAACATCATTCCCGCGCAGGCGGGCGCGGGAGTGACGAAGAGGTGGGGGCGTCGGAAGGGGTTAGCCTTCTGAAAACAAAGAAGAAAAAGGCAAAATGACGAGAAATGACGATGTTTTCTTTTGGCGAACCGAAAATTACCTTTTCGCTTCAATGCATTAGCTGAAATCGGCGAAACCGGAAACTCGTCATTATCAGGGGCGGCGCGCCGGCGCCAGTGCCGCCAGCGCCGCCGGCAGGTCCTCGATGCGCTCGATCACGGCGTCCGCCCCCATTTCCCCGACCGGGGTGCGCGAATAGCCATAGGCGCAAAGGACGACCGGCATGCCGGCGCCGCGCGCGCAGGAAAGGTCGTTCAGGTGGTCTCCCACCATCGCCGCGCGGGCGGGCTCGACGCCCAGCGCCGCAAGGGCCGCCAGCAGGTGGCCGGGGTGGGGCTTGCGCACGCCGGGCACCGCGTCGCCGCCCACCACCGCGTCGAAGAAGCGGGCGAGATCCAGGCGGTCCAGGATCTCCACCGTGGCGGCCTGCGGCTTGTTGGTGCACAGCGCGAGCTTGAACCCGGCGTCGCCGAGCGCGGCCAGCACCGGAAGCGTCCCGGCGAAGGGGCGGGTGAGGGGAAAGCCGCAGTTCTCGTAATCCTCGCCGAAGCGGGCCACCCAGGCGGCCAGGGCGTCGGCGCCGCCGCCGGGCAGGCCGCCGGTGGCGGCAAACGCCCTTTCCACCAGCTTGGGCACGCCGTCGCCCACCATGGCCTTGACGGCCTCGACCGAAAGCGGGGGGCGCCCGTCCGCGGCCAGCGTGCGGTTGATCGCCGCCTGGAGGTCGGGGGCGCTGTCGATCAGGGTGCCGTCGAGGTCGAAAACGATGGCTTGCGGCCCGGGGCCGGGAAGGTGGTTCATCTGAAAAAATCCGAAACAACTTGTGACTTGGCGGGGCCGGCCCCGTGTGGCAAGGTCGCCCGGTCCACGAGAACCCGGTCTTTTAAACAACCGCCGCCCCATGACCAAGCAAAAAACCGCCGCCATCGTCCTTGCCGCGGGCCTCGGCACGCGCATGAAGTCCGCCCGCCCGAAAGTGCTGCACCGCCTGGCCGGCCGGCCGATGGTGCTGCACCTGATGGACACGCTGGCCCGCTTCGCCCCCGAGCGGACGGTCGTCGTCGTCGGCCAGGGCATGGAGGCGGTGGCCGAGGCGGTCGCTCCCCATCCCTGCGCCATCCAGGAGCCGCGCCTGGGCACCGCGCACGCCGTGCTGGCGGCCCGCGCCGCCATGGAAGGCTTCGCCGGCGACGTGCTGATCCTTTACGGCGACACGCCGCTGATCAAGCCCGAGACGCTGGAGGCCATGCTGGCGGCCCGCCACCTGGATCCGCAGCCGGCCGTCGTCGTGCTGGGCTTCCGGCCGCCCGATCCCACCGACTACGGGCGGCTGATCGTTTCCGCCGACGGCGCGCTTCAGGCCATCGTCGAGGCCAAGGAGGCGACGGCAGCCGAGCGCGCCATCGGGCTTTGCAATTCCGGCGTCATGGCCATCGACGGGGCGCGGCTCTTCGGCTGGCTGGATCGCATCGGCAACGCCAACGCCAAGGGCGAGTACTACCTGACCGACATCGTGGCCCTCGCCCGCGCCGACGGGGCCGCCTGCGCCTTCGTCGAGGCGCCGCCCGAGGAACTGCTGGGCATCAATTCCCGGGCCGATCTCGCCGCCGCCGAGGCGGTGGTCCAGGAAAGACTGCGCGCGCGGGCCATGGCCGAAGGCGCCACGCTGATCGACCCCGCCAGCGTCTTCTTTTCTGCCGACACCCGCTTGGGCCGCGATGTCACGGTCGGCCCCAACGTGGTGTTCGGGCCCGGCGTCGCCGTCGGCGACGGGGTCGAGATCCACGCCTTCTCGCACATCGAGGGGGCGACCATCGCGGCCGGCGCCCGCGTCGGTCCCTTCGCCCGCCTGCGGCCGGGGGCCCGGATTGCCGAAGACGCCCACATCGGCAACTTCGTCGAGATCAAGAACGCCTCGGTCGAGGCCGGCGCCAAGGTCAACCACCTGACCTACATCGGCGACGCCCGCATCGGCGCCAAGGCCAACATCGGGGCCGGCACCATCACCTGCAACTACGACGGCTTCTTCAAGGACCATACCGACATCGGGGCTGGCGCCTTCATCGGGTCGAACACCGCCCTGGTCGCGCCCGTGAAGGTCGGCGACGGCGCTACCGTCGGCGCCGGCAGCGTGATCACCCGGGACGTGCCGGCCGACGCGCTGGCCGTGACGCGGGCCGAGCTGACGACGATCGAGGGTTGGGCCAGGCGGTTCCGCGCGCGGCGCGCCGCCGAGAAGCAGGCCAGGCAGAAAAGCAAGAAGGGGTAATCCGCCATGTGCGGCATCGTCGGCATCATCGGCAAGGGCGACGTCGCCGATCTTCTGGTGGCCGGGCTCCGGCGCCTGGAGTACCGGGGCTACGATTCGGCCGGCGTCGCCACGCTGGTCAATGGCCGCATCGAGCGGCGCCGCGCCGAGGGCAAGCTGGTCAACCTCGAGGCCCGCCTCAAGGAACAGCCGCTGCCGGGGCGCATCGGCATCGGCCACACCCGCTGGGCCACCCACGGCATCCCCAACGAAACCAACGCCCATCCGCACGCCACCGACCGGGTGGCGGTGGTGCACAACGGCATCATCGAGAACTTCGTCGAGCTTCGGGCCGAGCTCAAGGCCCGCGGCTGCACCCTTGAATCCGAGACCGACACCGAGGTGGTCGCCCACCTGATCACCCTTTACCTGAAGGACGGCATGAAACCCGCCGAGGCCACCCACGCGGCGCTGAAGCGCCTGCAGGGCGCCTTCGCGTTGGGCATCGTCTTCGCCGGCGAGCACGACCTGATGATCGGGGCCCGGCGCGGCAGCCCGCTGGCCATCGGCTATGGCGACGGCGAGATGTTCATCGGCTCCGACGCCCTGGCGCTGGCCCCGCTCACCCAGCGCATCACCTATCTCGACGAGGGCGACTGGGCGGTCATCACCCAGCAAGGCGCCACCATCCACGACGCCGAGGGCCATGTGGTCAAGCGCGAGATCCGGGCCACCGCCCTTTCCGGCGCGCTGATCGGCAAGGGCGGCTACCGCCACTTCATGCTGAAGGAGATCTACGAGCAGCCGCAGGTGATCGGCGACACGCTGCGCTCCTACGTCAACCCGACGTCGCGCGACATCACGCTGCCCAGCCTGCCCGAGGCCCTGGTGACGGCGCCCCGCATGACGTTGGTCGCCTGCG
The DNA here is from genome assembly GCF_026163695.1 of Shumkonia mesophila. Lineage (NCBI taxonomy): Bacteria > Pseudomonadati > Pseudomonadota > Alphaproteobacteria > Rhodospirillales > Shumkoniaceae > Shumkonia > Shumkonia mesophila. The sequence goes on along the minus strand of NZ_JAOTID010000021.1, from coordinate 3,550 downwards.
GCACCGCCTTCTACGCCTGCATGGTCGCCAAGTACTGGCTGGAACGCATCGCCCGCCTGCCGGTCGAGGTCGACATCGCCTCGGAATTCCGCTACCGCGCCGCCGACATGCCGAAGGGCGGCGTCACCCTGGTGGTCTCGCAATCGGGGGAGACGGCCGACACCCTGGCGGCGCTGCGCTATGCCCGCGCCCAGGGCCAGCACATCATCGCCGTCGTCAACAGCCCGGAATCCACCATCGCGCGCGAATCCGACACCGTGCTGCAAACGCTGGCCGGCCCCGAGATCGGGGTGGCCTCGACCAAGGCCTTCACCACCCAGCTGACGGTGTTGGCCTGCCTGACGCTGGCGGTGGCGCGCGCCCGCGGCGCCCTTTCGGCCGCCGACGAGGGGCGCCTGGTCTCGGCGCTGATCGAGGTGCCGGCCAGGGCCGCCGACGTGCTCAACCACGACGGGCGGCTGCGCGACCTCGCCCAGGGCATGATCGAGGCCACCGACGTCCTTTACCTGGGGCGCGGCACCAGCTATCCGATCGCGCTCGAGGGCGCGCTCAAGCTCAAGGAAATCTCCTACATCCACGCCGAGGGCTATGCCGCCGGCGAGATGAAGCACGGCCCCATCGCCTTGATCGACGAGACGGTGCCGGTCATCGTCATCGCGCCTTCGGACGAACTGTTCGAGAAGACGGCCTCCAACATCCAGGAGGTGGTGGCCCGGGGCGGGCGCGTCGTCTTCTTCGGCGACGCCAAGGGCATCGGCGGCCTGGGCGACATCGACGCCACCTGCATCGCGCTGCCCGAGGTCGACCCCTTCGTCGCCCCCATCCTCTATTCCATCCCGGTGCAACTGCTGGCCTACCACGTCGCCGTGCTCAAGGGCACCGACGTCGACCAGCCGCGCAACCTCGCCAAAAGCGTGACGGTGGAATAGGGCGGGCGCCCGCGCCTAGAGTGCGCGGAACATCACGAAGGCGTCGACGAAGCCCAGGCGCGGGTGCTCGAAGGCGCCGGGCAGGGTGCCGGCGATGGCAAACCCCAGCCGTTGCCAGAGGGCGACGGCGCGCTCGTTCGTGCTGACCACGAAGTTGAACTGGATCGCCCTGAAGCCGCGCCACTTGGCGTGTTCCAGGGAGTGCTCGCCCATCCGTCGCGCCACGCCACGGCCCTGCGCGGCCGGGGCCGTCATGTAGCCGCAGTTGGCGACGTGCCGGCCGCCGCCCTGTTGGTTGGGGCGCATGTAGTAGGTGCCGAGGACCCGGCCGTCCTCTTCGGCCACGAACACCTCGTGGGCGGGCGAAAACCAGTAGGCCAGCGCCTCCTCGCGGGTGAGATCCGGCGACACCGCGTAGGTCTCGGCGGCGCGCAGCGTCGGGCGGAGGATGTCCCAGATGGCCTCTTCATCTTCGGGTCGGGCCAGGCGAACGATCATGGTCATGCCTCGGGGCGGTGGGAAGCCGGGCGAACCTTAGCGGTTGCGAAGGCCGGCGCCAATCGCCGATCATGGCGGAACGCGCCCGCGTCGGGCATCGGCGGCAATGGGACTTTCGGAAACGGAGCGCGGACGGGGCAATGGGGCGCTGGATACGCAAGGCGGTGATCGCGGTGATCCTGGTGGTGCTGGCCGGGCCGCCGGTCGGGCTTGTCCTTTATCGCCTGCTGCCGCCGCCGATCACGCCCCTGATGGTCATCCGGCTTTTCGAGGGAGAGGGCCTGAGCCGCGACTGGGCGGAGCTTGAGGCCATCTCGCCCTATCTGCGGGCCGCGGTGATCGCCGCCGAGGACAACCTGTTCTGCCAGCACCACGGCTTCGACGTCGCCTCGATCCGCGACGCCTTCGAGGAATGGACGGACGGCGGGCGGGCCCGCGGCGCCTCGACCATCTCCATGCAGACCAGCAAGAACCTGTTCCTGTGGCCCGGCCGCAGCGCGCTGCGCAAGGCCTTGGAGGCCTATGTGACGGCGTGGCTGGAGGTGCTGTGGCCGAAGCACCGGATCATGGAAGTGTACCTCAACATCGCCGAATGGGGCCCCGGCCTCTATGGTGCCGAGGCCGCCGCGCAGCACTACTTCCGCGTTCCGGCGGCCCGGCTCAGCCGTCCGCAGGCGGCCCGCCTGGCCGCCGTGCTGCCCAACCCGCGGGCGTGGTCGCCGGCCCGGCCGAGCGACTACATCCGCGAACGGGCGGCGGTCCTGCAGCGGCGGATGGGCCAGCTGGGGCCGATGCTCGCCTGCGTCGGCGGCAAGCCGTGACGCCCTAACGGTTCATCAGGTCCTGCCGCTGGCGGACGGGTTCCGGCCACGTACTTTTGATGAAGGCGAGAACGGCCCAGATCTGTTCGTCGGAAAGCGCCTCGCCGAAGGCCGGCATGCCGCTCTTGAATTCGGCGGGAGCGATGGCGGCGCCGCCCCCCCTTGGTGTAGCGGAAGAGCAGTTCGTCGCCGTGGTGCCAGGTGTGGCCGTTGTCATCATGCGGCGGCGCCGGCAGCGTGCCGTCGGCCTTGGGCGTCCGCCAGTTGGGTTCGCCCTCCAGGCTTTTGCCGTGGCACTCGGCGCAATGCTCGGCATAAACCGTGCGGCCGAGGGCCACCATCTTGGGGTTGGCGGCGTCGGCGCCCGACGTGCCGGGCCCGAACAAAAGCGAATAGCCGGCTACCGCCGAAAGGCCGGCCCCGACGGCCACGAGGAGGAGGATGCCGCGTTTCGTCAAGGGGCGTTCTCCCGATCGTCGGCTCGGCTCCGCGCGCCGCGCCCTTCGGAGGTTCATGTGGGGACGGCGCGGCCGCGCGCCAAGGCGGGCCTGCCCGTCCAGGTGGTACATTCCTGGACGACCCCCCTCGACGCGGCGCCCCCGCCTGCCTACATCCGTCTCGTCCGCGTCCCCTTGCCAGCCACGAGGCCATTCCCATGAAAGTGAAGAACTCCGCGCTGTTCCGCCAGCAGTGTTACATTGATGGCGCCTGGGTCGACGCCGATTCCGGCGCCACCATCGAGGTCACCAATCCGGCCGACGGCAAGGTCGTCGGCACGGTGCCGAAGATGGGCGCCGCCGAAACCCGGCGGGCCATCGAGGCGGCCAACGCCGCGTGGCCGGACTGGCGGGCCCGCACCGCCAAGGAACGCTCGCTCCTGTTGCGCCGCTGGTACGAGCTGGTGCTGAAGAACCAGGACGACCTGGCGCTCTTGATGACCACCGAGCAGGGCAAGCCGCTGACGGAAGCCAAGGGCGAGGTGGTCTATGGGGCCTCCTTCATCGAATGGTTCGCCGAGGAGGGCCGGCGCGTCTATGGCGACACCATCCCACAGCCGCAGCGCGACAAGCGCCTGGTGGTGATCAAGGAACCGGTCGGCGTGGTGGCCGCCATCACGCCGTGGAACTTCCCCAACGCCATGATCACCCGCAAATGCGCCCCCGCCCTGGCGGTCGGCTGCCCGGTGGTCATCAAGCCGGCCAGCGCCACCCCGTATTCGGCGCTGGCCCTGGCCGCCCTGGCCGAGGAGGCGGGATTCCCCAAGGGCGTCTTCAACGTCGTCACCGGCTCGGCCGCGGCCAT
>NZ_JAOTID010000020.1 GCF_026163695.1 Shumkonia mesophila | reverse complement strand
GGCCAGGTGAGCGCCTCCGTCGTCGTGCTGGACGTCAGGACCGGCGAGGTGCTGGCCATGGTCTCGGTGCCCGGCTTCGATCCCAACGCGTTCAATCGCGGGCTCACCTCCGAGGAATGGCAGGCGCTGGCGGGCAACCCGAAATCCCCGCTCACCAACAAGGCGATCGCCGGCCAGTACGCGCCGGGTTCCACCTTCAAGATGGTGGTGGCCCTGGCGGCGCTGGAAAAGGGCGTCATCACGCCGGCCACCAAGGTGTACTGCTCGGGCTCGGTCAGCCTGGGGGACGCCAAGTTCCACTGCTGGAAGAAGCACGGGCACGGCCTGCTCGATCTCAAGGCCGGCATCGCGCAATCCTGCGACTCCTACTTCTACGAGGTGGCGCGCCGCACCGGCATCGATGCCATCTCCGCCATGGCCAGGCGCCTGGGGATGGGGGTGCGGCTGGGCATCGACCTGCCCAACGAGAAGCCCGGCCTGATGCCGACCCGCGACTGGAAGCTGGCCACCTTCGGCACTCCCTGGCAGCAGGGCGAGACGCTGATTTCCGGCATCGGCCAGGCGTACATGCTGACCACGCCCCTGCAACTGGCGGTGATGACGGCCAGGATCGCCAACGGCGGCCTGGCGGTGAAGCCGCATCTCGCCCGCGACAGCGTAACGCCGAACGGCGCTACCATCCGCTCCACCGCCCCGGCCGAATCCCTCGGCATCGCGCCGGCCCATCTCGATGTCATCGTCAAGGCGATGGACGCCGTGGTCAACGTGCCGCGCGGCACCGCCTATGGCGCGCGCATTCGCGAACCCAGCCGCGCCATGGCCGGCAAGACGGGTACCGCCCAGGTGCGCCGCATCAGCAAGGCCGAGCGCGATACCGGGGTCCGCAAGAACGAGGACCTGCCGTGGCGAGAGCGCGACCACGCGCTGTTCGTCGGCTTCGCGCCGGTGGAGGCGCCGCGCTTCGCCGTTTCGGTGGTGGTCGAGCATGGCGGCGGCGGCTCCGCCGTGGCGGCGCCGATCGCCCGCGACGTGCTCGACGCGGTCCAGCGGCTCTATGGGGAGCCGGCGGCCGCGGTTTCCGCCGAGGCCGGGCCGCCCCCCCGCCGGTCCGGACCCGAAGGATAAGCCGCCCATGCGCGACAACGGATTCAATCGCCCGCACTTTTCCCTCGGCCAGAAGCTCTGGCAGATCCACTGGCTGTTCGTGCTGTTGCTCGCCGTCACCACCAGCATCGGCATCGCCATGCTGTATTCGGCGGCCGGCGGCAATCTCGATCCGTGGGCTTCCCGCCAGCTCGCCCGCTTCGGAATCGGGCTGGCCATCCTCATCGCCGTCGCCCTGATCGACGTCCGTCTGTGGTTCCGCTACGCCTATGTGGTCTACCTGCTGGCGCTGGCCCTGCTGACCGCGGTCGAGATTGCGGGCGATATCGGCATGGGAGCGCAGCGCTGGCTCGATCTCGGCGTCATCAACCTGCAGCCCTCCGAAGTGATGAAGATGGCGATCATCCTGGCGCTCGCCCGCTTTTTCCACGGCCTGACGGTGGAGGAGGTGGGCAACCCGTTCCGGCTCCTGCTGCCCTTGGCCATGGTGGCGGCGCCGGTGGGTCTTGTGCTGCGCCAGCCCGATCTCGGCACCGCGATGATCCTGCTCATGGCCAGCGGCGCCATGTTTTTCCTGGGCGGCGTCCGGCTGTGGAAGTTCGCGGTGGTGATCGTCGCCGGCCTGTCGGCGATCCCCGTCGCCTGGCAGTTTCTCTACGACTACCAGAAGATGCGGGTGCTTTCCTTCCTCAATCCCGAGAACGACGCGCTCGGCTCCGGCTACCACATCATCCAGTCGAAGATCGCGCTGGGCTCGGGGGGCCTCTTCGGCAAGGGCTTCCTGCAAGGGACCCAGGCCCACCTCAACTTCCTGCCGGAAAAGCAGACCGACTTCATCTTCACCATGCTGGCCGAGGAATTCGGCTTGGTCGGCGGCCTTGTCCTGATCGGGCTCTACGTCCTGCTGCTGGTCTACGGCTTTGCCATTTCGATCCGGGCGCGCAGCCAGTTCGGCCGCCTGGTCGGCATGGGCGTCACCGTCACCTTCTTCCTCTACATCTTCATCAACATCGCCATGGTGATGGGGCTGATCCCGGTGGTGGGGGCGCCGCTGCCGCTGATTTCCTATGGCGGCACGTCGATGCTGACGCTGCTGTTCGGCTTCGGCCTCCTGATGGGGGTCTACGTGCACCGCGACGTCACCATCGGCCGGCGCGGCGGCGGCGACGAGGTCTAGGCGATAAAACCCCAATCAACGTATCGACAAGCCCCGCCGGCTTTGCTATATGACCGGCCAGCCCTGTGGGGCGCATAGCTCAGATGGTAGAGCAGCTGACTCTTAATCAGCGGGTCCAAGGTTCGAGTCCTTGTGCGCCCACCAAATAAGCCCCGGAAATCATTCAGGTTTCCGGGGCTTCGCTTTTTCAGGCCGCTGCGGTTTGGCACTTTTATCAGCGGCGGTTTGGCACTTTCCCCTGATTCTATTCCCCATTCGTTCGCTTTCCGCGATTCTTGCGGGCGCGGTCGAGCCTGGCGATGGCGACCTTCGCCTTGCGTTTCTTCTCGGTGTACTTGCGCACCATCTGGACCGTCTCGTGGCCGGTGATGGCGGCAATGGTGTCCCAGTCGCAATCCAGTTCGTGCAGGATGGTGGCGGCCGTGTAGCGCAGCCCGTGGGTGGTGACGCCTCCCGCCTCCAGGCCCACCTTCAGACCTTTCACCGCCTGATAGGCGGCGATCATGACGTGGCGGAAGTTGTCGACCTTGAAAGCCCGGCCGGTCTCCGTCGTCAACAGCATGCTGCGCATCGCCAGGCGGATCGGCTTGCCGGCCTTCTCCAGCGCCGCCATGCGGCGGGCCTGGGCGGCGTTCCAGGCGTCCAGGGCCTTCTTCAGGTCCTTGGATTGTGGTACCCACACGCGGGCGTCGGTTTTTTCCTGGGCCACCGCGATGGTGCCCTTGGCATCCATGTGGGCGCGCTCCATGGCGGCGATGTCCTCGCCCCGCTGGCCGGTGTTCAACGCGACCTCGAAGGCCGTACGCTCGATGGTTCCCGGCTTCCAATGATCGCGGAACAGGGAGATCTCCATCTCCTCCCACGGCCGGTGGCCGTCGCCCGTCTTCAGGCGCTTGGGCCGGGTGGCGGGGTTCACCTTCAGCCAGCCGCGGTCGAGCCCCCACTCCATCACCAGGCGGATCACCTGCACCATGTAGTTGGCGGTGCGGGGCGTTGCCGAGAACTTGTCGCGATAGGCGATGACGTGGCGTCGCTCCATGCGGCCGACCGGCAGCTTCCCCTTGTCCGTGGCGAAACGCTCGAGGTAGCGCGCGTAGTCCTTGCGCGTTTTCTCCCCCAGCTGCGCGAACTCGGCGCTGGCCTTGTAGGCGGCGACCAGGGCGGCGATGCTGCCCGGCATGGCGCGCGCGGACCCTATCGTGGCCGGCCGCTCGAAGGAATCATGGGTGCGCTCGTAGGCGGCGGTGAACTCCGCGCTGCCGGGATTACCGGGCAGCCGGATCCGTTGGCCGTCGCGGCGGTAATACCAGTAGGCGCGCCCCTTGGCGCGGAAGCCTTCAACATACGGCAGGTTCACCTTGCCCATTCTCCGGCGCGCCGTCCTTGTCCCAAGGGTTGGGGTCGCAGTCGGACGGCGAGTGTCTCTCCAAACCGGCACGGCGATCAAGCCATACGTCGATGGCCGCGCTGTCCCAGCCTCCCAGCAGGGTGTCGAAATGCGGGAAGCCCGCCGCCTCGAGCTTCGGCCGCTTGAGGCGGAACCACTCCTCGCCCCGGCCTAGCAGCGCCGCCACCTGGTGCGGGCTGGTCAGGATGCGGGGCCGGGGAGTGAAGGTGGGCTTGGTGCGGGCCATGTCAGGGCAGCCGGCTCTGGATGCCAAACAGGGAGGCGATGGTGAAGCCGCCCTGCCGGCGCGCCATTCGAAGGTCGACCAGCAGGGAAAGCAGTTCGTGGCCAGGCAAGACCTGCCGGCCGTCAAGGTCGACTTCGGCAATCTGGTCGCCGGTCGACCCGTCCGGGCTGGCCAGTCTTTCGGCCCGCAGACGGACCCGTTCAGAGAGCCCCGCTCCGTCGCCCATCAGCGTCCGCAGTTCGGCCATGGCGTCGCACAGCGGCGTGATGTCCAGGCGGATGAATTCTTCGGTTTTGGCCATGTTGGTTCAACCTTCGGCTATGCGCGTCTTGGCGGCTTTGGCGGACGGTGATCGCGAACCTTGCTCAGGTCCGCCGCTACCGCGAGCCCGCGGCGCAGGGCGAGGCGGCAGATGGCGATGGACTGCGGCCGGCTCCCGGCGTGGCGATAGAGGCCCAGGTACGCGTTGAAGCTGGCGACCCTATCTCCGGCGGGCAGGTCGGCGAGCCGGTCGAGCGCCGCGCGGTGGGTCTTGGCGCGGCCGGACGATCGGTGGGGGCGGATGACGTGGCCGACGAAGTCGACGCCCTTCTCGGCCGGCGCGACGAAGGTCTTGTGCTCGGCCAGCGCGAGGCCAATGCCGGCCAGGTGTTCCCGGATGGCGTCGGCCGCCGCCAACAGCACTTCCGGCTCGGGGTGGACCAGGACCATGTCGTCGACGTAGCGGACATAGTGCCGCATGCCGAGGCGCCTCTTGACCATCTGGTCCAGGCCGTCGAGGTAGACGTTGGCGAAGAACTGGCTGGACAGGTTGCCGATGGGAAGCCCGGTTGCCGGCGGCGCGTTGAACAGGCTCTTGTGGCGCGGCACCCGGGCCAAGTGACGCGCCTCGCCGCGCACGATGGCGTCCCGGCGCACGTCCTGGAACACCAGCTTGCCGATGAGGTCGAGTATCGTCGGGTCCTTGACCCGGCGGCCCAGCATGGCGAACAGATCGCGGTGGCGGATCGAGCCGAAGAAGTTGGCGATGTCCGCCTTGAGCACGAAAGCCGGCTTGCTCCAGTTCTCGGTTGCGCTCAGCAGGTGGCGGCGCAGCCGGCGCGCGCCGTAGAGCGTGCCGCGGCCGGGGATGCAGGCGCAGGAATCGGCGATGAAGGCCGGCTCGAACAGGGGCGCGATGGCCCGGTAGACCAGGTGGTGGACGATGCGGTCGCGGAAGGCGGCGGCCCACACCTCGCGCGGCTTCGGCCGGGTGATGGCGAACACGGTGGCCGGCGCCGGCGTCCATGCGCCCGACCGCAGCTCGTCCAGCAGGGCCATCAGGTTGGCTTCCAGGTCGACCTCGAAGGCGAGGGCGGAGCGCGTGGTGCGCTTGTTCCGCCGGCAGTCGTAGTAGGCCTCGAAAAGCTGGTCCACGGTGATCTCCGACGGCATGGGAATGATCATTTGCGGACGGCCCGGACCCGGCACCGCCAGCCCTTGTTGTTGTTGTTCTGGTTGCCGTTGTTGAAGTTCTGGTACCAGGCGTAGCCGGACAGTCGGGGGTTTACAGGCCGGGCCGGCGATTGCCGAACGGCATCGACGCCGGCCGAGCTGCGCCGGGACGCGCGGGGGAGCAGGCCCGCCGTATCCCACTGGCGCGTGGAGCGGCCCCGCATGCATCGGGAAAGGGCCGCTACCCCGACCAAATGAAGCGCACGGGCGCGAAAGCCGTGACTTTCGGGCATCAGGCGCGATTCCTTGCGTAGTTGAGCCATCCCGACGCCTGCTTGCCGATGGCGTCGGTGAGTTCGACCGTGGACCCGAACTGGCCGGGGGAGATCAGGTGAAGGTCCTTGGAGAGCCGCAGCAGCAGCTTGAGCGTTTCCAGATGCTCGCGCAGCGTTTCCAGGAGCGGCGCCTTGTCGGTAGTGGCGTTGGCCCGGAAGACACCGACCACCACCGCCTGGGCTTCGCCGAAGACCTCGCGCGCCAGGCCCTGCCGATAGCCACGCGGGTACTGCTGCGTCAGCTTCGCCAGAAGCTTGAGCAGGTCGTAGGCCGCCCGGTAGATCGGAAGATCAGTGGCGCGCGCCATGCAAAATCTCCTTAAGGCCAGACCCGGCCGCCGGAGCGGCCGGGAAAGGGGTTAATGGTTAAAGGGGGCATTTGCGGACGGCCCGGACCCGGCACCGCCAGCCCTTGAGGCTGCCGTCCTGGGTGCCGTCGTCGAAGAACTGGGACCAGGCGAAGCCGGCCGACCATTCCGTGCTGGACCAGTAGGCGTCGTCGATCTCGAAGGCCTCCGGCCCGCCTTCCTGGAAGGTCTCGGCGGTGGTCTGGACCGGGACGTGGTCGTTCTCCGGGGTCAGGTTGGCCCGCAGGACCGACATCTGATCGAGCGCCGGCAGGTGCCAGTCGGTGAAGCCGCCGATGGCGAGCGAGCGGCAGAACCGGGCGGCCGGGTGTTTATCGTCGTTGATGGCGTCGCTGTTGGCCAGGCCATCGGTCAGCGATCGGGCGGCCGTCTCGCCGCCGGCTCCCCACTCCATCTCCTCTGCCTCGCCCTCGGCCTTGGGGGCAACGATCAGCGCGTGGAGAGCGCCGTTCTCCAGGTAGGTGCCGGCGAAAAAGCCACCGCCGAAGGCGTCGCCGATGGCGGGAAGAGAGGTCTTGGTGGAAACTTGGTTCATGGTGATCTCCTGGGCAGGATCCGCCCGGCCGCCGAAGCGGCCGGGAAAGGGATCAAGGGTTAAAGGGGACATTTGCGGACGGCCCGGACCCGGCACCGCCAGCCCTTGTAGTTGGTGCTCTGGAGGCCGTCGTAGAAGTCCTGGTACCAGGCGAAGCCGGACTCCAGTTCGGTGCTCGTCCAGTACGCGCGTCGTTCGAAGGCCTCCTGCCCGCCTTCCTTGAATGCCTCGGCCGTGGTCTGTTCGGGAACGAAGCCGTCGCCCGGCATCAGGGTTTCGGCCAGAAGCGCCGCCTCGTGCCGGCTGGGCAGGTACCAGTCGTCGTGGCCGCCGATGGCGAGCGCGCGGCAGAACTGGGCGGCCGGGTGGCTGTCGTCGTTGATGGCGTCCGAGTTGGCGAGGCCGTCGCGCAGGGACCGGGCCGGGGCCTCGTCCTCGCCCTTGGTCCGCCAGGCGGCTTCGGTCTCGCCTTCGGCCTTCGGCGCGAGAATCAGGGCGTGGAGCCGGCCTTCCAGCAGGAAGGCGCCGGCGAAGAAGCCGCCGGCCAGCGGCTCGCCGATAGCCGGCAACGACGGGGGCGCATCAATCCGGTCGACTTGGATATTGGTGGTCATTCACAGTCTCCTTTCGACTGCTGGGGTAAATCACGATTGGGGAGGCGTCACCGCCATCGCGTCGAGGCGCGCGGCGATCCTGTCGACGAGGCGGTCGATGTGGACGGTGGGCTCGCCGAGGCGCTTGAGACGCTCCGCCTCGGCGAGATAGAGGGCGCCGGCCCGGACGAGGTCGCGCTCCGGCGTCTTGGGCTTCCACCACTCGCGGCCCCAGGGCCAGCCGACCGGCACGCCGTCGACGGTGAGTGGCAGACCGAAGTCGGCGTTGCTCTGGTAGCAGAGCGCGGCGCTGAACATCTCGCCGCCGCGGTGTTCGTCGTCGTGCGCGACGTCGAATCCCTCGGCTTCGATCTGGCGCTTGCGCTCGGACAGTATCCTCAACATGCCGCTCATGGCTCGATCTCCTTCGAGGTGGTTGGGCATCAGTACAGGCCTCCCGTGCAGGCCCAGGCGATGGCGTGCGCCAGGCCGAAGGCGGCGAGCGCCGTGACCGGGAGAGAGAGCCTTGCCCAGGCGGCCTCGGCCGGCGATGATGAGGGATGGTCGAGGATCTCCTGCCATTCGCCGTCGAGCAGTGGGACGCTGGGGGCATCCGCATCGAGCGGATACTGGCCCGGGCGGCCAACGTGCTGCTGGCCAGCGCCGCCTTCGACCGGGCATCGGCGCTCTATCCCGACAAGGTGCTTACCCTGCGCCACGGGACGCGCGTGGTGGCGAGCCTCAACCTGCCCGACTGAGCGCGCCGGCGTCATCGCGCGCCTCCGCGTGCCTGGCCCGGCAAGGCGATCTCCACGACATGGGTGAGGTGCCAGCGGCCATCGGCCTTCGGCACGCACTCGTTGAGGATCCAGGGCACGATGATGTGCACCCAGTCGGACGCGTCACACCAGCCGGTGCCGTTGGCCATGGCGTTGACGTCGAAGACGCCGAACTCGTTGCGGCCCACGGACCATGCGGCGCCGATCCAGTGGGTGTGGCGGTAACGGGCGCGCATGGGGACGCCGGGTTTCGTCCACGGTCCTTCCCACTGCACCCTGGCCAAGCCATAGGTCGGAAGGCCGGCCGGCGGATTGACGCGACGCCAGTCCGCGCCCAGGCGGTCGAGGATCTCCCACATCAAGGTCGGATTGGTGTAGCGCTTGCGCTCGAAGTCGCCGAGGTGGGGGCGCAGTTCGTCGAGCGTCAGGCCCATGATGGCGGCGATCGCCGTCGGGCCGCAGTTGCAGCCCCATTCCTCATAGGCGCTATCGGCCTCGGCGACGGTGAAGCGGGGCGGGATCACGGCAGGTCTCCCTCCGGCATCGATGAGCAGTCAGGGTCGGGCGCGGCCGGCGGTACGCCGGCGGTGTCGGTGCTGCGGATGACATTCTCGACGACATGTCGCGGCGTCAGGTAGACGGCGCCAAGCCGGCTCTCCACCGCTGCCTGCGCTTCCCCGGGCGTCCCCAGCTTGCCGGTGCGTCGGCGGTGCAGGACCATGCAGCCGCACTGCCGCCAGGTGATCCCGACGGCGCCGGCCTTGACCGCGAGGGCGCGCTTCTCCAGGCACACGTCGTAGTGGTCGCCCTGGTACCACTTGCGGGCGACTCCGATGCGGTCGGCCATGGCGTGCAGCTCGGCCTCGTCATCGGCGATCATGTGGCACATGATCATCCGGCGATACGGGGCGCGCATGTCGTCGACATAGACGGTCATGGCGTCGGCCTCCTCGCCGCTGCCGGGAATTCATCCCAGGTACGGCCATCGAGAAGCCGGCCGGCGACCTTGCTGCCGACCCGGTACATCCATTGAAAACCGAGTGGGTTATCGGCGATCCGATTTGGATCGGCGCAAGCCGCGTGAAAGTCCTCCAGGGCCTGCTCGTCGACATCGATCGCACGCGTGTTGAATGCCTGCCTATTCCGGATACGTCGGGCATGCTCAGTGATGGAAAAATCGCGCAGGCAAACACGCCCGTCGCCCAGCCAAGCGATGCCTTGGACGTTAGGGAATTCCCTCGCGTTGTGGTCAGGGCCATGGCAGTAAACGTCCACACCGCTGGTCGGTTTCCACTCGCCCCATTGTTTGAGGTGGAACCACGGCGGGCCATCCCTTCCGCGGACTTCACAGACGTCGTTGCACACCTGGCGGAACCAGGCCGGATGGGCGGGATCGGCCCGTGGGCCGGTGGCGCCGCCGGCGACGATCCAGGAGAGGCGCGGACAACGCCTTTCCTCGTTCATGTCGTCGGCGATCCAGGCGCCCGTCAGGGCATCGAGGCGACCGTCGGCCTCGCCGATCTTGATCCTGCGGAAGTCGATCGGCCCCGCCGCCGGCTCGTAATAACAGCCGTACCAGCGGGCGGGCGCCTCGAACAGCCGGGGAATGCGCAGGTTCGCCCGCTTCTGATCCTCGCAGGTCACCATCAGCATGACGTTTGGATAGCCGTCGCCCCAGTCGGGCGGCAGCATGCCGGGGATGTTCTCCGGCCGCTTGGTCAGCGGCGTCCACAGCAGGTTGGGGGTGACCTTGACGAGGGCCCACCAGCGGGCGCGCCAAGCCGGGTCGGCCCGATCGTCGAAGATGTCGCAGAGCGTGTTGAGCACCACATGCATGCGGCCCTCGCGCGCGGCCAACCTGTCCCAGGCGAGGGGTTGCCGCCAGTGGGCCTCACTGGAGAGCCTTCGCGGCTGCTGGGCGCCCCACTTGACCAGGCCGGAGCGCTTGGCCCAGCCCTCGGCGAAGCACACCGCGCAGCCGGGGCTGACCTCGCCGTCGTCGACCACCGGATGACAGCCGTACCAGGGCTGGAAGGTGTGGTCGGCGGATTCGATCTTGGTCACCACGCCCATGGTCATTTCCCCCTGTCGTCCAGCACGGCGTCGATGAGGTTGTCGTCGATCGCCGTCTCGACCAGGCGGCGGGCCAGCTCGTTGGGCGAGATCCCGCGGGCGGCGGCATGCGGGCCGAGGGCGTCGAGAACGTCGATGGGAAACACCACGGTGCGGCCATTGGCCTCTGCCGGCCGCCGCCGCCGTCCGGCGGCCGAACAGGCCAGCGCCTCCACGGTTCCGCAGCGGATGCCGATGCGCCGGGCGATCTCGGCGTCGTTGATCCCCTGGCCGCGCAACGCGAGCACGGCGGCGGTGCGGCTGGGATAGCCCAGCGCCGGCTTAGGCGCGCCCATGGCCGGACCCCTTTTGCCTTGGCGTCGTGTCGATGCCCGTCACAGCCGCCTTGGCCCTCTGGTAGGCCGCCCACAGCGCCGGATCGTCCTCGCGGCACTCGTCCAGGTTCGACGGCGCGATGGCCAGCAACGCGAGGCAGGCCTGCCGCAGGGATGGGGCGGCCTTGATGAGGGCCATCAGCGGGCCGTGGGTATCGGTGCGAAACGCCTCGTGCGGGTCGCCGACCACACAGACCGTGGGCGTCGATCCACCAGCGGCTGGCGCGACCAGGACGCCTTCTTCGTCGACGCCGGTGGCAGGAACCCACGGGCCGTCGAGCAACGGCACCGAGGGTTGACCGACGAAGCCCGGCGGCAGGGCATACTTTCCCATCGGCGCCCATTCGACGATCCAACCCTGGAACGGCAGGCCATGCTCGACGTCGAAGAAGGCGAGCAAGCCGAAGCCGGTTTCGAGGCCGGTGAAGCCGTCGGCCATGGCCAGGGCTTCGGCCTCGGCGTTGTCAAGCGGCCTGTCGTCGATCCGGATCTGGGCGAGGGGGGCCTTGCCGATCTCGATCCGCCGCACGGCGGTGCAGGGTCCGGCGTTGATCTTGCGGCACGCTCGCGTGCGCAGGCCCTCCCAGCACGTGACCCACTGGCCGAACCGGCAGGGTGGGGCGCCGTCGACGCGCTCGGCGCGGATGGTCTGGCGCTTGGTGCCGGCCTCGACCAGGCGGGCGAAGCGGGACTTGAAGCCGAAGGCGGGCATCATTGGCCTCCCTTTATCTGGCGCTGGTGGGCCTCGCGGATTTTCGCGTGCCGCGCGCGGCGGTCGCGCTCGTCGCGCAGCCATTCGTCGACGATCCGGCAGAACTCGGTGAAGCCGCCCTTGCGGCGCTTGCCGCGCCAATCCATGGCGAAGTCGTACAGCTCGGCGCCGCGCTGATAGCGTCGCTTGTGGAAATTCTGCCGGCAGGCGGTGCCGCAGAAGTCCTGGTCCTGGCGGGTCGGCCAGTAGGGGTTCCCGCACTCGCCGCAGTAGCGCATCGGCAGCGGCGGCGCGCCGCGCACGACGATCGGCTTGGCGGCCTGGGCGGCGTGGCGCCGCCGGCTTTCGGTGGCGAGGCTTTCCATGGCGTCCATCGGGGTTCCTCCTAGCGCGGTCTCCATCACAGACGCCCCTCCCGGCGGGCGGCGCTGGCCAGGCTGATCGGCAGCCAGCGGTAGAGGCGCGCCAGCCACTCGTCGGCCGCCTTGTGCCAGGGCCAGGGAACGATGACGGTGGGCAGGGGCGCGCTGCGCGATCCGAGAAAGACGCCATCCATCGGCCCCTCGGCGGTCAGGTCGCGCTCGACGGTGGCGTCAAGCCGGCGCACGGCGGCGGCCACCTGGGCGGCGGCGTTCTCGGCCAGCGGCCAGGGTAGGCCGGCGGCGGCGTGGATGGCTTGGTCGTGGGCTGCCGCCAGGCGGTCGACGGCCCGCCCGGCGCCGGAACGGAGCTGGTCGAGGGCATGCTTCTGCGTGTCGGAAATGGTGACGAACGCCTTGCGGGCGTTGTGAAGAAGGCCGGCCAGGCGGACCAGGCGGTTGTCATCCGGCAGGATATCGGCGACGCGGCAGGCGTGCTCGGCCTCGGAATAGGGCGGCGCGTCCTCGGCCAGGTTGCCGGCGCGCAGGCAGCAGCGGGCGAGCGCGTTGCCGAGGTCGCGCCAGTTGACGTCGCCGGGGCGCGGTTCGTGGAGCGGCCAGTAGGCACCAGAAACCGTCTTGACGAACACGTGGAGATCGGCGGAAGCGGTCACGGCAGCATTCCCATGGTGATGGTGAGGCCGATGGCGGCGACGGCGAGAAGAACGGTGCGCCAGCCGAATGGGGTCAGCAGGCGGAATGGGCGGCGGATGGCGCGATGACGGGTCATGGGTGCGATGCCTCCTTGCCTGGGGTGAAAAGGTCGGCCTGGCCGGCGGCGCGGATCTCGCGGAGCGCCTTGAGCCCGATGCCGCGATGCAACAGCCACAGGCCGTGCAGGTCGGCCTCGGCCGACGGATGGAACGGGTTGGCCGTCTCGGGCAGTCCCTCGCGGCCCGCCGCGCCGCCGGCCGCGCGCGCCACCAGGGACGCCAGGGCGCGGTCGCCCCGGCCCAGGGCGTCCCTGGCTTCGGCCGCATAGCGGCCGGCGTCGCCGGGGAGGAAGACGGCGGGCGCGCGGGCGGTCATTTTTCCCCCTTGCCGTTCAGGGTGGGCGGCCAGGGCAGGGCGCGCAGGCGGTCGCGCACCTTGGCTTCGGCCCACAGGGGGGGGCAGGTCAGGTCCTTGTGCGGCCTGACGCTGGCCATGACCCGCGCGAAGACGGCGGTGACCTCGGCCGGCTGGTCGAGACGCGGGGCCAACACGAGGTCGCGCTTGATGCCCTCCATCAACTGCCGGAGGATGGCGGGCGTCGCGCCCGCCGTGGCGTCGGCCAGGAAGTCCATGGCATCCTGGGGCAGGCCGAAGGGCACGAGGTAGCGGGTGAGGATGGCGAAGCGCTCTTCGTCGCCCGGCAGCGGGATCTCCAGTTGCAGACCGAAGCGGCGCCACATGGCGGGATCGATGGCGTCGGCCCGGTTGGTGGCGGCGATGAGGGTTCCGGTGAAGTTCTCGACGCGGGCCAGCAGGGCGTCGACGATGGCATTGGCCTCGCGGGTCGCGGCGTGGCCGTCGGTGCCGCGCGTCATGGCGACGGCGTCGAATTCATCCATCAGGATGACGCAGCGGTCGGCCTGGGATTCCAGATCCTCGAAAACGTCGGCAATCTGTTCGCCGGTCTGGCCGATGTACTTGCTGCGCAGGCGGTCCATCTTGACGCAGGCCAGCGGCAGCCCGAGGCGGGCCGACAGGTGGTGGGCCAGCGTCGTCTTGCCACAGCCCGGCGGGCCCGACAGCATGGCGGTGCGGCGCGGCTTGACGTCGACGGCCTTGAGGTCGTCCTCGGCGAACAGCTCGGTCATCCAGGAGCGGACGGCGGCGCGCACCTCGGCCGGCAGGATCGGCTGCTCGGCATCCTTGGGCCGCAGCACCTCCACCATGCCCCGGATCCTGGGCGCCAACTGGAATCCCTGCGCCATCTATCGGGCCTCCCCGCCGGGTTCGCCATCGCCGCCGGGCTTGCCGTCGCCCCTCTTCGGCTTCTTGCGCCGCCACGCCTCGGGGATGTCCATGCCGTCGCTGCCGTCGGCCTCGCACCAGCCCTCGTCCCAGGCGGCGCGGCGCGGATCGGCGGGCGGGAAGGGGTTCTCGGTAACCGGCTTGCCGTTGAGCGCGGCCTCGCGGCCAAGTTCGCGCGCCTCCTCGACGGTGGCGGCCGGGGCCTCGGGCGTCCCGGCATCCTCGTCCGGCCCGTCCGGCGGTACGCCGGGTGCGTCGTCATGTTCGTCCGGGACATCGTCGCCGGGCGGACGGCGCGGCGGCCTGCCCGACAGGCGCTTGCGGGCCGCCTCGCCCAGCGGCGTGCCTTCCAGCATGCCGAGCGCGCCCTCGTAGATTTCCAGCAGCGCGTCCTCTTCGTCGCGCGCCTCGGCGGTCATGCGCCGGCGGGCGATCACCTTGTTGATGGTCTTGACGTCGAATCCGGCCTGTCTGGCCTCCGCCTTGACGTCCTTGACATCCTCGGCCAGGGCCTTCCTCTCCGCCTCCAGGCGCTCGATGCGCTCGACGAAGGATTTCAGGCGATCGGCCGCGAGGCCGCCGGGCTTGTTCATGGCTTCGGCTCCAGGGCTTGGGTTCGGTCGGGGTCGGAAACGGCGCGCCCGAGGTTGGCGGCGATGCCGGCCGCCGACGCGCGCAGGGATGGGGTGCCGGCCGCCGCCTCGATGGCGCGGATGGTGGCGAGGCAGCCATGCGCCGTCCGCCAGTCGCGGCGGCGGATGGCGGCGCGGCCGGCGTGGGCGTTGCGCCAAAGGGAGTGGGCGGCGAGCCCGAGGCCGAGGCGGCAGACGCGGCCCATGGTCAGGCGGCCTTGGCGCCGGCGTCGGCGGCCGGGGCGAGACGGATGGTGAACTCAGCCTCGGCGCCGCCGCCGATGCGGTATTCTCCGGTGGTTTCGAGGGCGGTCACCATGAAGCCCACCTCGTCGGCCGTCATGTCGGGATTGGCGGCCCGGAAGTCGTCGAGCGTGCTGGACCACTCCGGCTTGCGGCGCAGGTCGGCGGCACGGCTTTCGTGGCCGGCGAAGGCGGCGATGCGGGTGGACCCGTCGATACGGCCGGGCCTCGGCGCGCAGGCCGCGATCAGACGGGCGGCGTCGCCGTAGGTGCGGACCTGCCAGCCGGCGAAGCCGGCGGCGACGAGATCGCCGTTGGAGACGTTGTCGGGGTTCGGCGCCGCCTTGATGAAGCGGGCCATGCGGAAGGCCTCTGGCGTCGTCTCCCCCGCGCCGAAGGCCGGCCGGACCGACATGTAGCCGGCAACGTCATCCAGGGCTTCGCCGATGCTGTCGCGCAGGAGTGAGGCCTCCTCGGGCGACAGTTCGAATGCGAAATCGTCGCCCGCGATCTTAAGCGACAGCGTTCGCTCTTGCATGGAGTCGCGGTCGCGCCACGAAACCGCGACCTTCCCGTCGGTCTGTTTGAAGAAGTAGATGGCGGCCATGGAATTCTCCTATTTTGCATCCTGCACCAGCGACCGGACATGACGCTCGGCCGCCATCTCGATCTTGGTCAGGGTCGTTGTGCTGAGGACGTGGCTCACGTCCTGGTAAAGGAATTTGTTGATGGTCGAGGCGGCGAGGCCGGCCTCGCGGGCCAATCTGCTCGGCGTCCAGCCTGTGCTCCTTATTGCCCGCTTGACCCTTTTCAGGGCTATCCGGCGTGCCAGTATCGTCGGGGGATCGGTGTCGAGGGGTGGCATATGTGGTCGGGCTCCCTACGCATGACGGGCTGTCTGTTATGCATATCATGCAACCGTGCGCCGATGAGTGCAAGCGATAAAATGCACATCATGCAACTTTTTTGGCAACAATAACGGCGCCGCAGTGATTTCGCGGCGGGTCTGAGCGGCTACAGGCGGAGCGGGAGAAGGAGGATCAGCGGCGGTTGTAGCGGCCGACGACAACGTAGACGGCGAAGACATCCTTGCGTGGGATGGCGAACTCCTTGACGGGGTTCCATTGTCTGACGCGCAGGGCGTCGTCGTTGACCGAGACTAGTTGCTTGATGAGAGCGTCGTGCCGGCCATTGCCGTCCGCTTTGACAACCAGCACGTCGTCGCCCTGGTTCGCGGGGCGATGCGGATGGACCAGGATCATGTCGCCTTGGCGGTAGGCCGGCTCCATGCTGTCGCCGACAACGTACATAGCGAAGCCGGCCTTGACGTTGAACAACGGCTCCGGCCGCTTTACCCAGTCGATCGGATTGAAGTCGACGGTCATACCCGTGCTGCCGCCCTCGGCGCTGGCGTAGACCGGGAGATCCGGGCGATCTCCCACGAGAGCGCCCTGGCTCCATAGAGGACCCGCCGGCGCCGCGTCGCTGCGGCCCCCCGGAAGGGTTATCGAGCCGACCTGGCCGGTGCTGTCGGCGCCGACGGGGCCGGTGCCTTCCGGGGGCGGGACATAGAGAGCTCCCGGATGGATGCCAAGGGCGGCGGCGATGCTTCGCAAGACTGGGTCGGTCAACCCGCTCAAGCCCCGTTCGAGCTTGCTGATCACGGATTTGTCGCGGCCGACCGCGTCGGCAAGCTGCTGCTGGGTCAGATCCCGCGCCTCGCGCCAGGCCCGGATGTGCAACTGGATACTGTGGTCCTTCGCCATGGAGCGCATTCTATCCTCCGGCCGTTAAAATAGTGTTGCAATCATGGTGCATGTCGTGCAACGCTAGGTGCATGAGCAAGCTGGGCGCCCATCTCAAGTCGCTGGGGATCACCTTCGCCGAGTTCGGCGAAAGGATAGGCAAGGACAAGAGCACGGTCAGCCGGATCTGCGCCGGCAAGGTGAACGTCGACCGCGAGACGGCGGCGGCCATCTTCCGGGAAACCGGCGGTGCGATCACGCCGAACGATTTGTTCAACATCCCGGCCACCGAGGAGGCGGCCTGACATGGCCCGGTTTCCTTGGTCGTTCCGCTTTGATCCTCCGGCCTTCCGCCACGTCCTCGGCCAGGCCGTCGAGGGCCGCCCGCATCTCCCGCGCACGCGGGTGGTGAGGGTCGCGGGCCAGCTCATCCTGCAGGCGGGCGGCGAGTTCGTGCAGTCGGCGCGCGTGCTTTTCCATGCTCCGATGGTGGCATGGGCGAGCCGGCCGCGCACCGTACAACTTTGGGGAGTTTGTTCATGACCGGGCAACCCACGCGACAGCTTCCGCTGGGCGACTACCTCAAGATCAAGGCGGGAACCCGCGAGCTGACCAAGCTGGCCGGCGGCCAGGAGGCGGCGGCCGGGGTGACCCGGCGCTCGCACGTGTCGATCGGCCGCTACGGCCGGCCCCAGGACCCCGACTTCGCGCCGGTCGACGTGGTGGCCGACCTCGAGGCCGAGGTCGGCGCCGTGCCGGTGACCCGCGTGCTGGCCGACCTTGCCGGCTTCGTACTGGTCGCCAAGCCGAAGGTGGCGGGTGGGCCTGATTGGGCGCGCCAGGTCGGCGGCTTCGCCAAGGAAGCCGGCGAGGCCATCTCGCGCCTGGGCGCGGCGCTGGCCAAGGACGGCACCGTGACGGCCGAGGAAATCCGTGCGCTGAACCTGCGCCGCGAGGTGCGCGAAGCCATGGAGGCCCTGGCGGCGGTCGACGCCAGCCTGCGGGCCATCGAGGAGGCGGGACGATGATCCGTCTCCGCCAGGGCTTCGACGGACGTGTCCACCCCTCCACCGCGCCGCTGCCGTCGCGGGTCGACATGGACATGCTGCGCCGCAAGGCCGACCCCGCCTGCGCCCATTGCCCGAATGGGGGGGGGCGGGCCAGCCGCCCGGCCGTGAACGTCCATCCGCGCGGCCCCGCCAGGCCGGCGGTGCCGGCCGTCAACTGCCCGGTGCTGGAGTTTGCCGGCCGTTGGGGCTGGCCGTGCCACCGCACGCTGGCGGAAGCCGGGGAAGGTGAGGGATGAGCGCGGCGGGCGATATCTGCCGGCGCGGCGCCGCCCACGTTGAGGGCGCGCGGCAGGAAACGCACGGCGATGCGCTCGCCGTCTACGCCGACCTGGCCGCCATCTGGAACGCCTATCTGGGTGACCGGCTGGCCGCTGGTCATCGGCTGTCGGCCAAGGACGCCGCGCTGATGATGGTTCTTCTCAAGGTCTCGCGGACCAAGCACGGCCGCCACAATCCTGACAACTACGAGGACGCCGCCGGGTACGCCGGCCTCGCCGGCTTCATCGCCGGGCTCCAGGCCGGCGAGGGGGCCTAGCCGTGGACCCCGTGCGCGCCCGCCAGCAATTCCACCGCGCCGTCTCGATGCGCGATCCGGGCATGGCCACGCGCCTGGGTGGCGGCCGGCCGACCCGCGACGAGGGCTGGCGGCCGAGGACGTGCCAGTGGATCGAGGGCGAGCCCCGCGATCGCGACTTCTGCTGCGCGCCGGTGCAGCCGGGATCGTCCTACTGCCCGAAACACCACGCCATCTGCTGGCACCCGGTGCCGAAGAACGGAGGAGAAGACGCATGAGATGGCCGTTCCGCTGGCCCGCGCGCAAGGCCCTCAAGGTCGAGATCGTCTGTCCCTTCGACGTGGCGCCGGGCGATACGGTGCTGGCCCGCCTGCCTCCCGAGGCGCGGCCCGAGCATTTCACGTTGCTCCGCGACGGCCTGGCCGAGCGGCTGCCTGGAGTCCAGGTGCTGGTCATCGCGCAGGGCGTCGAACTCGCCGGCCTGCGCCGCGAGGCGATCACCCGCAAGGTGCCCCGCGAGGCGACGGGACTGAACGGCGCGCTGTTCGTCCACGTGACGCGCGACGCCGACTTCCGGGTCACCGGCATCCGCTTTTCCTACAAGTGGAAGGACGACAGCGCGCTCGATCAGGTGCTGTCCGAACTCGGCGAGGCGGCCAGCGCCGTCGTCCGCGAGCTTGTCGACGCCGCCCACGCGGCGCGGGACGGGAGCGGCTCGGCATGAAGTACGAGGTCACCGTCAGGGATATTCACGACGAGTGGTTCCACGGCGGCCTCTGCGGCCTGCCGGACGAGGGGCCGAACCCGGCGGCGGTCTTCGAGAAGGCCATCGAATGGTGCCGGCTCCACAACGTCATGCCGGAGACGATCTCCGTGACGCCAGCCTGGAAAGTGGAGCGCGAGGGATGATCCGCGAGATCCGCCACTTCCACCTGTTCTGCGGCATCGGCGGCGGCGCCGCCGGGTTCAACCTGGCGCACGCCCGGGTGGGGACGATGGAGGGCCGCTTCCGCTGCCTGGGCGGCGTGGATTCCGATCCATCGGCGGTGCGCGACTTCGATCGCCTGGCCGGGGTGCCCGGAACCCGCCTCGACCTGTTCGACCGCGACCAGTACGTCGCCTGGCATGGCCACAAGCCACCGGAGGGCTGGCGCGAGGCGACGCCCGAGGACATCCGGCGCGCCGCCGGCAACGAGCGGCCCCACATCGTCTTCACCTCGCCGCCCTGCAAGGGCTTTTCGGGGCTGCTGTCGGAAAGCCGCTCGGCCTCGGCGAAGTATCAGGCGCTCAACCGCCTGACGGTGCGCGGCCTCTTCCTGATGTTCGAGGCGTGGGCGGACGATCCGCCCGAGTTCGTGCTGATGGAGAACGTGCCGAGGATCGCAACGCGCGGCGCCCCGCTGCTCGATGTCATCGGCCGGATGTTCGACCACTATGGCTATGCCTGGGCCGACGGCACCCACGACTGCGGCGAACTGGGCGGCTTGGCGCAGAGCCGCAAGCGGTTTCTGCGGGTTGCCCGGCACCGGGTCAAGGTGCCGCCCTTCCTCTACCAGCCGGAGAAGAAGCGGCTGCGCTCCGTCGGCGAGGTGCTGGGCGCCCTGCCGCTGCCGGGCGACGCGGCGGCCGGGCCGATGCACAGCGTTCCGCGCCTGACCTGGAAGACATGGGTGCGGCTCGCCTTCGTGGAAGCCGGGTCGGACTGGCGCTCGCTCAACAGGCTGGCCGTCGAGGACGGCGTCCTGCGCGACTACCTGATCGTGCCGGACATCAACCGCGAGGGAAGCGGGAACTATGGGGTGTGCCGCTGGGACGAGAGTTGCGGCACCATCTCCGGCGACGCGCGGCCGTCGAAGGGGCGCTATTCCGTGGCGGACCCGCGACGGCCGGATGATCGGGCGGCCTTCGGCCAGTACGGCGTCCGGCCATGGGACGGCGTCGGGCCGGCGGTAACGGGGAAGGCGGCGCCGGGTTCGGGACCGTTCACGGTGGCCGACCCGCGCCACCACGGGCCGGAGAAGTTCAACAACATCTACCGCATCGTGCCGTGGAATCGGCAAGCCGCGACCGTGACGGGCGCGGGTGGCAAGGCACAGTGCGTCGCCGATCCCCGCTGCGATTGGCACCCGGCCGCGTCGCGCAACAAGTACCGGATCGTCGAGTGGAACAAGGCGACGGGATGCGTCATCGGTTCACGGGCGCCCTGCGAAGGGGCCGCCTGCGTCGCCGACCCCCGGCCCGGCATCGACCATTCCGACGGCCACTACGTGACGGGCGGGCACTACGGCGTGGTGCCCTGGGATGGACAGAGCGGCGCGGTCACCGCGCATGCCAAGCACGACCGGGGGCACTTTTCGGTGGCCGATCCCCGGGGAGCGTTCGGGGGGTATCCCCCCGCAATGGTTTTGCCCGAGGCCAACGAGCAGCTGACCTGCGTCATCCGGGCGCTCGACGGCACGTGGCATCGGCCGTTCACCACGCTGGAGCTGGCGGCGCTGCAGGACCTTGTCGATCCCGGCGACTTCCGGCCGTTGGATGGGGCCAGCCATACCGCGTGGCGCGAGCACGTCGGCAACGCCGTGCCGCGCGCGGCGGCCCAGGCGATCGGCGGCGTCATCGGCACCGCCCTGCTGCTGGCCTGGGCCGGCCAGACCTTCACCTTGGGCATGACACCCATTTGGGTCCGGCAGGTCGCCGTGGCGGCGGCCGTCGACGTGCCCCTGGCGGGAGGCGCCGCCTGATGCTCGCCGTCGCCATCCTCCTTGCCATCTTCGCCGCCACCATCGGGCTGGCCGGGGCGCTGATGGTCGCCGAGGGACATCGCGCCATCGACGGGCGGGAGGCCGACGGGGAATGACCGGCTATTCCATCCTTTACGCCGATTGCCCGTGGCGGTTCGAGGTGTTCGACCGCGAGACGGGGTTGGCGAAGTCGCCCGACCGCCACTACCGGACGATGGCGGTCGAGGAGATCGCCGCGCTGCCGGTGGCCGCGATGGCGGCCAAGGACGCCTTCCTCGTGATGTGGGTTTACGACCCGCTGCTGCCGGCGGCCTTCACGGTGGCGAAGGCCTGGGGATTCCGCAAGTTCATTACCCCGCTGTTCCGGTGGTTCAAGACGACCGACGGCCAGCTCCGGCTGTTCGACCCAACGCCGCGCCCCGGTTTCTCGACCGGATACCACACGCGTGGCGGGGCCTGCGAGGAGTGCTGGCTGTTCAGGCGCGGCCGGGGGCTGCCGGTCCTGCGCCACGACATTCGCAAGGAGTTCTTCGCGCCCATCCGCGAGCACTCGCGCAAGCCCGACGAGGTGGCCGGTTGGATCGTCGACCTCTACGGCGACGCGCCGCGCGTCGAGCTGTTCGCCCGCACGGCCCGGCCGGGATGGGACGCCTGGGGCAATGAGGTCGGGAAGTTCCCGGCCCGGAGGTGCGCGTGACCGACGCCTCCTACCGCGCCTTCCTGGAATCCAAGATCGTCACCGCGCCGTCCGGCGGGTTCGAGGTGGACCCGGCCGAGGTCAACCCGGCGCTTAAGGATTTCGTCCAGGCCATCGTGCTGTGGGCGGCCAAGGGCGGCCGGCGCGGAATATTCTCGGCTTTCGGGCTGCACAAGACGTCGGCGCAGATCGAGCTGGGCCGCCTGGCGATGGCCAAGCGCGGCGTCATGGCCCTGATCGTGGTGCCGCTGGGCGTGCGCCAGGAATTCTTTGACGAGGCGGAGAAGCGTTTCACGGGCGCGTTCGCGGTGCGCCTCAAGTTCATCCGGCGCACCGAAGAGGCCGATCCGGCGGCCATCAACCTGACCAATTACGAGAGCGTGCGCGAGGGCAAGGTCGATCCGCAGGCCTTCGGCTTCGCCTCGCTCGACGAGGCCGCCGTGCTGCGCGGCTACGGCACCAAGACCTTCCAGGAGTTCCTGCCGGCCTTCGCCGGGGTGCCGTTCAAGTTCGTGGCCACGGCCACGCCCAGCCCGAACCGCACCAAGGAACTGATCCACTACGCCGGGTTTCTGGAGATCATGGACACCGGCCAGGCGCTGACCCGCTTCTTCCAGCGCAATTCCGAGAAGGCCGGGGACCTCACCCTCTATCCCCACAAGGAAGAGGAGTTCTGGCTGTGGGTGCACAGCTGGGCCGTCTTCCTGCAACGGCCGTCCGACCTCGGGTTTTCAGACGACGGCTACGTGCTGCCGGCGGTCGATATCCGCTGGCACGAGGTGCCGACCGATCACACGACGGCCGGGGCGGACCGCGACGGGCAAGGCCTGATGTTCCGCAACGCGGCCCTGGGGGTGACCCAGGCGGCGGCGGAGAAGCGCGACAGCCTGCCAGCGCGGATCGCGAAGATGGCCGACCTGATCGCCGAGGACCCGGAGGCGCACCGCATCCTGTGGCACGACCTGGAGGCGGAGCGCCGCGCCATCGAGGCCGCCGTGCCGGGCGTGCGCTCGATCTTCGGCGCGCAGGACCTGGAGACGAACGAGCGGCACGCCATCGACTTCAAGTACGGCCGCTTCCGCGACCTCGCCACCAAGCCGGAGATGTCGGGCGCGGGATGCAACTTTCAGCATCATTGCGCCTGGGCGATCTTCCTCGGCATCGGCTTCAAGTTCCACGACTTCATCCAGGCCATCCACCGGATCGTGCGCTTCGGCCAGGGCCGGCCGTGCCGGATCGACATCATCCATTCCGAGGCCGAGCGCGAGGTGAAGCGCAACCTGGAGCGCAAGTGGGCGGAGCACGAGGCGACGACGGCCCGCATGAGCGAGATCATCCGCCGCTTCGGGCTCAACCACAACGAGGCAATGGATGATCTGAGGCGGACCATCGGTGTTGAGCGCATCGAGGCCAAGGGCGAGCGGTTCATTATCGCGCGCAACGACGCCGTCGCCGAGGCGGCTCTCCAGCCGGCCGACAGCGTCGACCTGATCGTCACCTCGATCCCGTTCGCCAACCACTACGAGTACACGCCCAGCTACAACGATTTCGGGCATACCGAGGACAATGCGCAGTTCTGGGCCCAGATGGACTTCCTGACGCCCGAGTTGCTGCGCATCCTGCGGCCCGGCCGGCTGGCCTGCATCCACACCAAGGACCGCATCCTGTTCGGCAACGTCACCGGATCCGGGGTGCCGACGGTCAGCCCGTTCCACGCCGAGGCCATCTTCCACTACCGCCGCCACGGCTTCGACTACTGCGGCATGATCGCCGTCAACACCGACGTCGTGCGCGAGAACAACCAGACCTACCGCCTCGGCTACACCGAGATGAGCAAGGACGGCACCAAGATGGGCGTCGGCTCGCCCGAATACGTCCTGCTCTTCCACAAGCCGCAATCCGACCGCAGCCGGGGTTACGCCGACCTGCCGGTGGTGAAGGACAAGGCCGTCTACAGCCTGGCCCGCTGGCAGATCGACGCGCATGCCTTCTGGCGCTCCAGCGGCGACCGGCTGATGACGGCAGAGGAGTTCGGCGCGGCGCTTCGCGCGCTGGGCATGAGCGAGATCACCGAGATCGTGCGGCGGTTCAGCCTGGCCGAGATCTATGACCACGAATACCTGGTCCGGCTGGGCGAGGCCCTGGGCGATCGCCTGCCGAAGACCTTCGGCGCGCTGCTGCCGGCGGCCCACGGCCCGTTCACCTGGCACGACGTCAACCGCATGCGCACGCTGAACACGGACAACGCGGCGCGCGGCTGGGAGAAGCACGTCTGCCCCTTGCAGTTCGACATCGTCGACCGGCTGATCGAGCGCTACAGCAACCCCGGAGAGACGGTCTACGACCCGTTCGGCGGCCTGATGACCGTGCCCTACCGCGCCATTCTCAAGGGCCGCCGGGGGCGGGCCTCGGAGCTTTCGGACAAGTATTTCCGCGACGGCCGGCGCTACTGCGAGGCGGCCGAGAAGCAGGTTTCGGTGCCGACGCTGTTCGACCTGATGGCGGCGGACGAGGAGGCGGCATGAGCGCGGGAAGGCCCATCGCCGCCACCCCACTCCGGCTTACCCCGGCGGTGCCGGGCGTCGACCCGTTTGACGCGTCCAGTTTGAACGCTTCGCGGGCGGGCGGCGCGCCGCTGTGGATCGACTGGTACGGGCCGGCGCTCCGCGCGCTGGAAGCCGACGGACGCTTCGACGAACGGACCTGCCGGGAGGCGGCCGGCGCATACGCCGACCGCATGGTGGCGATCTTCGGGGCGTCGGCACAGGGAGGGGACGATGGGGGACCAGCGAAATGACCGCGTTCTCCCCTCACTTTCTAGACGAACTTCGCGCCCGCGTGCCGATCGAGGATGTGATCGGCAAGCGCGTCAAGCTCATCCGCCGGGGCCGCGAGTACGTCGGCCTGAGTCCGTTCCAGAAGGAGAAGTCCCCGTCCTTCACCGTGGTGCCGGACAAGGGCTTCTACCACGACTTCAGTTCCGGCGAGCACGGCGACGTCATCACCTTCGTGATGAAGATCGAGGGCCTGACCTTCCCCGAGGCGGTCGAGCGGCTGGCCGCCATGGCGGGGATGGAGATCCCGACCGACACACCGGAGGAGCGCGAGCGGGAGCTCCGGCGGCGCACGCTTCATGAGGTGCTGGAGGCGGCCTGCGTGCACTTCCAGAAGATGCTGCGCATGCCGGAGGGCAAGCCTGGGCTCGACTATCTGAGAGGACGTGGCCTGACCGATGAGATCATCGAACGCTTCCGGCTGGGCTTTGCACCAGAGGGTGGGGGCGGCCTTGGGTCGGCGCTGGCCAGGGCGGGCATCTCCCCCGACCTGATGCGCGAGGCGGGCCTGATCCTCCGGCCTTCCGACGGTAGGCCCGGCTATCATTACTTCCGTGACCGCGTCATGTTCCCGATCGCCGACGCTAGGGGTCGCGTCATCGCCTTCGGCGGGCGCACGCTCGGGCCGGGGGAGCCGAAGTACCTGAACTCCCCGGAGTCCGCTGTGTTCGAAAAGCGCAGCGTGCTTTACGGCGTCGACCTGGCCCTTGGACCGGCGCGCGCGTCCGGCCGGATCGTGGTGGCCGAGGGCTACATGGACGTGATCACGCTCCACCAGGCGGACTTCGACGTCGCCGTCGCGCCGCTCGGCACCGCGCTGACCGAGGAGCATCTGCGGGCGCTGTGGAAGATCGTTCCCGACCCGGTGCTGTGCCTGGACGGCGACGCGGCCGGCCAGAAGGCGGCGATGCGGGCGGCGGAGCGCGCCCTGCCGATGCTGCGGCCGGGCATCGGCCTGTTGTTTGCAACGATGCCCGCCGGCGAGGACCCCGACAGCCTGATCCGGACGAAAGGGTCGGCGGCGATGGACGATGTGCTGCATGCCGCCCTGCCGATCTCGGAGATCGTCTGGCGGATGGAAACCGATGGGCGGCCTGCGGAGACGCCGGAAGAGCGGGCTGCCCTGGAGGGGCGCCTGCGGCGACAGGCCGGGCGGATCTCCGACCCGATGCTGCGCGGGCACTTCGTGCGCGCCTTCGTCGAGCGGTTGTGGCCGCGCGGGGAAACGGTGGCGATCGACCATCTGGCGACGGTAGCGAGAGGGCACCCATGCTGAAGGCGCGCGCGATGATGGCCGAGCTGTCTTCGGCGTTCGAGGCGCTGAGCGAGGAGCAACGGGCCTGGCTGGAAGAGCAGGGGATCGTCAAGGTCGCCTTCCTGGCGGCTGGCGGCATCGGGGTGTTGCCCATCGTCGCCTGGGAGGATGGGCATTTCGAGCCGGCCGGCGAGGCGAGCGGGAATGAGGGCGATCCGATGCGGTTCAACGCGGTCGTGGTGGGTGCTTTCGCCGACCCTCCAGCCGCCGCCGCTGACGCTGGGCCCGGCGAGGTTGCGCCGGCCTGTGTTGATCAGGTGGCCTTCGACCCGAGGTCGCCGGACCGCTGGTGGCGTCGCCGCCGCACGGCCTTGGCCCTGGGAGAGTGGGCTCTGGCCCCATGGGGCGGGCTGGCCATCGAGGCACCGCGGCGGGTGCGTCTGTGTGCTACGCCACTGGCTTGGCTCAAGGCCCTGGACGGATGGCCGGCGGAGGACGTGGCCGGCCCGCTCTGCCTGCTGGGGCCGGTGGTCGGCCTGACGCCGGGCGGCGAGGGTGAGGAGGCGCGCTACCTGCGCGATGTGATCGAGGGGGCGGGGGCGATCGTCTGCGATGATGAGGATCACGCGGCAGTCGTCTACGCGGCGCTGCGCAAGCGGCCGAAGCCGCCAGCACTGCCGGAGGTGTTCATCCGGGAGGCTGGTGAGGATAACAAACAGGAGGCGGTATGAACTCCGAGAATAGGACACCGCGCCTATTTTGCGGCGCCCGCCCCCCTCTCCCTGCTGGAAGGAAGGCGGCGCGATGAGCGATGGCCCGGCGAAGTACACCCCGCCCGGGAAGGGTGGAAAGCCATCGAAGGTCGAGCGGGTCGGCGGCGAGGTGGCGGCGATCGTTGACCGGCTGAACGAGGATCATGCTTTCGTTCTGGCCGGCGCGGACGCCGTCATTTTGCGCGAGGGAACGGATGCCTGGGGCCGGCCAGAGGTGCGCTTCGTCAAGGTGGGCGCGTTCAAGCTGCTCCATGGGACGCACTTCGTCGACACCGGCAAGCGCGACCTTCAGACGTGGGCCGAGGTGTGGCTGGAGAGCCCCTTGCGCCGCGAGTACCTCGGCGTCTGCCTCGCTCCCGACGGTGCCCCGGAAAGCTATTACAACCTGTGGCGCGGCTTCGATGTCGAGCCGAAGGCGGGTGACGTCGCGCTGTGGGAGAAGCACGTCTACGGCGTGCTGGCCGACGGCAATAAGGCGGCCGGCGACTATATCATGGCGTGGTATGCCGACATCGCGCAGCATCCCGGCCAGAAGTGCGAGACGGCGCTGGTGTTTCGAGGTGACGAGGGAAGCGGCAAGACGCTGCCCGGTAAGATCGTCGGTTCGTTATTCCCCGCCCACTACAGCCTGATCGACGATCCGCGCTATGTGACGGGGAACTTCAACCAGCACATGGAAAACTGCATCTTGTTGCAGGTCGACGAGGGCTTCTGGGCGGGCGACAAGCAGGCTGAGGGACGCCTCAAGGGGCTGGTGACCAGCGACGTCCATTATATCGAGCGCAAGAACGTCGATGCCTACAAGGTGCGCAACCTGATACGCCTTCAGGTGACATCCAACAACGACTGGGTGATTCCGGCCGGCTACGGGTCGCGCCGCTGGGCGGTGTTCGACGTCGCGTCGACCCACGTCCGGGAGAGAGAGTACTTCGGGCCGCTGGTGGCCTGGGGTGAGAGCGTGGAAGGCCGTGCCGCGCTGCTGCACTACCTGCTCAACTTCGACCTCGGCATGGTCGACCTGAAGGCCATCCCTGATACCGAGGCGCTCTATGAGCAGCGCATTTCGACCATGCCGGATGAGGACGCCTGGTGGCTGAGCCGCCTGAAGGCCGGAGCCATTCTTCCGTCGCAGGATGATTGGGTATGTGAGGTGCCGACTGAGGCTCTGTGGGAGAGCTACGTCAAGTTCGCCGAAAAGATCGGGGTCAAGCGCAAGCGCGTCGAGACGCAGTTGGCCATTGCCCTGCGGCGGCGCCTGCTGCCTAAGGGGTGGCCGAAGTCGTCCCGCATATCGGTCGACCACACTGACGAGCGCGGCGTGACGACATGGCGGCGCCTGCCGCATTACGTGTTCCCGCCGCTTGAGGAATGCCGGCGACACTTCCAGGAGAAGCTGTCGGGCCATGCCATCGATTGGGGCGACGATGGCCCGTCGTGAGGTCTGACAGGTTCGCCAGGTCAGCCAGCGAAACCGCGTTTAGTTTCAACGCGTTGGCTGACCTGCCAGACCTGGCGGACCTATTTCGGGGCTCTATCGCGCGCGTGCGGGCGGGCGCGGGCGTGAGGGTATATAGGTCTGACAGGTCTGGCAGGTTCGCCACAGGATTAAATTTCAAGGGGTTACGGATGGCCGACCTGACTGGCCTGTCCGGCCTCACGAAGAAGGAGATCGAGGATGGGGGTATCGCAGGCGGAACGGGACCGCGTGGAGCCGGTGCTGGCCATGGACATCGAGAGGCTGTTGATATGGACCTACCAGGACCAGGCGGCGGACGCGATCATCGGGCGGGCGGCGGGTACTGCGGCGCCAATGACGCGCGGGATTAGCAACGCGTCGATGATCGCCAACCACATCGCCCTGGGATGCCGGGTCGACGTGTCGCGGGGTGGAGCGGTGTGGGCGGCCGGGGTGGCGTGCGACCTCCATCCCGATGCTGAGGCGACGCACGAGGCGGTGACGGCTCTGCCGTCGATACTGGTCGGCATGGTCATACGCCACGCCAAGGGCGGCACGCGGCCGGACTGGTGTGAGGGGGTTATGCGCCGGCCGGTCGCCATCAAGGGAGGAAACGGCAAACCAGTGGTGATTTACAAAGACCGTGCTCGCAACTATCCAGACTATTGCCCGCTGACCTACCTTCCCCATGCCGATTGGATCAGGGACGTGCGGAAAATCTGGCTAGCGTGGTGGGATGCGCTGGACGATATAGCCGGGCGTCTCGACGGGACGTTGGAGCGCAAGGTCTTGCGTCTTCCGTTCCAAAGGGAACCATGGCTTGTTGAAGGGTATTGACTACGATGAGAGGCATTGGTATACGAGTAACATTCAGAAAGGTCCGCGCTCCGGGAACTGGTGGCGGGCCTTTCTCGTTTCCCCGGACGTGAAGCCTCCCTGTTCGCCTGCGAAGCCCCGGCGGTGTCCCCGCCGGGGCTTCGCCCTTTCCGGCGGATGGGTCCTTCCCAAGGGTGGAACGTACGCGAGTGGCGGCCCTGCGGGGGTTCGGCAGTCACAGCGGGTTTTGGAAGCCTAAAAAGCTAAAGAGTTTCCTAAACTTGGCTCAAGTCGGAGTTTAGCCGATGGCGGAGGCGGCGGAGGTCCTGCCGAAGGGACGGTTCGCGGTCCTCTGCGGCGTCACGCCTGGCCGGGTCAGCCAGTGGATATCGGAAGGCAAGATCCACGGCCCGGCCCTGGAGGGCGAGGGGCGTTCGGCCAAGATCGTTGTGGCGATCGCCCGCGAGCAGCTGCGCGGCGCCCTCGACGTCACCCAGCGGCTGGGGCTCAACGGCATGGGCACACGGCTCGACGAGCCGGCGCCGGGGCCGGCGCTGCCGTCGGGAGCGCCCACGGTCCCGCAATCGCTGTCGGGCCTACAGCCGAAGGATCCGACCGTCGAGGACCGGATCAAGGACGAGCGGCTGCGCCAGCTGCAGGCGCAGAACCGCCGCCTGGCGGAGGAGGAGCGGGCGCGCGCCGGGCTTTACATGCGCACCGAAGACGCGAAGCAGGACATGGCGCGTGTCGCCGCCCAGATGATGAAGGTTTTCGAGGGCGGCCTGGCCGACATGGCGGGCGCCGTCGCGGCGAAGTTCGGCCTGACCCAGCGCGACGTCGTGCACGTGCTGCGCTCCGAGTTCCGCGGCGTGCGGGCATCGGCGGCCCGGGCACTGCGCCAGACCGTGGAGGGCATGGACCGCTACCTCGAGGACGATGACGGGATCGGCGATGGCAATCCTTCTGGCGAACCCGGAGAGGGTGGCGACGCAGGTCCTGGTTGACGCCATCGAGCCGCCGCCGCCCGTCGATTTCGTGACCTGGGCGGCGGAGAACATCGTATTCTCGGAGCGCGAGAGCCCGTTCCCTGGGCCCTACAACCACGACCTGTTCCCGTTCTTCACAGAGATCCTGCGGGCGCTGGGCCCGGACGATCCGTGCCGGACGGTGACGCTCAAGGGCTCGGCCCAGATCGGCAAGACGGTGGTCGCCAACGTCTTCGTCCTGGGCAGCCAGGACATGGACCCGTGCGACTTCCTGTACGTCCATCCGACGGAGGAGAACGGCCGGCGCTGGTCGCGGCTCAAGCTGAAGCCGATGCTGCTGGGCACGGCCAGCCTGCGGCGGCTGTTTCCCGAGAAGTCGCGGGACGGCGGCGACGCCATCATGTTCAAGGAGCGGAGCGACGGTCGCGGCTCCATCCTGATCAGCGGCGCGAACAGCCCGGCTTCGCTGTCGCAGGTGTCGATGCCGCGCCAGGTTCAGGACGACCTGTCGAAGTGGGAGATGAACTCGGCCGGCGACCCCGAGGCCCAGTCCGACAACCGGTCGCGGGCCTACGCCTTCGGCAAGGTGTTGAAGATCTCGACGCCGCTAGTGTCGCCCGGCTGCCGGATCACGACGAACTTCGAGGCCGGCACCCAGGAGAGCTACCACGTGCCGTGCCCGCACTGCGGCCACGAGCATCCGCTCGAGTGGGAGAACATGCAGGTCAACCTGGACCGGGAGCATCCCGACCAGGCGTTCTTCACCTGTCCGAGTTGCGGCGGCGTGATCGAGGAGCACCACCGCGCCGGCATGGTGCGCAGTGGCCGGTGGGTGGCCAGAAACCCCAAGGCCCGCCACCACCGCAGCTTCTATCTGTGGTCGGCCTACGCGCCGCTGCAAAGCTGGGAGTTGATCGCCAGCGAGTGGTTCAAGGCCGAGGGCAAGCCCGAGGCCGAGCGCGTCTTCCTCAACGACACGGTGGGGATGGCCTATCACTTCAAGGGTGAGGCGCCGCCTTGGGAGGGCCTGCGCGACCGCGCCGCCGAGAGCGGCTACGCGCGCGGCACGGTCCCCTTCGGGGCGATTCTGCTGACCCTCGGCATCGACTGCCAGAAGGACCGCGTCGAGGCGCACCTGGTCGGCTGGGGCCGCGAGGGGCGACGCTGGGTTGTGGACTACTTCGTCATCCCCGGCCACATCTCGGAGCCGGCCACGCAGACGGCGCTCGACACGCTGCTGGAGCAGAGGTGGCGCAACGAGGCGGGGCGGATGGTCGGCATCGACCGCGCCGCCATCGACGGCAACGCCTGGACCGAGGACGTCTGGGGCTGGGCCAAGAAGAAGCCGGTGTCGCGCGTCATCATGGTGCGCGGCGACAAGGGCGACAGCGGCCCCCTGCTGGCCCGCGTGAAGCGCGAGCGCGACCGCAAGGGCAAGGTCATTCCGTGGTCGCGGCGGTTCTACAACGTCGGCGTCAGCACCCTGAAGATGGGGCTCTACCGCCGCCTGGCGAAGACCGATCCGCTGGCCTTCGGCCACGTTGGGCTGCCGAAGGGGCTGGAGGAGGAGTACTTCATCCAGCTGACCTCGGAGCGGCGGGTCGAGCGCAAGAACCGCGACGGCTACACGGTCGCTCGCTGGGAGAAGGACCCGAACCTGTCGAACGAGGTGCTGGACACCATGAACCAGGCCGAGGCGGCGGCCCTTCATCTCGGCGTCCGCTCGATGCCCGAAAGCGCCTGGGACAAGCTGGAAGCCGAGCGCGAGGCGGCGCTCGTCTCGGGCCAACTGGATTTCGAGGACCTGCCCCTGGGCGGCCTCGCCAAGGACGCGCCGGCCAGGCCGGCGACGGCCGCAAAGCCGGATTCGATCGCCAGCCGTCTGGCGTAGGAGCAACCGATGACCGATGTCGCGACCCTCACCACCCGCCTCGCCGAGGCGGAGGCGGCGCTGCACGACCTGCTGACCAGCCGCAAGGCGGTCACGCTGCGCGCGGCCGACGGCAAGACGGTCACCTGGCAGGCCGGCGACGCCGCCTCGCTGCGCGGCTACGTCGCCGATCTCAAGGCGCAGATCGCCACGGCCTCGGGCACGCGCGGCCGGCGGGCGATCGGGGTGGGTTTCTGATGCCCGCGCCAACGATTCTCGACGCCACCGGGCTTCCGATGCCGCGGGCCTCCGCCTTCGGGCCGACGACGTCGCACTCGGCGGCCGACCGCGTCAGCCAGGACCTGGCCAACTGGCAGCCGGCGCTGCGATCGGCCGACGCGGACTGGCTGCCCGAACGCGACACGGTGGTGTCGCGGGTCCGCGACCTCGCCCGCAACAACGGCTGGGCGTCGGGCGCGATGCAGCGCTTCGTCGACCAGGCGATCGGCGCCAATTTTCGGCTCTCGTACCGCCCCTCTTACGCGGCCCTGGGTCAGACGGCGGACTGGGCGCGGGCCTTCCGCCGCGAGGTCGAGGAGAAGTTCATGGCGTGGGCCAACGACCCGCGCTGCTATGTCGACGCCGCCGAGCGGATGACGATCTCCGGGTTGGTCGGCCTCTGCTTCCGCCATCGGTTGGTGGAGGGCGAGTCCCTGGCCGTCGCGCAGTGGCTG
The DNA here is from genome assembly GCF_026163695.1 of Shumkonia mesophila. NCBI lineage: Bacteria > Pseudomonadati > Pseudomonadota > Alphaproteobacteria > Rhodospirillales > Shumkoniaceae > Shumkonia > Shumkonia mesophila. The sequence goes on along the minus strand of NZ_JAOTID010000020.1, from coordinate 18,386 downwards.
CGCCGCGCCGGCACGTCGTTCGCGACCGCCATCCAGGTCGTCGACCCCGACCGCCTGTCGAACCCGAACAACGTGCCGGACACCGTGTCGCTGAAGGGCGGGGTGGAGATCAACGCCTACGGCGCGCCGCAGGCCTACCACATCCGCGCCCACCATCCCGCTGATTCCGGCCTGGCGTCGATGGATTCCATGCGCTGGGAACGGATCCCTCGCCGCACGCCGTGGGGGCGCACCCGCGTCATCCACTTCTTCGAGGCGGAACGCGCCGACCAGACACGCGGCAAGTCGATCCTGACGCCGGTGGTCGAGAAGTTCCGGATGGAGGACCGTTACGGCCGCACCGAGCTCCAGGCCGCCCTGGTCAACGCCATCTTCGCCGCCTTCATCGAAAGCCCGTTCGACCACTCGCTGCTGGAGGAGGCGCTGGACACCGGCGTCTCGGCCTACCAGACGGCGCGGGCCGACTTCCACAACGATCGCCGCCTGACGCTCGACGGCGTGCGCATCCCCACGCTGTTCCCTGGTGAGTCGTTCAAATTCTCGGCGGCCGAGCGGCCCAACGCCAGTTTTGCGGAATTTGAGCGCGCCGTGCTTCGCCACATCGCGGCGGGGATCGGCCAAAGCTACGAGCAGGTGGCCGGCGACTGGTCGCAGACGAACTATTCCTCGGCCCGCGCCGCCCTGCTGGAAGCCTGGAAGTTCCTGATCGCCCGCCGGGATTCCTACGCTGCCGGCGTCGCCACCCCGATCTTCGTGCTGTGGCTTGAAGAAGCGATCGACAACGGGACCGTCGAGGTCCCGGCCGGCGCCCCGGCGTTCTGGGACAACGTGGCGGCGTGGACGCGCTGCCGCTGGATCGGCCCCGGGCGCGGCTGGGTCGACCCCACCAAGGAGGCGCAGGCGGCGCTCATGCGCATCGACGCCGGCCTGTCGACCCTGCAGGACGAGGCTGCCGAGCAGGGGAAGGACTACGAGGAGATCCTCGAACAGCAGGCCTACGAGCGGGCCCGCCGCCGCGAGCTGGGGCTGCCGGATCCGGACGTGGCGGGCATCCAGCAGACGCCGGTGGCGGCCGAACCGGAGGAAGAGAAGCGTCCCGCCGGCGGCAACAACGGCGGTAGATAGGGGGAACCCATGCCTAGCATCGACTATCACCGGCTTCTGGAACGTCTGGTCGGCCCGCCGCTGCTGATCACGCCTGACAAGGCCCAGCAGCTGCTGGGCGTGCTGGCCAACCGGACCGGCTTGACCGGACAACTGATCCGCGCCGACGCCGACGAAGACGGCGGCCCGGTGCGCCTCGATACGCTGGCCGCCGACGCCATGCGCGGCGACCGGCCGGAGCGCAAGACCTTCGCCCTGGTCGACGGCATCGCCATCATTCCCGTCGAGGGCGTGCTGGTGAACAAGCTGGGCACCCTCGATCCCTGGTGCGGCATGACCGGCTACGACGGCCTGGCCGTCAAGCTGGCCGACGCCGTCGCCGATCCCGAGGTGCGCGGCATCCTGTTCGACGTCGAAAGCCCGGGCGGCGAGGTGGCCGGCTGCTTCGACCTGGCCGACGCCATCTTCGCGGCGCGCGCCGCGAAGCCGGTGTGGGCGGTGTGCACGGAGTACGCCTACTCGGCCGCCTTCGCCCTGGCCAGCCAGTGCGACCGCGTGCTCGTGCCGCGCACCGGCGGCGTCGGTTCGGTCGGCGTCGTCTGCCTGCACGCCGATTTTTCGAAAATGCTCGACGAGGTCGGCGTCAAGGTGACGCTGATCCACGCCGGGGCGCACAAGGTCGACGGCAATCCCTACCAGCCGCTGCCAGACGACGTGCGCGACACCATCCAGGCCGAGATCGAGGGCATCCGCACGCTGTTCGCCGACACCGTGGCGCGCGGCCGTGGGCTGGACGCCGCCGCTGTGGTGGCCACCGAGGCGCGCTGCCTGACGGCTGGCGACGCGGTGACGACAGGTTTCGCCGACGAGGTGGCGTCCCCCGACGCCGCCTTCGCGGCGTTCCAGGAGTTTCTTGCCGGCGGCGCTGCCGGCACCGGCGCGATGGGCGCCACAACCCGAGAGGAGAGGAGCAAACCCATGTCTCTCAAAGACCGGGCGGCGCTGAAGGCCGCCGAAGAAGAGAAGAAGACGCCGAAGGCCGCCGAGGACGAGCCGAAGGACGATCCGGAAACGGACCCCGAGGACGATCCCAAGGCGGAAGACGGCGAAAGCGACGACGAAGACGAGGACGAGAAGGACGCCGGCAAGAAGGCGGCGGCCGTCAAGCGGCGAATCGCTGCGATCCTCAACGCCACCGAGGCGAAGGGCCGCGACGGCCTGGCCCGCCACCTGGCGCTGGAGACGGACCTTTCCGTCGAGGACGCCATCAAGGCGCTGGCGGCGTCGCCCAAGGGCGCCGGGCTGGACGCGGCGATGGCCGCCGTGGGCAGCACCCCGCTCGGCAGCGGGGCGCCGTCGGCCGAAACCGGCGAAAGCTGGAAGGCCTCCGTCGATCGCGTCTGCGGCAAGAAGTAGCGCGCCGCTCGATCCGCCCCATTCGGCCGGATCGTTTCATCTTTTTCGAGGAAAGGACCTATCCCATGCCCGTTCTCACCGAAACCACCCACGCGGGTGAATGCATCGTCTCCGAGGCGAGCAAGACCCGTTCGCGCGACCCCATCACCCTGGCGGCCGGCGCGGCCTATGCCGCCTGCGCCGTCCTCGGCAAGGCCACGCTCGGCGCCGCCACCTCGGCGGAAAAGACCGGCGGCAACACCGGCGACGGCGCGATGGGCGCCATCACGCTGGGAGCGGCGGCGGTGGCCGGCGCCTACCTGCTGGCCTGCGTCGGCGGCGGCTTTTCCGCCGCGGCGGCGTTCGACGGCACCATCGGCACCCGGGGCGCGCTGACGCTCGCCGATCCCGCCGTCGGCGCCGCCGTCAAGCCCGGCGTCTACCGGGTCACCTGCATCGAACCGGCCACCGATGCCGGCACCTTCTCGGTCGAAGACCCGGACGGCGTCGAGATCGGCGTCGCCACCGTCGGGGTCGCCTTCGACAGCACCCACATCAAGTTCACCATCGCCGACGGCGCCACCAACTTCGGGGCGGGCGACGCCTTCAACGTGACGGTGACGGCGGCGGTGCCGACCGGGCTCGGCGATTTCACGGTGACCGCCCCGGACGGGACGGTGCTCGGCACGGCGACGGTCGGCACCCCCTTCGTCTCCACCCACATCAACTTCACCGTCGGCGCGCCCGACGCGGCGGAATACGTCGTCGGCGACGGTTTCACCGTCACCGTGGCGGCCGGCTCGGGGCACTACAAGACGTGGAACCCGGCCAACGTCGACGGCTCCCAGGTCGCTTCGGCCATCCTCTTCGAGGCGGTCGACGCGACGGACGGCGCCCTGCCGGGGGTCGGCCTCGTGCGCGACCTGGAGGTCAACGCGGCCGAGCTGGTGTGGTTCACCGGCGCGACCACGGACAACAAGGCGGCCGGCCTCGCCCAGTTGGCGGCCGCCGGCATCATCGGCCGCTAGCGGCCTTCCGGCAACGATCATTCACCGCCGGCCGGATATGCCCTGCCGGCGGTGACGGGCTGACGTCATTTTCCCCAAAGGAGGGAACTCAAATGCCGACCATCGACATCTTCCGAAACAACGCGTTCTCCTGCGTCAGCCTCGTCGACGCCGTGGAGCGCGTTCCCTACGCCCCCAACTTCCTGGGGTCGATCCCCAACCTGTTCGTCGACCGCCCGGTCCGCACCTTGACCGTCGCCGTCGAGGAGCGCAACGGCGTGCTGGGCGTCATCCAGACGACGCCGCGCGGCGCGCCGCTGCCGCAGCGCACCAACGAGAAGCGCGAGATCCGCGACTTCCGCACCGTGCGGATCGCCGAGGGCGACCGCATCATGGCGAGCGAGATCCAGGATATCCGCGCCTTCGGCTCGGAGACCGAGCTGATGCAGGTGATGGACGAGGTGACCAGGCGCTACGCCGGCCCGACGGGCATCAAGGCCCGGATCGAGCTGACCTGGGAATACCACCGCCTCGGCGCCGTCCAGGGCATCGTCTACGACGCCGACAATTCCGAGATCATCGATTGGTTCGATGCCTTCGGGATCACCCAGGACAACGAGATCGACTTCGACCTCGACAACAACAACCCGGCCAGCGGTGCCGTCCGCAAGGTCTGCACGCAGGTGGTGCGCCAGACCCTGGCCGGGCTCAAGATGGGCAGCGTCATGCCCCAGGCCATTCCCGTCATGGGCTTGGCCGGCAACGCCTTCTGGGACGACCTGACCGCCCACAAGGAGGTGCGCGAGACCTACCTGAACCAGCAGGAGGCCTCGGAGATGCGCAAGGGTGCCGCCTACGAGACGGTCAGCTACGGCGGCATCACCTTCGTCAACTACCACAGCTCGGACGACGGCAAGGTCGGCATCCACACCGACAAGTGCAAGTTCTTCCCGGTGGTGCCTGGCCTCTTCCAGCGGGCGCTGTCGCCGGGCGAGAGCTTCGAGTTTGTCAACACGCTGGGCCGCGAGATTTACCCGTACCTCGTCCCCGACAAGGACCGCAACATGTGGGTCGATGTCGAGGGGTACAGCTACCCGCTGTTCATCTGCACGCGGCCCAAGGCCCTGCAGCGGGCCAAGCGGACCTGATCCAAGGCGACGGCAGGACTGGCGGGGCGGCTTCCGGGCCGCCCCGTCCCTTTTCGACGGGGTGACAACCGATGACGTTTTCCGCGATGGTCGACGCGCTGTTCGCAGACCCGATCCTGGCGAAAGACGCCATCTACACGCCGGCCGGCGGCGCGGCGTGGGCCGGCCCGGTGCGGGTGATGCTGAGCCAGCCCGACGAACTGGCCTCGCCGTTCGCCCGCCCGGTGGTATCGGAAACGACGACGATCGAGGTCCGGGTTTCGGAGATCGCCGCGCCGGCCAAGGGCGACGTCTTCACCGTCGGCGGAACGGCTTACACGGTCAACGAAAAGCCGGTCCGCGACGCGGAACGGCTGACCTGGACGATGGCGGCGGTGCCCCAACCATGAGGCTCGAGGCGGCCATTGCCGGCGACCTGCGCAAGATCATGCGAGAGGAGATCGAGGGCGCCCGCAAGGCGGTGGTGGCCGGCCTGCGCCAGGCCGGCACCGAGCTGCGCGACAACCTGAAATCCCATACCCAGGAGGCGGGCCTGGGCGCTCTGGGCCGGGCCTGGGCGGTGAAGGTGTACCGGGGCCGTTCGGCCTTTTCGTCGGCCGCCCTGGTGTATCCAAAGGGGCGCGGGGCGCGGGCGGCGCTGTGGGCGCTGGAGCACGGCGAGACCATCCGGCCGGTGAACGGCCGCTATCTCGCCATCCCCACCCAGTTCAACCGGCGGCTCGGCCGCCGCGGCGGCCGGGTCATCTACCGTCCGGCGGAGCTCAAGGACAGCTTCGTGGCGCGCGGCCCGGGCGGTGACCTGCTGCTGTTCGCCAGGCTCCAGCACGCCCAGCGCAAGACGCAGGGCGGCACGATCCGCGAGCTGGCGGCGGTGAACACGCACATCCTCGGCAGCGGCCGGGCCCGGCGCACGCGCGAGCTGCTGCGCCACGGCGTGGTGCCGATGTTCATCTTGAAGCCGCAGGTAAGGATCGAAAAGCGCCTAGACATCGCCGGCGTCGCGGCCCGGGCGGCGGACCGCGCCGCCGAGCTGATCCTCCTGCGGTGGAACGAGGCGACGGGAGGCGGCAATGGCCGATAGCCGACGGGAATCCGCGCTCAAGGCGCTGTTGGATTTGCTGCAGGGCATCGCGTGGACGAACGCGCCGGCGCCCCAGGTCGAGCGCAACGAGGCCGAGGCGCGGGAGATCCCGGCCGGCGGCCTGGTATCCCTGCGCGACGGCGATCCGGGGGAACCCGAGGTCTACCTGTCGCCGCCGGCCTACGCCTTCGCGCACGAGGCCGAGGTGATCGTGCAATACCAGGCGTCGACCGCGGCGACGCGGGACGCCTGGATCGACGCGCTGCTTCGCGACGTCGGCGACGCGCTCGCCGCCGATCCGACGCTCGGCGGCGCCGTCGAGATGGCGTCCCCGGGCGCGCCGGACACGATGGACGAGCCGGTCGAGGGCGCCGCCGCCATCAAGGCGGTGCGGGTGCCGGTGGTCCTGGACTATGTGACGGATTCGCCGCTCGGCTGACGCGGCGGCGTTGAGGAAATCGAGGAAGAAAGGAGACCGACGATGGCGAAGACCCGGGCTTATGGAGCCGACGCCCAACTGCTGGGCGCCTTCGAATCCGTTTACGGCACGCCGCCGGACGGCTCCGGCGGAGGCGTCTACACCCAGCTTTCATTCAAGAGCTCGACCATCGGCGCCGAGCGTCCGCTCGGCTACGATCCCCTGCTCGGCCAGGGCCGCGACGCTCAGGACCCGTTCTACGAGGCGATCAGCGACGAGGGCGCCATCGAGGTGCCGATCGACCTGCGCGCCTTTGGGTGGTGGCTGAAGGCGCTGCTCGGCGCGCCGGTCAGCACGCCCGTCAAGGCCAAGGGGACCATCGCGTTTTCCGCGCTGCCGGACCCGGACGACACCATCACGCTCAACGGCACCGTCTGGACCTTCGTCGCCGCCGCTCCGGCCGGCAGCGAAACCTTGATCCAGGCCACCGTCATCCAGACCATCGACCAGCTGGTGATCGACCTCAACGCCTCGGCCGACGCCGAGGTCGCCAAGTGCACGTACTCGCGCGTCACCGGCACCGAGGAACTGACCGTCGAGCGCGACACCGCCGGCGTCGCCGGCAACACCTTCACTCTCGCGGCCAGCGCGGCCACGGTTTCGGCGGCGACGCTGGCCGGTGGCGGCGTCGATCACGTCTTCACGTCGGGCGGCGACCTGCCGTCGGCGGCCCTGGAGGTCGGCCACACGGCGCTCACCACGCCCTACTTCAGCCGCAACTTCGGTGGCAAGGCCGAGACGCTGTCCTTCGACATGGCCCGCACCGGGCCGGCCAACGCGACCGTCGGCCTCGTCTTCCAGGGCGAGAGCAATCCGGCAGCCGCCGCTGACGCCGCGCCGGCCACGCACGCGTTGCGCCGCTTCAATCAGGGCAGCGGGACGATCAAGCTGAACGGCGCGCAGCTCGCCAACGTGACCGGCGGCAAGATCGCCTTCTCGAACAACCTGGAGCGGGTCGAGAGCATCCGCGACGACGGCCTGATCGACGGAGCCGACGAAACCGAGGCGACGGCGACCGGCAGCGTCGACGTGCGCTTCGGCACCGATGCCACCATCCGCACGGCGGTGGGGGCCGAAACGCCGGTCGCCATGGAGTACCGCTTCACCATTCCCGGCGCCGACGCCTTCCGCGTCGTCTTCGACCTGCCGCGCGTCTTCCTGCCGCGCAAGAAGCACGAGGTCAGCGGTCCGGGCGGCGTCTCCGCCACCTACGACTGGCGGGCCGCCAAGGACGCCTCGGCCGGCTACATGCTGCGCGCCACGCTTCACAACGACGTAGCGGGGTATTAGGCGGGCCAGGTTGGGCCGGAGATTATTCCTCCCGGTCGCGGAGGCGGACACCCGGCCCGTACACGTCCGAGTCGTGCAGAAACACCACGCCACCCTCCTCAAGGGCGAGCCCGATCGCCTTGTGGTTGTTGTGGGTCGGGACGTGACGGCCGCTCTCGAAATGGCGGACCGTGCTCTCGCTGACATGGGCGCGAGAGGCCAGTTGGGCTTGGGTCCAGTTCAGCAGGCCGCGGCCGGCGCGGCATTGTGCGGGTGTGATCATGGGTTGAATCTGCCGGAAAGAGGGAATTCCGGCATTGGCAAACGCAGGTTTTCAACCGTCTATGATTACGGTTTTCGTGCAAGTTCGCGAAAACGGTTAGCATGGGGCCGGTTCGCGCCATCGAACCCGGAGGAGTTTGTCGGTAAAAACCAAACGGTGTTTCCGTAAAAGAAATGGCGTCTCGAAAGAAACCACGAGATATGCGGAGGAATAGGGGAATTGATCGCGATGAATACGGATGAACATCCGAAGTAATACGCCAGAAGAAAACGCTTGATTTTCAGAGGCTTGTCGCGTTCTATTCTCCCCATGAAAGGTGGGCATAAATGATCCGTCTGGACATACCAAAGAAACCGTACTGGCTGGAAGGAATGCCGCACGGCTTGCGCCTTTTCGTTCGGCCGCTGACGACGGCGATCTACGAGGCCGCGCGCGGCCGGGGCATGCGGCTGGCCCGGCAGCTGTGCGAGGAGCACGCCGAGGTGTCGGCGGCGGGAGGCATCATCGAGGGCCTTCCCGATCTCACCGACGGCGACGCGGTGGCCGGCCTGTCGCAGTTCCTTTACGCGCAGGCGCTGGCCCGCTTCGCCATTCTCGCGTGGGAGGGCGTGCTCGACGCCAGCGGCGAGGCGGCCGAGGTGACGGAGAATGCGGTCAACGAGCTGATGATGATCGCCGACGTCGCCGAGGCGTTTCTCGTCGCCTACACGCGGCCGGTGGCCGCCGTGGTATCGGAGGGAAACGGATCGCGGCCCTCGCCGAATGGCACTTCGGCGGCGGGCCGCGCTACTGCCAAGGGTGCCGCGACAACGGGAGTCCGTGCGCCGACGGCGGCCTCGGCGAGGGGGGGCGGCCGTGCGCCTACCATCTCCACCGGCCGCAAACCGAAGAGGGAAACCAGGCCTGGAGCCTGATGCTGTCCAGTCACGGACAGTTGCGGGTAACCGCCGGCGGCGCCGTCATTGGCCTCGATATGGCAGCGGCGCTGGCGATGGCCGGGGCGCTGGGATTGGACGGGGTGGCGATGGCGGAATTGCTGCCGTACGGCGAGGCAGGCATGGTCCGCGCGATGAACCGCCGGGACGGCGACACGTCCGATTGAAATCCGGGCATGACAAGTCGGGGGCCGCCCTTCGCCGGACGGCCCTTTTTCATGGAGTGAGCGATGGCCGAGCGTAGCGTCTCCATCCGGCTGAGCCTGAAGGATGGCGAGGTCGTCCGCCGCGCCCTCATGGCGTTGGGCGAGGACGGCCAGAAGGCGCTGGCGAGGATCGAGAAGCAGAGCCAGCCGGCCTCGCGCGGCCTGTTGGCGTTGAACGCGGTGAGCAAGGAAGTGCGCGCCGGTATGACGGCGCAGGCCGGGGCGCTCGGCGCCGTTGGTGCCGGCCTCATCGCGCTCGGCCCGGCCGGCCTCATCGCCGGCGCGGCCATCGCCGTCATCGCCGCCACCATCGTCAAGACGACGCGGGCGGCGGCGGAGGCGACCAGGGAAGTCGGCGCCCTGGCCGAGCGCGCCGGGCAATTGGGCGTCGGCGTCGAGGCTTTGCAGGAATACCGCTATGCCTTCGGGCAGACCGGCGTTGGCGCGGACACCCTGGAGAAGTCGCTGGCCAGCCTGGGCCGGCGGGTCGGCGAGATCGCCAACTTCGGCCGCGGCGAGGCCAAGGAGGCATTCAAGCAGCTGGGGATTTCCATCTTCGACGCCACCGGCCACGCGAAGACGCTGGAGGATATCTTGCCGGAGGTCGCCGACGGCCTCGCCGCGATCGCCGATGAGAGCCAGCGCAACGCCCTGGCCGCCAAGCTGTTCGAGGCGGAAGGCTCCGTCATGGTGCGCATGCTGGGCCAGGGCTCGGCGGCGCTGGCCCGCATGCGGGCCGAGGCGCGCGACATGGGCGCGGTGCTGGACGCCAGCATGGTCCGGCAGGCCTCCGAGGCCAACAAGAAGCTGCAAACGATGCAGACGATCATCGACACGCAGATGAACGGCGCCCTGATTTCCCTCTCCCCCCTGCTGATCGACTTGGCGGAGGCCTGGGCGGGGGTCGCCAAATGGATCGGCGAGGTGGCCGACAACTGGCGCGACGTCGAGAACGCCACCTCGGGTGGCTTGCGGAAGCGCCTGGGTGAGCTGGCGGCGGAATACGATAAATACCGGAAGCTGCTGGACGGGCAGGAAGGGAAGTTGAGCGCCTTCACGGCGGCCGGCGCGCCGAGGCAGACCCTCGACCGGCAGGGGCAGGCCGTGAATGCGGCCCGCGCGAAGGCGCAGGAAATCCTGGATGAGTACAACCGCGTCGCCGACGAGGTTAAAAGGCGCGATGCCGAGCGGGCCGCCGCCGGTGCAGGGGCGGGCGGCGGGGCGGGAGAGCGGATCTCCGAGCAGGCGGACAAGGTTCTCCAAGACCTCCGCTTCCAGGAGGATCAGCTCGGCCGCACGGCGCGCGAGCAGGCCGTCTATAACGACCTGAAGAAGGCCGGCGTCGGCATCGACAGCGATGCCGGCGAGATGATCGCCTACCTTTCCGGGCGGTACTGGGACGCCACCGAGGGGCTGCGCGCGGTCAACGACATCGAGCGCGCCTATCTCGATACCCAATACGAGAAGCTGCTCAAGCAGGGCGAGATCGCCGACGGCATCGAGCAGGAGATCTCGGACAACGAGCGGCTGATCGCCGCGCTGCGCCAGTCCGAGGAGGAATACGCGCGCGTCAAGGCGCAGATCGACCTCGTCAACCAGTACCGCCGCGCCGGCGCCGAGTTGTCGCCCGCCGAGATCACGGCCATCGACGACGCGGCGCGCAAGCTGGGCGAACAGCGCGCCGAGCTCGACCGCCTGAAGGACAGCACGGAGTCCGTCAAGCGGATGGGCGCCGACATGGGGATGTCATTCTCCTCGGCGTTCGAGGACGCCATCCTCCAGGCGGAGGATCTCGGCGATGTGCTGCGCGGCCTCGCCATGGACATGGCCCGCATCCTGCTGCGCCAGAGCGTCACGGCGCCGCTGGCCGCCGGGTTCTCCTCGTGGATCGGCGGCCTTTGGGGCGGCGGCGGATCGGCGGGCATCGCCGATGCCGGGATCACTCCGGTGGCGGTGGGGCACGCCGGCTGGAAGGTGGGGACGCCTCCCCCGGCCCGGCGCGCGGTACCCTCCGCGCTGTACGGCGCCGCGCCGCGCCTCCACGACGGCTGGCTCAAGCGCGACGAGTTCGCCGCCATCCTCAGGCGCGACGAGGGCGTGTTCACGCCCAGGCAGATGGACAATGCCGACCGCCTGCTGTCGGCGGCGTCCGCCGGCGACGTGATCATCAACTCGCCGGTCACGGTGAACCTGGAGAGTAAAGGTTCGGGCGCGATGGACCCGGCCGCGCTCAACGCGCTCGGTAAGCTGGTCGAGGAGAAGGCCAACGCCGCCCTGATCGCCGCCGCCGAAAAGCAGATGCGGCCGGGCGGGCTGCTCAACCGCCAACGGATGGTGTAAGGGGAGGCGTAGGAGGATGGCCGTTCCGTTCACCCCGCCGCGCGCGCCGTCGGTTGGCCTCACCGAGGATGTGACGCCGCGCGTGCAGTCGGTCTCCCTCGGCGACGGCTACAGCCAGGACAGCCCGGACGGCATCAACACCATGCTGGCTGCCATCCAGGTCGCCTGGATGCAACTCACGGAGGCGGACGCCGACGCCATCGTCACCTTCTTCGCCGGCCTGGCCGGCGTCGGCCGCTTCACCTATCAGCTTCCGGGCAACGCGGTGGCGCGGCAGTGGAAGTGCACGGCGTGGCGCAAGACCTGGTTGAAGGCGGGCACCTATGCGGTGACCGCCCAGTGGCAGGAGGTGGTACTGTGACCATCCCGCACGCCGAGGCCCAGAAGCTTGCCCAGGACGCCACGGTCGAACTGTGGCGGCTCGACCTTTCGGCCTTCGGCGAGGCCGAGAAGGTGTGCTTCTCCCGCCACGTGCTGCCGGACGGCCAACCGGTATCCTTCGACGGCGTGACATACGCGCCGGTCGACGTCAAGGCCGAGGGGTTTTCGTGGACGGGCGAGGGTTCGCCGGTCGAGCCGACACTCACCCTGCCGCGTACGTCGCTCTCCATCGTCTCGCTGCTCAAGCAGTATGACAACCTGCGCGGCGCCATGGTCGAGCGCATCCGCACCAAGCGCATGCACCTCGATGACGGCGATGATCCGGACGGCTCGGTTCACTGGCCCATCGAGATCTGGGCGGTCGACCAGGTGCGCCGGCCGATCGACGGCGCCACCATCACGGTCGTGCTGGCCTCGCCGGTCGACCAGGCGGGCGTGCAGCTTCCGGGCCGGGTGATCATCCGCGACTACTGCCCCTTCACCTACCGGCTGTGGGACGCGGCCACCGGCGCCTTCGACTATGCCCACGTGTTCTGCCCGTACACGGGGGCGGCGTATTTCAACGAGCGCGGCCAGACGGTCGCCGATCCGGCGGCCGACCGCTGCGGCAAGCAGCTGCGCGACTGCGAGCTGCGTTTCGCCGCCACGGGGGCCATCCCGTTCGGCGGCTTCCCCGGCGTGGCGAAGGTGAGGTCGTGATGGGCGGTTTCTTGCTGTCGACCGAGGCGCATGCGGCGATTTGCGCCCACGCGCTGTCCGCCTTCCCGGCCGAGGCCTGCGGGGTGATCAAGGGCGGCGCATACGTGCGCTGCCGCAACGTGGCGGCCGACCGGACGCAGGCCTTCCGCATCGCCACCCGCCGGCTGGCCTCCCTCTCGCCGGTCGAGGCCATCGTGCATTCCCACCCCGGCGGGCCGGATTGCCCGTCGGGTGACGACATGCGCCAGCAGGTGGCGACGGCCGTGCCGTGGGTCCTGGTCAGCACCGATGGCCGCGGTTGCCTGCCGCCGGTCGTCTTCGGCGACGGCGCGCCGATCGCTCCGCTGGTCGGACGCGGCTTCCGCCACGGCGTGACCGACTGCTACAGCGTGATCCGCGACGCCTACCGGCTGGAGCGCGGCATCGTGCTGCCCGAGTTTCCGCGCGACTGGGAGTGGTGGCGGAACGGCGCCGACCTCTACCGCGAGGGGTTTTCCAGGGCCGGCTTCCGCCGTTTGGCCGAAGGGGAACGCCAGGCTCCTTGGGACGTTTTCCTGGCGCAGACGCCGAAGTCGCCGGTGCCCAACCACGGCGGCCTCTACCTGGGTAACGGCGAGATCCTCCACCACCTGACGGCCAAGCTGCCCGTCGACCCGACACGGCTGTCTTGCCGCGAGCCGGGCAGCCGCTGGCAGACCTACGTGACGCACTGGCTGAGGTACGAGGCTGGTCGCTAGGAGGCTTTGCTGGTCTGTGGCAGGCAGCGCGCCACCGCCTCGTAGAGGAAGTGCGGGACGCCGCCGATGGAATCGGCGCGGCTGAGGTCCAGGAGTTTCATCTCGACCGGGCCGCCGCAGGCGGTTGTCATCCGGCCGGTGACCTCATCGACGGCGGTTTCACGGGAGCTGGTGTACGAGACGTAACCACGCATGCTGTAGCCGCGCGCGCCGTCCGACAGGACCAGCGGGACGGGAAAGTTGTTGCCGGACGGGCCGCCGCAGGCCGCCAGGGCGAGCGCGCCGGCGACGATCAAGAGCCATGCCTTCCGCTTGTTGGCCATCGACGTTCCTCCGATGCGTGATCAGGGGAGCGATCTTACGCCATCGGGCGCCCTTCGACCAGAGCGAGAGCCGACATGCCGCTGACCGAGGTACACCTGCACGGTTCCCTGGCCCGCTTCGGCGGGCCCTTCAGTCTGGACATCGTCACGCCGGCCGAGGCCGTGCGGGCGCTGTTTCAGGTCGATGGCTTCCGCGAGGCGATTGCCGAGGGCGAATTCCGCGTGCTGGCGGGATCGCGCGAGGTCGACGAAGACGGCCTGAGGATGACCATCGGCTCCGCCGGGCGGGTCGATATCCACCCGGTCGCCGCCGGCGGCAAGAGCAACGGAGTGGGCAAGGTCATCATCGGCGCCGCGCTGATGGTCGTGGCGATCTATGCGGCGCCGGTTGCCGTGGCGGCGGCGGGCGGCGGCACCGTTGCCGGCACGGGGATGGGGGCCACGGCCTTTACCGTCGCCGGCATCGGCCTCGAGGTGACCTATGCCAACATCGCGATGTTCGGCGCCTCGATGATCCTGGGCGGCATCGCGCAAGCGCTGACGCCGGTTCCAGGCGTGCAGGACTTCGGGCAGTTCGAGAGCGCCGACCAGCGGGCCTCGTTCCTTTTCAATGGGCCCGTCAATACCACCGAGCAGGGCGGCCCGGTGCCGCTGATCATCGGCCGGGCCATCGTCGGCTCGCGCGTCATTTCGGCCGGTATGACGGCCGAGCGCATAGAGGCCTGATCGATCATGGCGGACCCCATCAGCCGGCGCGGGCCGCGCCCGCAGGCGTTCGGCCGCAAGGGCGGCAAGGGCGGCGGCGGCGAGGGCCGTGTCGCCCAGGAAGCCCCCAACACGCTGCGCACCAAGAACGTCGCGCGCATCCTCGACCTGCTGGGCGAGGGCGCGATCGGCGGCCTGGTCGACGGCTTGAAGTCGGTCATCATCGACGGCACGCCCGTCGAGGCGGCGGACGGCAGCGCCAACTTCAGCGGGATCACCATCCGCGAGCGTCTGGGCTCGCCCGACCAGGATCCCATCCCCGGCTTCGACGAGGTCGAGGAGGAAGTGGCGATCGGCGTGCGGGTGAAGGCCGACGCGCCGGTCATCCGCGGTGTGACGGACGCCGACGTCGACGCCGTGCGCATCAAGATCCAGTTCCCGGCGCTGGTCTCGCAGAACAGGACGAACGGCGACCTGCTAGGCACATCGGTGGCGTTCACCGTGCGCCGCCGCCCGGCCGGCGGCGAGTGGGAGACTGCGCACGACGTCGCCATCACGGACAAGAACACGGCCCCGGCCGAACTGGGCTATCGGGTCGCCAAGCCGGCTGCCGCCGGCTCGTGGGAGTGGGGCGTCTTCCGCTCGACGCCGGATTCCGAGGACTCCGCGCTCAAGAACGAAACGTGGGTGTCGTCGGTCACCCTGCTCACCGAATCCAAGCTGTCGTACCCCTATTCGGCGGTCATCGGCATCGAGGCCGACGCCGAGCAGTTCGGCAACACCATCCCCGGCCGCTCCTACGACGTCTGGGGGCTCGCCGATTTCCAGATCCCGTCGAACTACGATCCGCGCACCCGCGCCTACGACGGCCTGTGGGACGGCACCTTCAAGGTCGACTGGACGGACAATCCGGCCTGGGGGTTCTACAACATCTGCCAGCGTGAGCTGTGGGGCCTCGGCCGCTTCGTGTCGGCGGCCCAGCTCTCGCAGTTAAAGTGGGACCTCTACGAGATCGGCCGCTATTGCGACGGCCTGGTGCCGGATGGCTTCGGCGGCCAGGAGCCTCGCTTCACCATGAACGGCGTCATCGAGGCGCGTCGCGACGCCATCGCGGTGCTCGCCACGCTGACGTCGGTCTTCCGGGGCATGGCCTTCTGGGGCGCCGGCGGCATGATGGCCTCGTGCGACCGGCCGCTCGATCCCGTTCGCCTGGTCACCAACGCCAACGTTGTCGGCGGCCGGTTCGAGCGGCCGGGCAGCAAGCTGCGCGCCAGGCCGACGGCGGCCATCGTCGCCTGGAACGACCCGGCCGACGTCGGCCGCGTCGCCTTCGAGGTGGTGGAGGACGGCCCGGCGATCCGCCGCTTCGGCTACAAGCCGGCCCAGGTGGCGGCCTTCCTCTGTAACAGCCGGGGCCAGGCGCGGCGCGTCGGCGCTTGGCTGCTGGCTTCGCAGGATCTCGATCCGATTATCTTCGCCGGCGGCGAGGACCTGACCGACCTGCGGCCCGGCAACGTGATCCGGATCCGCGACGCCGAGGAGGTGGGCGCCCGCTGGGGTGGCCGGCTGGCGGCGGCGACCGTGTCGTCGCTGACGCTGGACGCCGCTGTGGACCTGGAAGCCGGCGTCTCGTACGGCGTGTCGGTCCGGCTGCCGGATGGCGGCCTCGCCGATCGCGTGGTGGCGAACGGGCCCGGCGCGGCGACCGTGCTGACGCTGTCCGAGGACCTGCCTGCTGTGCCGGTCGAGGGCGCCGTCTGGATGATGTGGTCGGGCGAGATCGAGCCCGAATACGCCCGCGTCATCACGGTGGCCGAGAAGGGCAACGGCGTCACCCAGTTCGACTGCCTGACCTACCGTCCGGGCCTGCACGAGGCGGTGGACGACGCGGCCGATTTCCAGCCGGCCCGCACGAGCTTGGTGCCGACCGGCCCGCTGCCGACGCCGCAGGACCTGGACGTCACCGAGTATCTCTACCAGGCAGGCCCCGGCGTCGCCGGCGGCGCCTCGGTGTCGTGGCGCCCGCCGACCGACGTACGCGTGCGCTGGATCGAGATCCAGGTGAAGCGGCCGACCGAAACCTTTGCGCCGCTCGGCTTCGTGACGGCGCCGCCGGTCGAACTGCGCGACGTCGGCAAGGGCGCCTACACGGTGCGCGCGCGCTGCGTCGACGGCTTCGGGCGGCGGGGGCCATGGGCCACGCTGTCCAAGACCCTGTGGGGCTTGGCCGCGTTGCCGGTACCTCCGACCGGCCTGTCGCTGGCGCGGGCCGGCGGCCTGGCCATCCTGACGTGGAGCCCGCACCCGGGCCTCGACGTGCGGATCGGCGGGGACATCCTCATCCGCCACTCGGCGACGGGCGGCGGCATCGCCAAGTCGACCAGCATTATGGACCCGCTGCCGGGCGCGGCGGTGCAGGCGGTGGCGCCGCTCAGGGCCGGAACCTACTACGTGCTGGCCCGGGATTCCGGCAAGCGGGTTTCGGAGACGGCCGCCGAGGTCTCGACCGACCAGGCCGCCGTGCTGCTTTATTCGCCGGTCGGCGTCATGCAGATCGATCCCGACTGGATCGGCGCCCACGACGGCACGGTGGCGGGCGGCGGCAGCCTGCGGCTGGCCGGCGCCGGGGCGGTGGCCGACATGCCGGTGGTCGCCGACGTCGGCAACTTCGGGGCGTTCGGCGGGATTGTGGCGGCCGGAACTTTCACGCCGGCCGGCGGCCTCGACCTCGGCTCGGTGCGGCGCGTCCGGCTGACCGCGCTCCTCGACGTGCTGTCGGTCAACCTGCTCGATACCATCCGCGACCGAGTGGGCGCGGTGCGCGACTGGCCGACGTTTCTGGGCGCGCCGGCCGGAGAGGCCGATGCCCGGGTCGAGATCCGCACCACGCCGGACGATCCGGCGGGCGATCCGGCGTGGTCGGCCTGGGAGGCTTTGCAGGCCGGCGAGTACGAGACGCGCGGCGTCGAGCCCCGCATCCGGCTGACCACCACGAACCCAAACCAGCAGATCACCATCGACCAGTTCAGGGTCGAGGCGGCGGAGGTAACCTGATGTCCCAGGCGACATTGACGATCGACGACAGCAAGGGCGGTGCCGAATACACCCTCATGCTGAATGCGGCGCTGGCGGCTCTGGCCAGCAGCTTTTCCGGCACGACGGCGCCGGCCGACCCGGTGGCTGGAAAGTGGTGGGCCGATACCTCGGTGGCCGGCACGATCACGCTCAAGATGTATGACGGCGCCGAGTGGCGGGCCATTTTCGCGATCAACACCGCGACCGGCGTGGTCACGCCGGCCGGCCTCGGCACCGCGGCCTTCAAGAACACGGGAACGACGGCAGGCAATGTCGTGATGCTGGATGAAGCCGGCAAGCTTCCCGCCATCGACGGGTCGCAGTTGACCGGCCTGCCGAACCTTGCCGCCGACCAGACGGCCCGCGACATGGCCATCCTGAATGCCTTCGACATCTCCGAGTTGATGGGCCGCTCGGCGCTGTCGCTGGGCGCGGCGGTGGTCGACGCTTTCGAGGACCAGGCGGGGATCGACGCCGCCGCTTCGACGGGCGAACTCTTCGACGCCGCCGCCGGCACCTACGGCACCGTCGCCGACGTCACGCAAACCGACAATCGGGCACGCACCAGCACCCTCTATGGGGCGGGCCGCGAGTTCGTCGATCTGTTCCAGGCGGCGACGAACGACGCCGTGATCCAGTCGATCTCGGTCTACACGACCGTCGCCTTCACCGGGCAGGTCGCCGTCTACCGGGACAACGGCGCCGGCAACTACACCGTCATGGCCGAACAGGCGGCCGTCCACGCCGGGGCGGGCTGGCAGACCTTCACCCTGTCGTCGCCCTACACGGTGCCGGCATCGGGCACCTATTACGTCGGCTGCTACCGCCCGGCCGGCACCTTCGAAGTGGTGACTGGCGGCGGCGCGGCTTACGTGGGTGCCGTCGGCGTCGGCGCTTCCTTCACCAAGGACATCAACGACGGCGTGCCGTGCGCTTTCGTCGAGACGGTGACATCGGCGGCGATGGTGCTGGTGTCCAACACCATCACGGCCGCCGCCGCGCCGTCCACGGTGCGCGTCACCCTGGACCACGAGGACGTAGCCGGGACGGCGGTGCTCAACACCGACGTCATCGTCTCGGCCAGCCGCGACGACGGGACGACATACACCGCCGCCGTGCTGACCGTGCTGCGCGACGCCGGGGCCGGCCGCAAGGTCTACGTCGCCGATATCGACCTCTCGGGCCAGCCGAGCGGCACGGCGCTGCGCCTCAAGGGCGAG